>DATFRP010000313.1:0-11624 GCA_035263125.1 Vicinamibacterales bacterium
CGTCAGGCTTTCGCCCATTGCGCAAAATTCCCCACTGCTGCCTCCCGTAGGAGTATGGCCCGTGTTTCAGTGCCATTGTGGCTGGCCGTCCTCTCAGACCAGCTACTGATCGTAGCCTTGGTGAGCCATTACCTCACCAACAAGCTAATCAGACGCAGGCTCCTCTTCAGGCGCATTGCTGCTTTAACAACTGTCTCGATGTCGAGCCGCTGCATTATGCGGTATTAGCCCAAGTTTCCCTGGGTTATTCCCCACCCGAAGGTAGATTACCCACGCGTTACTCACCCGGACGCCACTCTACTCATCCCCGAAGGAACTTTCGCGTTCGACTTGCATGTGTTAGGCACGCCGCCAGCGTTGATTCTGAGCCAGGATCAAACTCTCATGTTAAAGGGTTTGTTCTCGCCTTTCGACGAGAGCAACTCTTCACGCGAGCGCCTGTTGACTTGGCTCTTGCGTTGTTTCGTACTGTCTTTTTTGTCAAGCGACTCTGACTTATTCCCTCGCGGGGTTCACCAGAACCGCCTCTCCCACCTCGCCGAAGCATCGAAGATGCGAAGGCGGACGAGAGAAGCTGACACTTGACGGGAGTCCATTCCCCGCTGGCGCGGGGAACGAACCTGGCCTCGACTCGCCAATCCCTCGAGCGGTAAAAGCCCTCAGGCGGTCGGTCGAGACCGTTGTTGTGCTTGCACGCACTATCTAGTTTTCAAAGAACCGTCCGCCTTTGCGACCCTCGGCAACTACGGCGCGACAAACCGCCAAACCACCCGGCTTGGACTGCAAGTACGCGCTTGTGCACCTGGGGCGCTTCAGCGTGTCCCCACCGATCGGTCGTTACCGGCCGTTTTTTGGGGAACCTTCTAAGGTTACTACCCGACCGAACCGCTGTCAAGCCCTGGTTACGTCGATGACGTGCGTGGGTTGGACCGGAACAGGAAGGACCGAAACCTTCAGACGAACCTGACGATCCTACGGAGCCTTGACGATCTTGTCAAGTCCCCGCCTACGCGCGTCGCGCTTCGGCGAGGCAGGCTCTTCGCTGTGGGCTATGGCGTGGCAGGACCCACTATCCGCACGAGGTGGTTGTCCCGCTTGCCCTTCCGAATCACGAAATACTCCCCGTGCATCGCATCTTCGGGACGGACCCGCGACTTCTCGTCCGCAACACGGCGCCCGTTCACAGAAATGCCGCCGCCGCGAATCAATCGAGCGGCCTCACCCTTCGATGCGGCCACTGAAGTGGCGGCCAGGAATTCCGTGATCAGCCATCCGTCGGCCTGGTAGTGGGTCTCCGACGAAGGCACGCTGCTGAAGACCTCTCGGAACTCTGAGGCGGTCATCGCCTCGATCTCACCCTTGAACAGCTTCTCAGCGGACCGCTCCGACTCGCGCACCGCCGCCTCGCCGTGCACCAGTCGCGTGACCTCCTGCGCGAGCGCACGCTGCGCGTCCCGTCGATCGGGCTGCTCGCGACTCGCGCGCTCGAGTTCATCGATGCGCGGTCGATCGAGGAACGTGAAGTACTTCAAATACCGCACGACATCGCTGTCGGGCGTATTGAGCCAGAACTGATAAAACGCATATGGCGTCGTCTGCTGCGGATCGAGCCACACCGTGCCCGACTCGGTCTTCCCGAATTTCGTGCCTGACGCGGTCGTGATGAGCGGGAACACGATGCCGTGGGCGCGCGCACCTTCGACTCGGCGAATCAGATCCATGCCCGCCGTGATGTTGCCCCACTGATCGCTGCCGCCCATCTGCATCGTGCAGTTGAATCGTCGATAGAGCTCGAGAAAATCGTACGCCTGCAGGAGCGAGTAGCTGAACTCGGTATAGGAAATTCCCTCGGTGCTCTCGATCCTCCGCTTGACCGAGTCCTTGGCGAGCATCGCATTCACCGTGAAATGCTTGCCGACGTCGCGCATGAATTCGATCGCGCTCAGCTTGCGCAGCCAGTCGCCGTTGTCGACGAGACGCGCGGGGTTGGTCGTGTTCTCGAAGTCGAGGAACCGCGCAAGCTGATCGCGGACACCGCGCACGTTCTCTTCGACACGATCGACCGTCAGCAGCTGGCGCTCGGCGCTCTTGCCGCTCGGATCGCCGATCAGGCCTGTCCCGCCGCCGACGAGGGCAATGGCCGTGTGTCCCGCACGCTGGACGTGCGCCAGCATCATCATCACGAGCAGACTGCCCACGTGGAGGCTCGACGCGGTCGGATCGAATCCGATGTAGCCGGTGACCTTCTCCCGCGCCAGGACGTCGCGCACACCCTCGGTTGCGTCGTAGATCAGCCCACGCCACTCGAATTCGCCGTAGAGGTCCACTGCCGCTACTATACGGGAAACATGCCCCTGACCCGACGCGCCGTACTCAGAGGCGCGCTCGCCGGAACCATTGGCGCATGCGCCGGCGCCGTGACCTATGGTGTCGTCGACGAACGCCATCGTGTCGGCGTGACCGAAGCGACGCTCCCCGTGTCCGGGTTGCCGCCAGCACTCGACGGCTTGCGCATCGGCCTGCTGACCGACATCCACCACAGTCATCTCGTTCCAGCCGCTGACGTCACACAGGCCGTAAGCCTGGCTCTCGCGGCGCACACCGACCTCATCGTTCTAGGCGGCGATTACGTGACCTACGGCGATCGAGACTACGTCGAGCCGGTGGCGGAGCTGCTGTCACCGCTGCAGGCGCCGAACGGCGTGTACGCGATCCTCGGCAATCACGACGACGATCGTGATATGCCGGCGGCTCTGGCCAGGAGGAGATTCGTGGTGCTCAAGGATCAGCGCACGCGTGTGGTGATCCGCGGGGAAGCGCTGGAGCTTGCCGGCATCCGCTTCTGGACACGACGCCCGACCGACATCTCACGCGTGCTGAAGGGCGCCGACGATACGGTGTTGCTGCTGGCGCACGATCCTCGACGGTTGACCGAAGCGGCTGCGCTCGATGTTCCCGCCGTGCTGTCAGGTCACACGCACGGCGGACAGGTGGTCATGCCTGGCGTCGGTGCGATCGCGCGCGCTCGCTTCCCCGTTCTTCAGGGTCTGGGCCAACGCGAGAACACGTCGATCTTCGTCAGTCGCGGGATCGGGACGGTGTATGTGCCGATTCGGATCAACTGCCCACCCGAAGTTGCCGTCATCACACTCCGGCGTCAGTCGTCGATCTGACGAAGCGACGACCGTCCACCCTCCAGCCGCCTGCCAGCACGATCGACACCGCTTCGGGATACGCCTTGTGTTCTTCCACCAGGATGCGCGCGGCAAGTGTGTCAGGCGTGTCGTCCGCGTGCACGGGAACGCTCCGCTGCACGATGATCGGACCTGCGTCGAGATCCGAGGTGACCAGGTGAACGGTCACGCCGCTCACCTTCACACCGTGCTCGAGCGCCTGCTGGTGCGGGTGGAGACCAGGGAACGCGGGCAGCAGCGACGGATGGATATTGAGGATCGCGTTGGGAAACGCCTCGAGCATCACGTCACTGAAGCGGCGCATGAATCCCGCGAGGCAGATGAGACGCACATCGCGCGCCTGCAGCTCTCGTACGATCGCGCGATCGTAGTCCTCGCGTGACGGCCATCCCCGGTGATCGAGCACCAGCGTCTCGATACCGGCACGACGCGCCCGCTCGAGACCGCCCGCGTCAGCGCGGTTCGAGATCACCACGGCGATCGTCGCATCGAGCCGCGTGTCGCGAGTCGCATCGATGAGCGACTGCAGATTGGTCCCGCGCCCCGAGATGAGAACAGCGAGCCGGTGATTGGGGTCGGGAGTCATTTCGATTTTCGAAATGGGGTCGGGAGTCATTCTCAAACGCTCACGGGGTGTGCGACGACGGCATCCTCATTGCGTTAGAACGCACCCATGCCGAGACGTCAACGCATTTCGACGAAGGGGCTGATCTTCCACGTCCTCAATAGATCCGCAAGGCGTGCTCGACTTTTCGACACAGCCGCGGACTACGAGTCTTTCGAGCACGTTCTCAGTGCCGCGCTCGAACGCAGCGAAGTGGCACTCTTTGCGTACTGCATCATGCCTAACCATTGGCATTTTCTGCTATCTCCAACGGCTGATGGCGCCCTCTCCAGTTTCATGCATTGGCTGACAACCACTCACGTGCGTCGTTGGCAGATCAGCAGAAGGCTCGAGGGACAAGGAGGAGTCTATCAAGGCCGCTTCAAAGCATTCGCGGTCCGCAGCGATCATCACTTCCTACGGGTATGTCGATACGTCGAGCGCAATGCACTTCGTGCGGGCCTTGTCGAGCGTGCCGAAGACTGGCGGTGGGGGAGCCTCTGGCGCGGTGAGGATGACCGCGGTCGGGCAAACACAACGGAATGGCCAGTGGCGCGGCCGAGTAACTGGATCGACCTCGTGAATGCACCCCAGAATGAGGCGGAGCTCGAAGCGATCCGAGAGGCCGTTCGACTAAGCCGCCCGTTCGGAACCGATGAGTGGACACAAGCAGCAATTGCCCAACTCGGGCTGCCTTCGGGAACATCGCGTCGACGGCGTAAATCTGTAATGGGGTCGGGAGTCATTCTCGAGAGTACCAGCGAGAATGACTCCCGACCCCATTACAGATTTAGGTAGCTCACGGACGGCGGTTCGCCGGGGACGACCTCGCCGATCACGCGGGCGTCATGACCGCCGCGGGCGGCGAGCTCCCCGATCAGCGCCTCTGAGTTGTGTTTCGTCGTCACGATGATCAGACCAATGCCCATGTTGAACGTGCGCATCATCTCTTCCGCAGGCACCTGCCCACTCTTCTGCAACCAACGAAACAGCGGCGGCACTGTCCACGATGAGGCATCGACGACGGCCGCGGTCCCATGCGGGAGGATACGCGGCAGGTTGTCGGTAATGCCTCCCCCAGTGATGTGGGCCATGCCCTTGACCCGACCGGCATCGAGTATCGGCAAGATCATGGACAGATAGGATCGATGAGGCTGGAGCAGCGCCTCCCCGACAGTGGTCGACAACTCCGGGACCTCACTGTCGACGCGAAGTCCGAGCGTGTCGAAGACGATGCGCCGTGCGAGCGAATAGCCGTTGGTGTGCAGCCCGGACGAAGGTATGCCAACGAGCACGTCGCCGATCGCGATCGTCCGCCCGTTGATCAATCGCTCTCGATCGACCACGCCGACGATGAAGCCGGCGAGATCGTATTCGCCATCGGCGTACATGCCGGGCATTTCGGCGGTCTCTCCACCCAGCAGCGCGCATCCGTTGTGGCGGCATGCCTTGGCCATACCGCCGACAATGGCTTCGGCGACGACCGGCGACAGCCGGCCGGTCGCGAGATAGTCGAGAAAGAAGAGCGGCTCGGCCCCCTGCACGAGGATGTCGTTTACGCAGTGGTTGACCAGATCGACGCCCACCGTGTCGTGCCGGTTCGCGAGAAACGCAACCTTCAGCTTGGTGCCGACACCATCGGCGCTGGCCACGAGCACGGGATGACTGTTCCGCCTCGTGTCCAGCTGAAACAAACCACCGAACGAGCCGATGTCCGAAAGCACGCCGGACGTGAACGTCGATCGCGCGAGCCCGCGGATCCGGCGGACGGTCTCATTGCCGGCATCGATATCGACCCCAGATGACTTGTAGTCCATGACTGGGCGCTCGAACGTCAGCTGACGACGGGATCTTTGTCGAAATCGTGAATGTGCACCGGCACGGCCGCAGGCTCGGTCCTGGCCGATTCGCCATTGAGCTTGAGCGCGAGCTGCAGATACGACCGTTCGTCCTGCGGGAAGGCGACCGGATACTGCCCCGTGTAGCAGGAGGTACAGTAACCGGTTCGGCCGCCTTTCACCGAATCGACGAGCCCATCGTGACTGAGGTATGCCAACGTGTCGGCGTTCAGATACTTCCGAATCTCTTCGATCGAGTGCGTGGCGGCGATCAGCTCCGATCGACGAGGCGTGTCCACACCGTAGAAGCAGGGTGAAATCGTCGGCGGGCAGCTGATGCGCATGTGCACTTCCTTCGCACCGGCCTCGCGCACCATTTTCACGATTTTCCGGCTCGTCGTCCCGCGCACGATCGAGTCGTCCACGAGCACGACGCGCTTGCCCTCGAGGATGCTGCGAACTGGATTCAACTTCACACGGACGCCGAAGTGGCGAATCGACTGCTGCGGCTCGATGAACGTGCGCCCGACGTAGTGATTGCGGATGAGACCCATTCGCATCGGAGTCATTGACGCCTCGGAGTACCCGATGGCCGCGCAGACGCCCGAGTCAGGAATCGGCACGACCACGTCGGCGTCGATGCCCGACTCACGCGCCAGCCGTCGCCCGAACTCGGTGCGGATCTCGTTGACGCTCTCGCCGAACACGTAGCTGTCGGGTCGCGCGAAGTAGACGTGCTCGAAGATGCATTGCGCCTGTCGCGCCGCGCCGAACGGCTTGATCGACTTCAGCCCGTGCGCGCTCGCGACGACCACTTCACCCGGCTCGACATCACGCACGTAAGTGGCACCGATCAAATCCATCGCGCAGGTTTCGGAGCAGATGACCCACGCCTCCCCGCGCTTGCCGAGCGCAAGGGGGCGGAAGCCGTGCGGATCGCGCACACCGATCAGCGCGTCTTTCGTCATCATCACGAACGAAAAGGCGCCCCGCACCTGCAGCAGCGCATCGACAATCGCCGCTTCGGCTCCGCTCTCGCGCGATCGGGCGAACAAATGGACGATCACCTCGGTGTCGGTCGTGGCCTGAAAAATCGCACCGCTGCGGACCAGCGCGTCGCGCAGCTCGCTGGCGTTCACGAGGTTGCCGTTGTGGCCAACGGCGAGCTGTCCGTGTGCGCTGTCGACCACGATCGGCTGCGCGTTGGCGAGACGGCTTTCACCCGCGGTCGAGTAGCGCACGTGCCCCATCGCGATGTGACCCGGCAGCTGTTCCAGCATCTCAGTGTTGAAGACGTCGTTGACGTAGCCCATCGCCTTGGTCACGCGAATACGCGTGCCGTCGGCTGACGCGATGCCCGCGCTTTCCTGACCACGATGCTGGAGGGCATACAAGCCCAGGTACGTGAGGTTCGATGCCTCCGGGTGTCCGAAGATCCCAAAGACGCCGCACTCTTCGCGGAACTTGTCCATCAATGTTAGGCCCCAGGGCTCAGGGCTCAGGCCTCAGAGGCCCCAGGAGTTGATCCTGAGACGCGAGGCCCGCTCCTGAAGTCTCCAGTGTACGACGTTACGCAATAGCGCGCTGCCGCTCGAAGTAGTCCTCGATGGCCGTCGACCAGATCTGCTCGGCGACTGCGAGAGGCTCATCCAGCACGCGCCTGCCACCCACCGATATCTTGATGCGGTCCCCGCCGACGGCGCCGATCCGTACGGCAGACACCTTTTCTGACGCAGCCAGTGCCAGCAGGTCCCCGACGCGATCGGCCGCAACCGAGACAAGTGCCCTCGACGCCGACTCGCCGAACAGCGTGGCGACCTCCTGATAGCCAGCCGCATCCGTCGACACACCAGCCAGATCGAGGTCGACTCCGAGCGACGAATCGAAGCAACACTCGGCCGCAGTAATGGCCAGCCCACCCTCGGCGCAATCGTGCGCGGATCGAATGATGCGTCGTCCCGCACCGGCGACCAGCACGCGCTGCAAGGCCGCTTCATTCAACAGGTGGAGCGCGGGAGGCACGCCGCGGATGATTCGGTGCGCGACCTTGAGATACTCGCTCCCGCCGAGCTCGTCGTGGCTCTCGCCAAGGAGCACGACGATGTCGCCCGCGGAACGGAACGCCCGTCCGACGACCATGTCTGCATCTTCAATCACGCCAACCACACCGAGCACCGGCGTTGGCAGGATGCCGCGGCCATCCGTCTCGTTATACAGGCTCACGTTTCCGCCGGTGATCGGGATGTTCAGCGCGCGGCATGCCTCGCCCATCCCTTCCACTGCCCGCGCAAACTGCCACATGATTTCGGGACGCTGCGGGTTTGCGAAATTGAGGCAATTGGTCGCGCCGATCGGCAGGGCTCCGGCACAGGCCACGTTGCGCGCGGCCTCCGCGACGGCGAGCTGCGCGCCGAGATGGGGATCGAGGTAGACGAATCGTCCATTTCCGTCGACCGACATCGCGAGTGCGCGGGTGGTGCCTTTGATGCGCACGACTCCCGCACCCATCCCGGGCAGCACCAGCGTGTTGGTGCGAACCATGTGATCGTACTGGCGGTACACCCACCGCTTGCTGGCGATCTCGGGAGATGCGAGGAGACGTCTGAAGGCCTCTCGAGTCGAAAGTGGTGCACCGAGGCCTGTCAGGTCGAGCTGACGCGCGTCTTTCAAGTACTCGGGCTCAGCCATCGGCCGCCGATACACAGGCGCATCGTCCGTGAGCGAGCGCGTTGGAATCTCCGCAACGACGTCGCCGCGGTCCCTGACTCTCATGAGGCCGTCGGTCGTGACCTGACCGATGCGGACCGCGTGCAGGTCCCACTTGTCGAAGATGCGCTCGACCTCCGCTTCGCGTCCCTTCTTGACGACGAGCAGCATGCGCTCCTGCGACTCGGACAGCATGATCTCGTACGGCGTCATCTGAGTTTCGCGTTGAGGCACGAACGCGACATCGATCTCGATGCCCGCGCCTCCGCGTGCCGCCATCTCACAGGTTGAACAGGTCAGGCCGGCCGCGCCCATGTCCTGAATGCCGACGAGCGCGTCGGTCTTCATGACCTCGAGGCATGCCTCGAGCAGCAGCTTCTCCATGAACGGATCGCCGACCTGCACGGCGGGCCGCTTCTCGGACGACTTGTCATCGAACTCCGCCGACGCCATCGTCGCGCCGTGGATGCCGTCGCGGCCGGTCTTCGAGCCAACGTAATACACGGCGTTGCCCACGCCCGATGCGGTGCCCTTGATGATCTCGTCGGCCCTGGAGATGCCGAGGCAGAACACATTGACGAGCGGGTTGCCGGTGTAGCTTTCGTCGAAGGCGATCTCGCCGCCGATGGTCGGGATGCCGATGCTGTTGCCGTAGCCGGCGATGCCGGCGACCACACCGGACATCGTCCGACGAACGAGCGGATCGTCGAGCTGCCCGAAGCGCAGCGAATTCAGCAGGGCAATCGGCCGCGCGCCCATCGTGAAGATGTCGCGAATGATGCCGCCGACGCCGGTCGCCGCACCCTGATACGGCTCGATGAACGACGGGTGATTGTGTGATTCGATTTTGAAGACGGCCGCGAGCCCGTCGCCGATATCGACGGCGCCGGCGTTCTCGCCGGGACCCTGCAGGACGCGCGGGCCTGTCGTCGGCAGCGTCTTCAAATGGACGCGCGAGCTCTTATAACTGCAGTGCTCGGACCACATCACCGAGAAGATTCCAAGCTCGGTGATCGTCGGCGTGCGCCCCAGCGCGTCGAGGATGCGCTGGTACTCGTCGCGTGTCAGACCATGCCGCTCGAGTACCGAATCCGTAATGGTGTCGGGAGTCATTTCGTGAGAACGCCCACTGAGGAAAGAGCGGTTGCGGAGAAATGACTCCCGACCCCATTTATGCCATTTATGACCGACTCGAAGATCACGCGGCCATCGGCGCTGCCGACCGCGAGCTCGCAGGCGCGCTCGGGATGCGGCATCAGCCCCACGACATTGCGCGCGTCGTTCGTAATGCCGGCGATGTTGTGAGCGGACCCGTTCGGATTGGCGGCATCGGTGACCTCACCGCTCGCCGTCACATAGCGAAAGATGATCTGTCGATTGTTTTCGAGCTGCTCGATGACAGCGGGCTCCGCGTAGTAGTTGCCCTCGCCGTGCGCGATCGGGATGCGCAGCACCTGCCCGACGTTGCCGCTCGTGGTGAACAGCGTGTCGGTGTGTTCGACCCGCACGTGCACGTGTTCGCAGCGGAAATGCAGACTCCGATTCCGCAGCATCGCTCCCGGCAGCAGACCCGCTTCGAGCAGTACCTGGAATCCATTGCAGATGCCGAGGACCGGCCCGCCAGCTGCGGCAAACGACTTGACCGCCTGCATGATCGGAGAAAAGCGCGCGATCGCGCCGGTACGCAGATAGTCGCCGTGGGCGAAGCCACCAGGCAGGATGACCGCGTCGGCGTTGCCGAGGCTCGTGTCCTTGTGCCAGACCATTTCCGCGTCCTGGCCGAGGACCTTGTTCACCGCGTAGTACGCGTCGTGGTCGCAGTTCGAACCGGGAAACACGACGACGGCGAATTTCATCGGGCGTCAACCTCCACGCGATAGCTCTCGATCACGGGATTGGCCAGGAGCTTGTCGGCGGCCTCCGACGCGAGCCGCCGCGCCTCATCGGTACTCGTCGCGTCGATATCGAGCTCGAAATACTTTCCCTGGCGAACATCCTTCACAGATGTGTAGCCGAGTGTATGCAGGGCCTCGGTGACCGTCGTCCCCTGCGGATCGAACACCGACGGCTTCAGCGTGACGAACACCCGAGTCCGCATCAAACGGCGACCTCCTGAAAGACCCGATCGAATACATGATCGACGTGACGGAGCTGCGCGTTCAAGTCGAACGCGCGCTCGATATCGTCGGGCTGCAGCACCCCGGTGACGTCGGGATCGGCGAGCAGCAGCGTCTTGAAATCGCGCTGTTCGAGAAACGCCCGCATCGCGTTGCGCTGGACCCAGTCGTACGCCTGCTCGCGCGACACGCCGCGCTGTGCGAGCTCCAGCAGAACCGTTCCCGAAAAGACGACGCCACGCGAACGCTCGAGGTTCTCGCGCATCCGTTCGGGATAGACGATCATGCCCGACACGATGCGAGTAAACCGGCGGAGCATGTGATCGAGCACGATGAAGCTATCCGGCAGAATCACGCGCTCCACGGATGAATGCGAGATATCGCGCTCGTGCCACAGGGCGTTGTTCTCGATCGCCGGGATCGCGTTGCCGCGCAGGAGCCGCGCCAGGCCGACGATCTGTTCGCAGCCAATCGGATTGCGCTTGTGGGGCATCGCCGACGACCCCTTCTGCCCCTTGCCGAATGGCTCCTCGACCTCCCCGATCTCGGTTTTCTGCAACCCGCGGATTTCGAGAGCGAACTTCTCGAGCGACGAGCCGGTGATCGCCATCGCCGAGAGGAGCTCGGCGTGACGATCGCGTTGGATGACCTGCGACGCGACGAGCGCCGGCTGCAGACCGAGCGCGCGGCACACATCCGCTTCGATCGATGGCGGCAGATGCGCGAAGGTCCCGACCGCTCCCGACAGCTTCCCGACGGCAATCACCTCGCGGGCGCGTCGCATCCGGACGACATCGCGTCCGAGCTCGGTGTACCACAGCGCGAGCTTGAGACCGAACGTCATCGGCTCGGCGTGCACGCCGTGGGTCCGCCCGATCATCGGCGTGCGTCGGTGCTCCTCGGCGCGCGTCTGCACCGCCCGCATCAACTGCTCGAGACCGGCGAGAATGACGTCGCAGGCCTCGCGCATCTGAATCGCCTGCGCCGTGTCGATCACGTCTGAGGAAGTCAGACCGAAATGCAGCCATCGCGCCGACGGGCCGACGTGTTCGGCGACCGCGGTCGTAAATGCGATGAGGTCGTGTTGAGTGGTTTCTTCGATCGCTTCGATGCGTGCAACATCGAACCGGCCGCGCTCGCGGATATCACGCGCGGCCTCCTGAGG
>DATFRP010000314.1:0-26969 GCA_035263125.1 Vicinamibacterales bacterium
GCCGCGGCGCCCGCCGCCGTTTCGCCGACAGCATTCGAGGTCGCTTCGATCAAGCCGAGCAACCCCAATCCCGATCCCGCCAACCCTCTCAGTGCGATTGCGCTGATGCTGCCGCAGCCAGGCGGTCGGTTCACGGCCACCAATACGCCCACGCGGATGCTGATCATGGCGGCCTTCGAGCTGAAGCAGGAAGCGCAGCTCGCCGGCGGACCGCCGGATCTTCTGGCGGCGAAGTACGACATCACCGCCAAGGCGCCCACCCCGACGATCGGAAAAGAACTGCCGCAGCTGTTGCGGGCGCTGCTGGCCGACCGGTTCAAGCTGAAGACGCACACCGAGTCGCGCGAGCTGCCGGTGTACGACCTGGTGCTCGCCCGCCGCGACGGCCGCCTCGGCCCGGACCTCAGGCCCTCGAAGTCCGACTGCTCGAAGGCCGCCGAGCTCCTCGCCGAGCAGGGCGCAGCGCTTGCCAAGGGCGACATCGCCAGCTTCATCGGCAAGGCCCGCCCTTGCAGCGTCGCGACCGATCCGTCGGGCGGGCCGCTCAACGTGATGCTGCGCGGCGACGGTCAGGAGATGAAGCAGCTGGTCGAGATCCTGACGCAGTTCACGGGCCGCGCGGTGCGCGACAAGACCGGACTGACCGGCCGCTACGACTTCGACATGAGGCTCGACCTGCAGATGCTGCTGGCGCTGGCGCAGAAGATGGGTGCCAACATTCCCGCGGCCGCCGCGAACATCCCGCAAGCAGATGGCTCGTCGCTGACGACCGTTCTCAACGAACAGCTCGGGCTCAAGCTCGAATCGACGCGTGCTCCCGTCGACGTGGTGGTCATCGACAGTGTCGAGGCACCCGCCCCTGATTAGTGAATCGAGTGCGGTAACGCGAACGCGATGTACCTGCGTGCTGCGCCCTGCTCGTACAGCCGCATTCGCCATCCGTGAATGAGATTTCGATGAAGCTTCGAGGTCCGCATCATGCTGTCGATCCACAAACTGTCCAAGACATACCGCAACGGGGTTCGCGCCCTTCACGATGTCTCACTCGAGATTCCGAAGGGTATGTTCGGCCTGCTCGGCCCGAACGGCGCCGGGAAGTCCACCCTGATGCGCACCATCGCCACGCTTCAAGCACCTGATTCCGGAACCATCGCGTTCGACGGCGTCGACGTGCTGAAGCAACCGGATCTGCTGCGGCGGCAGCTCGGCTACGCGCCCCAGGAATTCGGCGTCTATCCGCGCGTCTCCGGGCGCGCGATGCTCGATCATCTGGCGCAGCTCAAAGGCATGGCCGACAAGAACGAACGCCGGCGCCTCGTCGACGACATGCTGCGTCAGGTCAATCTCTTCGACGTCGCCAACAAATCGCTGAGCGGTTATTCCGGCGGCATGCGCCAGCGCTGGGGCATCGCGCAGGCACTGATCGGCCAGCCGAAGCTCCTGATCGTGGACGAGCCGACCGCCGGCCTCGACCCCGAGGAACGCAACCGCTTCCACAATCTGCTCTCGGGCATTGGCGACAATGTCGTGATCCTCTCCACCCATATCGTCGACGATGTCGCCGACCTGTGCTCGGCGATGGCAATCATGGATGGCGGCGAGATCGTCGCGCAAGGTGCGCCGGCGGAAATGATCAAGGCGCTCGAAGGCAAGATGTGGTCGAAGAAAATCGATCCCGGCAGTCTCGACGAGCACCGTATGACATTCCGCGTGCTCTCCAGCCGCATGTCAGGCGGATTGCTTGATATCCATGTGTTGTGCGACACCCTTCCGGGCGAAGGGTTCACCCCGCTTCGCGCCGATCTCGAGCATGTCTATTTCGCCACGCTCGCGGCGCGGCGCGCGCAAGGGGTGATCGCCGAACAGGCCGCCTGATGCGCCTCCCTCAGGCGTCGCCGATGCTCGGGGCCTTCGCGGCCTTCGAGTTCAAGTATCAACTGCGCTCGACGATGTCCTTCGTCACGGCGGCGATCTTCTTCGCGTCCTCGTTCGCCGTCGTCGCTGTTCCGCAAATGTCCAGGGCGATCGCGGGCGTGTCGCACATCAATTCGCCTCACGTCATCAGCATGATCATCAGCTCGATGGCGTGGTTGGGGATTTTCATTCCCGTCGTCTTTCTCTCCAGCGTCGTGATGCGCGATCACAAGTTGGACACGGAAGGACTTTTCTTCACCCGCCCGATCACCGAGTTCGACTATCTCGCCGGCCGCTTCGTCGGGGCATTCGTGGTGTGCTGCCTCGTCCTGGTCGTGACGCCGCTCGCGATCCTTGCCGGATCCTTCGCGCCATGGCTGGACCCCGAAACGGTGGGGCCGCTGCGACCGTTCGACTATGTCTACAACTATCTGGTTTTCGGCGCCGCGAACCTTCTGATCCCGGGCGCGCTGTTGTTCACAGTTGCGAACCTGACGCGCTCGACCATGGCGACCTACACGGCCACGGTTTTTTTTCTGGTGTTCTTTTTCGCCGGCTCGGCACTGGGGGCGAACGCCGACTACCGCACGATCGTCGCGCTCTTCGATCCGTATGGCTCTTTCGCCTATCTCGAAATCATTCGCTATTGGTCGCCGCACGAGCTCAACACGCGGCGTGTTCCGCTGGAGGGCCTGCTTCTCTGGAACCGCGTGATCTGGCTCGGCCTTTCCGCCGCGGTTCTGGCGCTCAACGTGGCGGCCTTTTCGTTCCGCACCGGGAAGGAAAAGCAGCGGCGCAAGGGCGTTCCGGCGCGCGGAGCGCAGACCGTCGCCGTGGGCGGATCCGCCAAGGCGACGCTGTCGTTCGGTCCCGCCACACTCCTCAGCCAATTCCTTCTCCGAGTGCGGTTCGAAGCCGGGCGCGTGTTTCGCAGCTTCAGTTTCTGGACCGTGCTGTTGATCGCGTTGGGCCTCGTGGCGCTTGCGCTCCCCACCCCGCCCACGCCGGTCTATCCGCTCACGCGCGTGGTCATCAATGCGACCAGCCAGTACCAGATCGTGCTGGCCCTCGTGTCGATCTATTTCGCGGCGGAACTGATGTGGCGTGACCGCAGTTACCGCGTGCAGGACATCCTCCACGCGACACCCGCGCCGAGCTGGGTGTTTGTGGCCTCCACGCTCGCGACCCTGTGGCTCGTCCTGTTCGCGCTGTGCGCGGTCTGCACGGCGGCCGCCATCGCCGTGCAAATCGCGCGTGGCGCGAGTTGGGCCGAGGTCGAGCTGTCGCAGTATCTGCGGCGCACCTTCTTCTTCAATTTCTACAGCGCTCTTCTGCTTTCGATCCTGTCCACCTTTTTCCAGGCGGTTACGAACAATCGCTATGTGGGCATGCTGGCGCTGATTGTCGTCGGCGCCGGGCTCGACACCGCCCTCCGTGCCCTGGGCGTCGAGCACAATCTTTTTCACAACCTGAGTGCGCCCGGCACACCGTATTCCGACATGAACGGCGACGGACATTTCATCGTCGCAAAAAATTGGTTCCTCTTCTATTGGACCTGGTTCGCGGGGCTCCTGCTTGTCCTCACCTTTGCCCTGTGGAACCGGGGCGCGTTGACGCCGATCTGGCTGCGCGTGCGCACACTGCCGGTGCGCCTGGGACGCGCGGGCGTGCAGGCCTGCGCCATGCTGCTGGTCGGTTTCATCGCGACGGGCGGGTACATTTTCTACAACACCAACGTCCTCAACACCTATCGCACGTCGCGCGACATGGAGCGTCTCGCGTTCGATTATGAGAAGGCGTACCGGAAATATGAGACTCTGCCCCAGCCGCGCATCGTCGCCACGCAACTCAACGTCGATATCTATCCGCGGGAACGCCGTTACCAGGCGCGCGGTTCATACATCATCGAAAACAAGACCGGTGCGCCCATACCGCAGGTCCACGTCGGTTACGGTCTCGGGACGATTGTGCGCAGCCAGCAGCTGGAACGCGCCACTCTCGTCGCTTCCGACGATCGCCAGCTGCACTACATCTGGCGATTCGACGCGCCGCTCCAGCCAGGTGAGCGCCGAACGTTCACCTTCGTCGTGGCGCGCGAGAACCCCGGCTTTCGCAGCGACAGCAACATCAGCAGCGTCGTCTGGAACGGTACGTTCTTCAACAATCTGGAGAGCATGCCAGTCCTCGGCTTCAATCCGCGCCGCATACTGCAGGACCGGGCAACGCGCCGCCGCTACGACCTGGAACCCATCGATCGCCTGCCGCCGCTAGAAGATGACGCGGCCGCGAGTCGGAACTATATCGTCGCGGATGCCGACTGGATGGCGTTCGAGGCGACCGTGTCCACGTCCGCCGACCAGATCGCCATCGCGCCCGGCAACCTGCAGCGCGAATGGGAAGACAACGGGCGGCGTTACTTTCACTACCGGATGGAGACGCCAATCCTGAACTATTACGCGTTCCTCTCGGCGCGCTACGAGCTGACGGAGGAAGTGGCCGACGGCGTACGCCTGCAGGTATTTCATCACCCGGCGCACCGCTACAACGTCACGCGCATGATCGACGCGATGCGCGACGGAATCGCCTACGATTCGGCGGCGTTCTCCCCTTTCCAGCATCGCCAGATGCGTATTTTCGAGTATCCGCAGTTTTTCGGCGGCGGGGCGCAAGGCTTTCCCAATTCGATTCCCTATTCGGAACGGTACGGCTTCATTGCCGACAACCGCGATCCCAGGAACATCGACCGCGTCTACAAAACGACGACGCATGAAGTGGGACACCAATGGTGGTTCGGCCAGCTGGTGGGCGGCGCCATGCAAGGCGCAACGATGCTGTCGGAGACGTTCGCGCAATACTCGGCGCTGATGGTGATGAAGCACAAATACGGCGAGCACCACATCCGCCGCTTCCTGAAAGATGAACTCGACAAATACCTCACCGGCCGCAGAGGCGAGGCGGTGAACGAAATGCCGCTCTATCGCGTGGAGAACCAGCCCTACATTCACTACAACAAGGGTTCGGTGGTGATGTATGCGCTGCAGGACTACATCGGCGAGGACGTCGTCAATCGCGCATTGGCGCGTCTGCTGCGCGAGCATGCGTACGCCTCCAAACCCTATCCACGCTCGACCGATTTTCTGCGCATCCTGCGCGCAGAAGCGGGTCCGGAGCACGAGGCGCTGATCGCCGACCTGTTCGAGAAGATTGTGCTGTTCGACCTGAAAGCGACCGCTCTTTCGGTCGCCAAGCGCAGCGAGGGACGCTTCGATGTTCGCCTGACGGTCGAGGCGAAGAAGTTCGAGGCGAGCGGCAAGGGAGTGGAGACGGAAGTCCCGCTCGACTACGCCATCGACATCGGTCTATTCGTCAGGCATCCGGATGATGTCATCGATGGCAACGATCACGTCCTGCTGCTGGAGCGGCGCGTCGTGACGGCCGGGAAGAACGTGTTCGAGTTCGTGCTGGACGCGGCGCCGCAGTTCGGCGGAATCGATCCATACAACAAGCTGATCGACCGCGTGTCGGGCGACAATATCATTTCCTTTGACGGCAAGTTCCGACAACAGTTTCTGGTCAGCGCGCCGGACGAGGGCTTCTGACGCGCTCGCTGGGTCACGTCAACCTTCCCGCAGCGCCTCGGTCGGTTGAATACGCAGCGCCCGGCGCGCCGGTGCGGCGCACGCCAGCACACCCACGGCCGCCATGATGACGGACGTGATCGCCGACGAGACGAGGAGATCGGCGGTCAGGCTGTCGGCGCGCCACGCCAGGAGCAGGATCAGGCTGTTGCCGGCGATGATGCCGCCGAGGAGCTGACGACCGGCGCGGGCGAAAACGCTACGGAGCAGGTGCCGCGGGTTGGCGCCGAGTGCGACACGGATCCCAATCTCGCGGGTGCGACGCGCCACGGCGACGGCCATGAGCGCGTACAGGCCGGCAGCGGAGAAGACCACCGCCACCAGCAGAACGCTGGCGAAGATGACGGTGCCGCCGACCATCCGCATTTGCTCCCGTGCGACGATGTCATCGAGGGTGACGATCTCTCGGAGGTGCAGACTCGCATCGACCTGCCGCGCAAGGGCGGCGACGCGGGGCGCAAGCGGTGCTGCGTCCCCCGCGACACGCACCGCGACCACGACCGGATCGAACTCCGCCGCGGAGGCTGCGCGATAGATGTACGCGGCTTCACCCCAATCGGCTGGAAACAACGTCGGCATGTCGGTGACCACGCCGACGATCTCGTGCCAGGATCCCAGCTCGCGCTCGCCGTCTCGCTGAAGCGTGCGAACGCGAGCGCCCACGGGATTCCTGGCAACCACACGCATGAACGCCTGGTTGACCACGACGGGCCCGTTCGGCGTCCCAGCGTCAGCGGCTTGCAAGCCACGGCCGGCCACGATCTTCGCGCCGAACGCGTCGTGATAGCCGGCACCGACGGCGGCCATCGCAAATCCGCCCTCGTAATTACCCTGCAGGCGAGCCGGAGGGACACCGTCCTCCTCCATTTCCACCGCCACCCACTCCGGGCTCATCGTCGGCAGGCGATCGCCGTGTGCGATGTGCGTCACACCAGGCTCCTCACGCAACCGTGCCGCGAATGCTTCGTATGCACGCGCGCGGCGCGCGTCGATCTGCCTATCGTCGGGCACATCCTGCTCGCCGGCCAGCGCTTCGTTATCCATGCTCAGGTGGAACGTCAGGTAACGCTTCGCCGGGAACTCCGCCGACCTCGATTGGCTGTTGAAGGTGTTGGTGAAGATTCCCACCGCGGCGGGCACAAACAGCAGCGTGCACGCCACCTGGGCGCCGACGATGAACGACCACATGCCGCCAAACTTCATCGTCCCGCCGGTGCTCGTGATTTCCTGTAGTCCTCGTTGGACCGATGCGCGCGTCGCCTTCAGTGCTGGCAGCAGGCCGATCAGTACTGCGGCGAGGAGCGCGAGGAGCAGCGCATACGCGACGGTGACAGGCTCGAGCTTCAGATCTACCCAGAACGGCAGGCCGTCCCCAATGATCTGACTCGCCCGGGCCCAGGCATAGCGCACTGTCGTCTGGGCCACGACGAGCCCGAGCACGGCAGCGGCGAGGGCCAGCACGAGTCCTTCGGTGACGATCTGCGCGATCACGCGGGTACGGCTCGCTCCCAGCGCGTGACGGACGACCATCTCCGACTCGCGCATCGCCGTGCGCGCGAAGATCAGCGTCGCGACGTTCGCCGACACCGCTCCCAGCAGCAGCAGGACGATGGCGTGGACCGCCAGATCTTCCAACCGCAGCGGATCGCCAGGCGTGCGCCCGGCGAATGCGCGAACGCGCGTACGCAAATGCGCGTGGGTTGCCGTCTGATCGGCGGCGAGGCGTGCCGAGACGACGTCGAGTTCCGCCGCCGCGTCCTGCCAGCGCGCTCCGTCAGCGAGGCGGCCGAACACTTGCACGGCCGGCCCTTCCCGCGGTGGCGCGTCGTGGACCGGCAATGGCACCCACGCCTGCTGATCGTGCGGGAACCCGAAGCGCGGCGGCATCACGCCCACCACGGTGCGAGGCGTTCGACCCACCGTCACAACTCGGCCGATGATCGCCGGATCCTGCAGGAACTGTCTCTGCCAGACGTCGTAACCCAGGACTACGACGGACGCCGCACCCTGCATTTCGTCCGTTGGCTGCAACGGCCTGCCGAGGAGCGGCGGCACGCGGGTGAGCGGAAACGCAGACGCCGTGATCTCCGCCACGCGCAGCGATTCGACACGGCCTTCGCCCGTGAGCACGTTGCGCTCGCTGACGCGGGCGGCACCGAGCTCCACCACCGTCTTCAGCGACCGCCGCCAGATCGAGAAATCGTGGAGCACCCTCGGCTCCACGCGTGACGCTGCCGTGTCCTGTGTCTCGAGGCGCACGACCCGGCCGCCTTCATCGAACGGCAGTCGTTTATACAGGAGTTCGTCCGCGACTTCGATGCCGACCGCCCCAATCGCGATGGCCCCCGCCAGCGAGAGGCCGCCGATGATCGTGAGCGCGGGATACTTCAGGAGCAGACGCGCGCCCAGCTTCCAGTCGAGCCGTGAGACCGCGATTGGGCCGCCATTCATACGCTCCGCTCCGGTCCGCACATGTCGCTGCGTCATTCCGCGGCGGCATTACTTTACATAGCAAAGTTATTTGCGTCAACAGCTCTCGCTGCTCGATCCATCGAGCGCGCGGGCGCGCAGCGTTTCCAGGCGATTGCCGGGTTCAGCCGCGACCTGATCGCCCACCGGTCATCTCAACGACCCAGCCGGCCTCGCGCTCTCGCCTTGGCGCGCGCTAATGGCGACAGGACCGGCTTCGGCGATGAGATGGGCGGTGCGGCGACCGGTTCGGCCGGTGGCGCCGCAGGGTCGTGCACCGCAGCGGCTTGCGCGGAGGTGGGCTTGTCCACCGTAGCGCCTTGCGCGGAGGTGGACGGCGCCCGAAACGCAGGCTTCGGCAACCGGATACGTGGCAGCTTCACGTGCCGCCACCACTCGCGCGCCGCAGCGAACAGGAGCAATCGCCGTCCGCCGATCTCCATGATGTGCAACAGCAACAGCGACAGCGCGAGCGGCCACACGAGATCGCGGATCTGGCGATTGCGAAACGGCATCCCCGTGAAGACGTCGTCCCACGTCGTTCGCTCGCTGCCGCCGGTAATGCGTGCAATCTCGAGGAGTGTTTGCCGGCCTTCGCCAGGAGCCGGCCGCGGCTCGAACTCGGGCGAGTACGGCAGCGTGATCGGCGCAAGCGGCAGCACGGCGCCGCTTCCGAGGCTGACGGCGCCTAGATACATTCCGGCTTTCGTGATCGCAAACCGCGCTTCGAGTGCGTCCTCACCCACCCATGCCAGCGTCAGCTTCTCTGACGCGCCGCCCGATCGATCGTCGGGCGACACGATCATGGCCGTCGCCGCGCGCACGTCGTCCGCGCCGCCGCGTGCGCGGCTGGGATCGAGCTCGATGCGAACGACGCCCTGCCCGCCGCGGCGTTCGATGGTCGCCTGCACCCCGGACGGCGGATCGCCGCCGAGCAGCCAGCGTCCCAATCCGACCGAGAAGCTCTGAAAATCACTCCATCGGTTCAAACGGCTCGAATACTGTCCGTCGACCTCCGCCGTCAACGCTGCGACGCGGCCAAGGCCGCGATGCCAGAACGACAGCACCGGCGCCTGATAGTCGTCGGTCGTAACCACGCCCATCGTTGCGCCGGGACGGAGATACGTCAGGTTGTAGCCGTCCACTCCCGGAAACGGCGCCGCGGGGAGATCGCCGAGCAGCACCATGTCGGGCAGCGTCCGCGTAGCCGTCGGATCCGTCACGAAGCTCGATCGCGCAACCGTGATCGCTTCCTGCGCGAACAACCGCGGCACGTCGTCAGCAGTCGCGGCAAAGTAGATGCGCCCTTGTCCACGCGCTGCGACGTCTTTCAGAAACGCTGCATCGGGATCGCTCTCGCTGCCGAGGCCGATGACGCTCACCGTGATCCCGAGCGGCTTCAGCGTGTCGAGTAGACGCTGATAGTCGCCAGGCTCCTCGGCGTCCGCCGCGTCAGCGAACAGGACGATGTGCCGCGTGCCTTTGTCGGATTCCTGAACCATGGTCGCGGCGGTGACCAGCGCGGTGTACGTGAAGATGCCACCGCCCATCGACTGGATGCCGCGGACTTCGTCGCAGATGCGATCTTTCTCGCTCGCCGACGTCAGCGGACTGACGACGTGCGCGGCGCTGTCGACGGCAATCACGCCGACTTCGTCGCTGGGCCCGAGCGTGTCGATCGCCGCACAGGTCCCGAGGTTTGCAAGATCCATCTTCGTACGTCCGTCGCCCGCGGGCGCAGCCATGCTGCCCGATCGATCGAGCACGACGGCCATCGCCAGCGACAGCTTGCGGTGCTCGTTCTTGATCTCCATCGACACCGGCAGGTGCGGATCGAGCACGGACTTGAAGTACCCGCCGACGCCGAACGAGCCTGCGCCGCCGGTCAGCAGCAACCCGCCGCCCAGATCGGTGACATAGCGCGCCAGCGCGGAAAGGGCCGCAGGCCCCGCCTGACTGACCGGGACGTTCTCGAGAATGACGCCGCGATACGCGAGCAGTCCGGCCGGATCGCTCGGCATCGCGGACGGCGCGATCGTGTCGACGCGAAGCTTGCCGGCGGCCAGGGCGCGCGCCAGGTTGCCGGAACGTCCGTGGGCATTGACGAGGAGAAGTGCCGCCGGCGCCTCGACGCGCACCGCACCTTCGCCGACATTGTTCTCGGGTATCCGATCGGCTGACGCGGCGAGCTCGAGACGATAGCGGGCCACACCAGGACGATCGATGAGATCGCGGAAGGTCAGCTGCGTGGCGCCAGGCTGAAAGGTACGCGTCGATCGCGCAACTTCGACGCCGTCGCGCCGCAGCACGGCTTCGGCCGCGACGGTGCGATCGGTGCGCACCCACGCGGTGAACTGAAATGGCTCGCGCTCGTCGACGACGGCCGGGAGATCGAGCGACTCGACGGCCACGTCGGCCGACCCGCCGCGGCTGAACAACCGGAAGTCGATCGGCAGCCCTCGAGCCGCTGCCTCGTGCGCCGCGGCAACGGCTGGCGTACCGTTGGCCTCGCCGTCCGACAACACGATCAGGCGGCCTCGCCGGTCGCGTGGAATCAGGCTCGCACCCAGGCCGATCGCGCCGCCGAGATCGCTGCCGTCGCGATCCACTTCCTGGACGAAGCCGCTGGTCGTGCCAAACGCCTCGGGCAGTCGCTCGATGCGCGGCTCGCGTCCGTATGTGACGATCCCGACGCGATCACCGGTGCCGCGCCGCTGCTCGAGCATTGCGATCAACTCGAGGGCGCGTCGGCGGCTGTCGGCCGGCATCGATCGCGAGAGATCCGCCACGACGATGAGGTCCGCACCGGTGCCGCCGATCGGCGCCAGCGGCACCGCAGCGATCAGTACGACGACGAGCAGCATCACGATCCGTACGAATCCGCCGAGTCCTGAAGTCCTGGCGCGCCATCTGTACAAGAAGACAAGCGGCACGATGAGGAGCAGCAGTTCCGGGAAGAGGAACGACATCAGGGTCATGCCCGCCCCCGCGCCGGTGCGAGAAGGCACCAGTTGGCGACGAGCGATGCGCCGCCGATCGCGAGCAGCAGCCAGAACAGCGGATCGGACGAGGGACCGGTTTCGGCGCGCAGGCCGCTCGCCTCGGCATACTCACCCGCGTTGCCGCTCGATCGATCGCGCAGGTTGGCTTCGGCCTCGTCGAGGAAATTCACACCCAGCTCGAACAAGACGGCGTCGCCGCTGGCGCCGTCCGGATCCTCGATAATCTGGAGCAGACCGCCCGGCGACGGCGCAATGAACTCGAGCTCGCGGCTTCGCGGCCCCCCTTCTCCCTTCGGGCTACGGAGAGCAGACAGCGGGCGCTCCACCGGGCCGCAGCGGATGCGCAGTGGTCCTTTCGGATCGCGGCCCAGCCGCACGCGTACCAATTCGCCAACGCGATAGTTCCAGCGTTCAGGGCCTGGCAGGGCCTGCCGCCGCATCTCGACCAGGTTCGACATCAGGATCGGCCAGTCCGGCGAGCGAATGAGATTCGTGCGATCGAGATCGAGATTGAAGAGAATCGCCGGCTCGTTTCCCGCGCTGCCGGACACACGCATACCGACGAGCAGCTGATCGCCGGCCGAAACCACGGGACGAACGTCTCCGGACAGCGGCATTGCGCCCGGCCACACGACGCCGCCGAACGACACGCCGAGGAGCAGCGGGTGCCGTTTCTCGAGCACGAACGGTCCGATGAAATCCTTCGGCTCTCCCTTCGCGAGCCACGTGGCGGGTGCGCGGCCGAATCCGGCGCGCCACGTGCCGGGCGACGGCTGACGATCGAGCTCTGACGCGTCGCCAAACTCGAGATGCGGCGAGTCCCGTACGGTCGTCACGCCCGCAACCGACGCGAGCGCCTTCAGCAGTGCTTGCCGGCCGCGCCCCTCCGGCAGTTGCACCGCGACGCCGACCACTCGCGGACGCGGCTCTGCCAGGATCACCTCGTTGTCACGCGCGAGCGCATCGTTCTCGAGCGCCACGCGCACCGCTGGAAGGCCCGCTGAAAGGGGAAGCGTCAGCGACGAAAGTCCGGGCGGCAACTCGAGCGCGCGCGTCAGCAGGACCTTGTCAGTGGCCGACACCGATACGACCCTGCGCGCGACCGCGTCGGAATAGTTGCCGAGCGTCAGCGCGATCGTGCCTCGGCCCTCGCTGGTGTCGAGCGCGCGATCCGCGGCCATGATCCCGACGTTAGAAAGCGGCTCCCCGACCGACGCCCACACCTCTCCGTCCGCGGGCGGTGCGCCCGAGGCTGCGTCGGTGATCACCAGGAGCCTGCTCGTACCGCCGGCCAGCTCGCGTGCCACGCGCAGGCCGAGCGCAAGCGAGTGATGCGGCGCTTCCGGTTTCCAGGCATCGAGGGCGCGGCGAGCTTCGAGCGCAGGAACGGCTGGTCCCGCGAGCACCGACGGCCTGACGCCGCTCTGAACGATCGTCACCAGCCCGCGACTGCCAAGGCGATCGATCTCGTCGAGCACGCGGCGCACGCCGCGGCTGCGGGCGCTTTCACCGCGCCCATTCACCGCCGCCATCGACGCCGAGTCGTCGAGCAGCACGACCAGATGCGGGCGGACGCCTGCCGACGAGATGCTGGCGCCGGCGAGAATCAGCGCGAGCGCGAGCGCCGCCAGGCATTCGAGAATCAGGCTCGTGGTGATTGGCAGCCGCGAGATCCTGCCGCCGCCTTCCGGCGTCTGGCGGCCAATCTGCCAGAGGAACAATCCAGCCACCGTACGAACCGGAAAGCGCCGCCGAAAAAGGTGAATCGCGACTATCGCGGGGATCGCCAGCAGCGCCACGAGCCCGAACGGCGTCGCGAAGATCATGCGGCCTCGAGCACGCCGGCGTCGGCGAGGCCGCGCGCCGCTGCACCAAGCGGCGTTTCGGCGACTATGTGGGCGAACCGCGCGCCGACGCGGCGGGCGCCGGTCGAGAGCCCGAGCCGCAACCGGTTGAATCGTGCGCGATAGTCGCGAATCGCCGCCTCGTCCATCACCATATCCAGCTCGCCGCCGCCTTCGACGTCGACCAGCCGTCGAC
Organism: Vicinamibacterales bacterium; assembly: GCA_035263125.1. GTDB lineage: Bacteria > Acidobacteriota > Vicinamibacteria > Vicinamibacterales > UBA2999 > Gp6-AA40. The sequence goes on from DATFRP010000314.1 coordinate 13,064, forward strand.
CTCCTTCGACTGCAGGTTCGGCTTCGTCACGAAGCGTGAGCTGGACGATCGATAACCGCGCGCTCTCGCGTGCGAGCCTCGCCACGAGCGCGTCGCCATCGTGCGGAAAGAGGAAATCGCTGACGACGACGCGGAGTGAACGCCGCCGCAGCGGTACGTGCCGATCTTCGAGAACGGAGCGAGGCTCGCCGCACTCGAGGAACCGCTCGATGTCTTCGGGGATGCGCAGCGGCTGCGGTGGGTCCGCTGCATGCGTGATGATGCGGGCATCGCCCGCGGTCGCCAGGCACGCGCACGCGAGGACGCCCAGCAGCTCGCCGTAGGCGCGGCGTTTCTTCTCGGTGACCGCCATCGATCGGCTGATGTCGAGGACGAGATCGATGCGCGGCGCGACTTCCTCGCGGTAGAGCCTGACCGCCAGCACTTCGGATCGGGCGTAGGCCGCCCAATCGACATGACGCAGATCGTCTCCGGGCGCATACGGCCGGTAATCCTGGAACTCCAGCGAGCTGCCGGTTCCCGCACCGAGACGGTCTCCTACTCTGCCGCCGATCGGGGCTCGCGGCAGCGACAGCCGGAATCGCGCGGCGCTTCGCACCGCGGCCCAATCAATAGACGTCGGCACGGCCGGGTTCCCTGGCGGGCGCTGAAGGGGACGACTCGATCGCTGACTCCACGGTCATTTTCAGACCGGCGCCGATCACGATGCTGTAGGCGGCCACACCGATCAGTCCCATTACCACGGGGATTGCGAACAGGTTCTTCGACTCGACCAGAGGCCAGTTGGCTAACGTGCGAAACGGATTGATGAGATGTCGGGTCGCAAAATTGATGTCGAACGAGTACGGCCGCCAGAGCATGTAATAGAGGATGTCCGGAAGCGCCATGACGAGCGGCAACGACACCAGCACGGCGACCCGAAGCTGGAAAGCTGCCGCGGCCGCAGGCCGGAGAAGACGGAAGGCCGCGACCGGCACGCCGCTGAAGAAGCAGATGTACCCGCAGACGGCGAACGAGAAGCCCATGCCGGCGCCGGATGGCCGCAGGATCCTCACCGCCGCGAGAAGAATCACCATCTGCGCGATCACGTAAAGCGCACCGCGACCGCCGCCGGGACTGAGGATCGCGAGCATCTGTCGGACCGGCGACCATTCCTGCATCCGCATCGCGACCCGACGCGGCAGCACGAGATCTTCCGTCACGGTGAACATCGCCACCAGCGCCAGATGGAGACCGCCGAGGACGGCGAGCGCCTCGGCGGCGCCCGTCCGAGTCGGCACGGGCTCGCCGATGAAGGACAGCACCCAGGCCACGAGCAGCAGGAATTGCGCCGCGAAGCCGACGCGCAGCGGCGTGACGCGGTTCTCGCTCGGCACCGAGAGGCGGTTCTCGGCGAGCAGCACCAGGTTCATCATGCTCACCAGGCAGAACGTCGTCGCCATGGCAAGCACCCACCACGGCAGCGAGCCGCCGACGAAGCCAACCGAGACGCCTGTGGAGCCGACCCCGCCGCGCGACAGCACGAAGAACAGCACCTGTGGCACGCCGAGGATGACGACGACGAGGAAGAACATCAGCCCGACGGCGCCGAACATGAGTCCGGAGATCGCGCGCGTCTTGATGAGAGACGACAGGAACAGGCTCACCGCGCAGACCCACAGCGCCCAGGAGAACAGCACCAGCATCGACACGAGAATCGTCACGAAATCGATGCCGCCGAGGAGAAAGCTCATCGCGATGAACGGCGCGAGCCCGGCGAAGAGCGTGGCGAGTTTCACGCCCTGCGCGAGAAGCTTGCCGATAACGACGCGGCGGGTCGAAAGCGTGGTGAGCGTGATCAGCTCCAGCGTCTGCTCGAGCCGTTCGGTACGGAGGGCGTTGAACGCGCCGAGCGGTACCACGACGAGACCGAAGAATGCCAGGCACCCGATCAATGCGCCGAAGGTCCATCGTCCTGGTGTGCCCGTTGCGCTAATTGCCTCGGCCGCGCCGAAGAACGCCACACACAATCCGAGCATCAGGCTGACCCCGAACGAAGAGTGGAACTCCCGTCCACCGGTGAACTGCCGCACCTCCTTGACCACGATCGGGTTCAGCCAGTCGCTCGCGCGCTCCAGCCACGCGAAGACGCGGGGGTGCCAGCTCATTGCACGCGTCCTTTGGTTATCGCGATGAACAGGTCCTCGAGGTCCGCGCCGTGCGCCGTGAATTCGAGAATGCGGAAGCCGCCGGCAATCAAGCGGCCGACGAGCGCCGCCTGGGCCTCGTCGTCGCCCTCGAACTCGAACCGCATCCGTCCACCCGCCTCGTGGACGTTCACGACGCCGGGTTGCTCGAGCAGAAATCGCTCGACGCCGTCGCTCGGGCCCGCGAAGCGCGCCGATAGCGTACGGCGCGGGCGCATGCGCACGAGAATCTCCTGCACGGTGCCCGTGGCGAGGATGCGGCCCTTCTCGATCACGGCGATCGCGTCGCACATCTCGGCCAGCTCGGTCAGGATGTGCGAGCTGAGAAGAATGGTCTTGCCGTCGGCGGCCAGCTCACGAATCAGCGCGCGAAACTCGATGCGCGCGCGCGGATCGAGGTTGGCCGCCGGTTCGTCGAGGATGAGGACCTGCGGGTCGTGCACGAGCGCTCGGCCCAGCGCGACACGCTGCTGGAGGCCCTTGGACAGACGCTCGACGTTGCGATCTCTCAGGTCGCCGATGCCCATGAACTCGATGATGCTGTCGACCGCCTCGCGGCGTGCCGCGCCGCGCAGGTGGTAAGCGCGGGCGAAGAAGTCCAGATACTCGGTGACCGTCGTGTGAGCGTAAACGCCCGCACTGTCGGGCATGAAGCCGGTGATCCGCCGCACCTTGGCGGGCTCGTCGAGGACCGAATAGCCGCCGATCCGCGCATCGCCGCGCTGCGGGGTCTCGAGCGTGGCGAGCATCCGCATCGTCGTGGTCTTGCCAGCGCCATTCGGCCCGATGAATCCGAGCACCTTTCCGCGTTCGACACTGAACGAGATGTCGTCGACCGCGTGGACGTTGTCGAAGTGCCGCACCAGGCCATCGAGCTGCAGCATCGCGTCGCTCACGGCTGTCCTCCCGGCCATCCGATCAGGAGGTGAAAGCTGCCCTGCTCCAGCACGTTCGGCACGCCAGGATCCCAGAACGGCGAGCGATCCAGGACCGCGAGGTACGACCCGGCAGGCTGATTCTCGACGAGGTGCAGGAATCTCGCCGAGAGGGGCACGTCGGGCGGCACCACGATGCCGGCGGACGTCGCCCTCGTTAACACCGCCTTCGCGCCCGGCGGGAGCGGAGCCTTCAAGACGTAGCGGCGATCGCCGTCGCGATAGCTCAACGACGTGACGGTGGTGCCGAGACCATTGACGACGCTCAGACCGCCGTTCTCGCTGCTGAAGCTCAATCGCTCGCGCGCGGATCGAAACGCGATCTGTTCGAGGTTGGTCGGCGAACGCGCCTGGATGACGCCTGCGGAGAACTGCTGCGTCTCGGTCAGATCGAGCACCAGCCGCTCGCGCAGGCCGATGCCCTCGGCGCCGATCGGGATTGCCGCTGTGTCCCGAGGAAAACGCAGGCCGCCGGCAGGCGTCATGCCCGCCGCGTACAACGACGCGCTCGAACGCGTGGCGGCGTGCTTCCTCACCTCGTCGAGCATCGTGAACGTCACCGCGCGGCCCCGTACGCCGATGCCCTCGCCGGCCAGCACGTAGACGCCGAGCAGCAGAATGAACGCCGCCGAGATGAGCGGCGCCGTCAGCACGAGCAAGACCTGTTTCCTGCTGCGCCGAAGCATCCAGTAGTTGACCGGTCCGATGATGAAGCTGAAGAGCACCAGGATCATCATGTAAGCGCGAGCCGGCACGCCGCCGACGCCCGGGATCGGCAGACGGAAGCCGCGAGCGGCGATCGCCGACCAGGCGTAAGCGCCGTTCACCGGCAGCGACCAGTTCGAGTCCTGGACCTTCTGTGCGTCCGTGAGGATCTGTTTGAGCCCTGAGGCGGAGACAGCGGCAGCCGTCGGCCGGTGAATCCGGCCGAAGACGTAGGCGCGAGGCGCGCCATCAGCGGGCGCCGAAAGATTTGGCTCGCCGGGAAACAGCGCCTTCAGTTCGCCGTCGACGAAGAACAGATCGCCGCCGCACGCGGTCCACGTGAGCAGCGCGCTCTTCTGCGCGTCGTTCAGCTGCTCCCACTCGGTGGGCCCGATCACGACGGCACGCAGCGACGTGTAGCCCAGCCAGTTCGTCGGCAGCCGCGAGGGAGCGAGCACGAAGTCCAGGGGCGGACGGGGCGTGCCGCTACCTGGCGCGTGGCTGGTTATCGCCGTCGTGGTGCTGCTGGATGCCGATGACGAGACAACGTAGCCACCAGCGAAGCTGACCGCGGTCGGGGGCATCTCGCGCGGCCATCCGACCGCCACCCCTCCGAACGGACTGCCGCGATCGGCAACGATCAGGGCGGCCGCCTCGCCAGGCGGGACGTTGCTCTGGAGTCCGAGGTAATTGAAACGTTCGAGCGTGCGGCCGTCTTCCTCGATGTCGAACCGGATGCTCTCGCTCATGCCGAACACCGGCACGGGAATCGTCAGCCGGACACGATCGCCGCGCGCGAGCCGAACCGACTGGCGGATCGTGGTCGCTGCGCCAGTGCCCCCTCCCGCCATCCTCATGAATCGCGATCCCTGACCGACGAGATCGATCACGCGGGCCTCGCCGAGATTGGTGATGTCGAACCGGACCGGCACATAGCCGGGCGCCGTACGCGCGCCCCACTCGGAATCGATCTCGATCTTGAGCGATTCGACTTCGACCGTCCGGTACTCACCGGCGGCGGCGGCAGCGGGCGCCAGTCCACAGAACAGGAGCAGGATCGCCGGCAGCGGGCAGCGCTGCCAATGGCCTTGCGTCGCCAACGGTCACCTCGTTTCGAGCGTCTGAGGCAGTCCCCGTTCGACTTCGGGAATCGCCTCGAGCAGTGCGGCAACGACGCGGCGGCCATCCCACGCGTCCAGTCGCGCCGCATAGTCGAGCACCATCCGATGCGCCATCGCCGGCGCGGCGACACGGCGGACGTCGTCGAACCCGACGTTGGGCTTGCCGCGGAGCAGCGCGAGCCCGCGAGAGGCGGCGCCGATCGCAATCGCGGCACGCGGTGAGCAACCGTGCTTCACGAAGGTACGGACCGCGTCCGGCGCCTCGGTGCTCGCGGGATGCGAAGCCGCCACGAGCCGCGCCGCGTAGTTGGCGACGGCCCGCGGCAGGTGCACAGCGTCGACCAGCGCGAACAGGCCGCGCAACTCGCCGACGTCGAGCACCGGCGCGAGCGGCGGCGGCTCGCCGTGCACGCGGGTCGTGAGGATCTCCTCGAGCACTGAACGTTCGACGCCGGCGACGTTGATTTTGAACATGAAGCGATCGAGCTGTGCCTCGGGCAGCGGATAGGTGCCTTCGAGCTCGATCGGGTTCTGCGTCGCGAGCACGAAGAACGGATCCGGCAGCGGCCGCGTTTCGCCGAAGATTGTCACGCGATGCTCCTGCATGGCTTCGAGCAGCGCGGCCTGCGTCTTCGGCGAGGCGCGATTGATCTCGTCGGCCAGCAGCACGTTCGTGAAGACCGGGCCTTGATGGAAGACGAAATCCTTGCGGCCATCACGCTCCTGGAGAATGTGGCTGCCGGTGATGTCCGTCGGCAGCAGATCGGGCGTGAACTGAATGCGGCGGAAGTCGAGCGACAGCAGCCGCGACAGCGCCTTGACCAGCTCGGTCTTGCCAAGTCCCGGCAACCCTTCGAGCAGCACGTGGCCGCGCGCTAAGAGCGCAGCGGCGACCTCGTCTATCGTGTCTTCTTTGCCGAGGAGCACCTGGCGCAGCGCGCCGACGACGCGCGCGATCTTGGCCTGGCCGTCTGCGACCTGCTCCTGGGAAACAAGCTGGTGATCGGCTCGAGTCATAGTCGGATCACTTGTCGAAGTATTTCTTGACTGCACTCTGGTGGCGAGGCGCGAGCGAGCGGCGCCACGCGCTCTGACCTGCGACCGCACTGTACTGTCTCGCTGCCGCTGATTTGCTCGCGCTGGGTGATTCGCGAGGCGCTCCAGGCAATTCGACGACCGGCGCCCAGTCGTCGGGGCTGCGTGCAGCGCCCGGCGGAAGCGTTTGCGACTTGAATCGATCCAGCGGCGAGGTTTCTTTGCCCCAGGCGAGATCGGCATCCGCGCGGCCGCGAGTGACGCCGCCCCTTCCCGGTGTGCCGTCGCCGTCGGGGCCGGATTTGCCGAGCGGGAACTCAGATGGATCGAACCGGCGAGCGTCCTTGCCAAGCTTGCCAACGCCGGCCATGCGGCCGTTGACGCCGGCGAGGTGCTTCGCGAGCGAGGCCATCAGCTTCTTGAGCGACGCCGCGTCGGCCGGCAGTTTGGCGCCGGCGGCCAGCTGCTGCAGCTCTTGCGGCGCGCCTGCGAGCAGACCGCGCTCGGCGAGCCGCTCGAGCGCCTTCATCAGCTCGGCGCTGTGCGCGGCCGCGATTCCGTCCGGGCTCGGGCCACTCGCAGCAGCCGCCTCGTAGCGCGCGAGAGTCTGCTCGGCCCATTTGATCGCGTCCTGCTTCTCGGCGACGTCTGCGGCGAGCTGGTCGCGCAGCGAGTCTGCCGCTTCCCATGACGAAGCGTCGACGCGTTCCTGCGCGCCTTTCCGGATGCGTTCGATCTCCTCCTCGAGCTTCTTCTCTTCTTCAGCGGTAATCAGCTGCTGCTCCTTGAGCTCGGTGACTGCGGCAGCAAGATTCCCTGCGATCGTCTCGGCGAAGATGACGTTCGTCTGCCGAGGCATACGTTGTGGAACCCAGAGCGCCGTGGCCATGAACGCCAGCGCTGGAGGCACTGTGACGAGGCGGCGCCACGGTCGGAGCCGCGGGAGAGTGAATGCTGAAGTGCGCGCGGCGAGCGCGGAGTCGTTCCATGACGAATCGTTCGTTTCGTGCAGCGTGAGGAGCGTCCCCAGGCCGCCGTTCAACCAGTCGGCGACGGCGACAACCTCGGCGGGCCGATAGGATCGTCGTCTGCAAATGAAGGCAGCAGGAAGGATTGCGGCAACGGGCGTCAGCCACAGCCAGTCAAGGAACGGCGCTGCGGCGGGCACGAACAGGCGGCACGCCAGCGCGACGAGGCCGGCCACGAGCAGGCCGCCGGCCGCCCACGCCGGCCAGATCTCCAGAAAGAGCCCCAAAGTGAGTCGCCGGCCGAGCCGACGCAACGCTCGCGTAACCGATTCCGGCATCGTAGGCATAGGACGAAGCTGACCTCCGGTCGGAACGGATTATCTCAAGAGCTGCGTCAGGTAGTAAGACACCAGCCCGCGCGGATTGCGCGTTGGCCAGGTGGCCTGGTGGATCGCTCCGTTTTGCCGTTCATCGGTTCGGCGAGCTTACGAGCGTAGCCAACAACAGGCGAATGTCTAACGTTCATTGATCGATAGATCACGCGAGGCGGCGAAGGCCGTGAGCCTCCGTATCGCTGCCGTGACATCGCCGCTCTCGTTCGCGCTTCGCTGAAGAATAAATGCCGTTCCACGTGGATACTGCGAAAGCTTCTCCTCGAGCGCAGCGATCGATGTAAAGCGGTATTGCGCGAGTTCGATGTTGGACTCGTCAGCCTCGTTGATGCTCCACAGCATGATTCTCGTGTCGTCTTCGTGAATCATGTAGCCCGTCTGTGTGCGGCAATTGTCGGTGACGCACAGGGATTGCAACTCGCGCAAGTCACTTGCTCGCACGAGCCAACCCCGACCGGTTCCGATCGCCTGACGAAACGCATCTTCGACCATCGCCTGTCTCGCATTCGGACGTTCGACGGCGAAGCTGTAGGCGAGCTCCGCTGCCCGGTCGGCCCACGTCGCGTGCCAGCGCTGGAAAGCCGTACGCAGCGGCTCGAGCGCTGCCGGCGATCCGTGTTGCCCTAGCGTTTGAATGGCAGCAATAACGACGTCAGGGTCGGAATCGTCAAGATCGGCGATCGCTCGCGTCTGCACAACCGGCGTCATCCGCACAGCGGCAATCTCGTTGAGGAATCTCCAGCAGCCGGTGGCGCGCGACGTCATCGCTCGATCGAGCAAGGCCGAGCCAGTCGACTCGTCGACACGCAAGAAGTACGCGAGGATCGAGGTCTGCTGACGGCACGCCATGACGCCGATCTCGTCGCCGGCGCTCGCCAGGATCCGTGCCGCGACCTTCCTGGTTGCGTACCGTTGGACGAGGGCGGCGTGGATTTCGCTGGTGCTCGCCTCGAAGTTCGCGGCAAGTGCATCATCCAGTTCCGGTAGTTCGGCGTCTTGCAGGCTGCCGAGCGTTTTCAGCGTTGCACCGCGTCGCGGATTCCGGATCTCGCGGAGAATCAGCGGTCGCGCCTCGTCAGGCGCCATCTGCGCCAGACGCCGAAGCGCGAGGTCAGGGACCGAGGGTGCGTCGGTCGGCGGCGCGTCGACGAGCCGGCGCAAAGCCGGCAGCATCGCCGACCCGGCGACAACCCTCCATTGATATTCGAGCAGATTGGCCTGGCGCTGGGCGGGAAGATCGAGAAATCGGGCGGCGAGCTGATCCTGCGACGCCGCCGATGCGGCTGACGGCTGACGCTGCGCCAATGCTTGCATTTCGGCCAGCGTGATCGCACGAGCACGATCGGTCTTGTCCTGCATCGCAGCGGTCAAGATGTCGCCGTACACGGACTGTGCCGCGTCGATCAGATCGGAACGCCTGCTCAACTCACCGCCAGTGACGAGTCGTCCCTTCATCTCTCGCGTCTGCGCCGGCCGCAATTCGGGATGCTGGAGATAGACGGACAGCGTTGACAACGTTCGCAGGTAACTGCCGGTCACCGCCTGATCCGCCGCGCGAAGGCCGTCTTCCATCGCCCGCACGATTGCCTCCCGGTCTTCCGCGCTGAACAGGCCGGCCATGTAGTCGAAGTCGCATCCTTGATCGGCGTCCGCGCCGTAGCGGCGGATCATTTCCATCACCGCCGCCTCGGTCCCGAGAAATCGCATAATCCGGCAGCCGGGGCGCGAGCCGAAGGGCGGCTGCCGTGCGTCGATGATGCGGCGCGCGCCTTCGAGTTCCGACGCCTCCCAGGTCGCATCGCGCGGAAGGATCTCGAACGAGACCGTGTTCGATTCAACGGCAACCACGGCATGCGGCGTGACGGATTCGTCGGTCACGCGGCGCGACTTGACGGCGAGCGTGTACTTGCCCGGTTTGTCAAACCGAAACCACTCGTTCAACTCGAGCTTCACCGTGAACGGCTTCTCGCCGAGCACGCCCATGCTCCGAATGCCACCGCCAATGTAGGCGCCACTCGACCCGAAGTAATCGAGCATCGGATCCGACACGTCGTCGATTCGATCGATCACAAACTCGTCAATCGTCAGCCGACCGCTTCGGTCGTACGTCGCGCCGTCGACCGTGAATCGCTTCGTCGTCGCGCTGCTGAACTCCAGCTCGATAGAGATGATTTCGCCTGGCCTGAATTGTCGACGTTGGTCGGTGAGCCGGAGTGTCAGCGTGACGGGTGCAGCCGTGACCGGTTTTGGCGCGACGCTGGGAGTGGACGCTGCCGCGGTCACCTGCGCCAAGGCGGAGAAGAGTAAAAAGGCTATTACGGCCACTGATCGGGCTTCTTGTTGCGTTAGACACCTCTTCGCAGAAAGCGGTCTGTCATCAGTACCGGAGTGTCAACTCCGTTCCGGATGCCCGAAGGATGTATTCTGACGCACGATAAGAGCGAGGCGTAGCGTATGGCAAGCACATTGGCGCCGGCTGAACTCTTTTCGCTGGAGTCCCTGGTCACGCCGACGGCACAGGGGATCGCCAGTCGCGTGCTGGCGCGCACCACCGCCGGCAACATCACCCTCTTCGCGTTCGATGCCGGCGAGGAACTGTCGGAGCATGCCGCGCCGTTCGATGCACTTGCGCTGACCTTGTCTGGCGCGCTCGTCCTCACGATCGGGGGCGTAGAGGTTCGCACGGCATCGCAGACGATCGTCCTGATGCCGGCGAATGTGCCCCACGCCGTCCTGGCCACGGAGCCGTCACGCATGATCCTCATCATGCTGCGCGAGGGGGCTCGTTCGTGAACCGCTGTAAGAGCTGTGTACAGACCTTGCAATGTGCCGCGATCACCTACGACGATTTGTGACCTCGCGGATCGACCTGAATCTCGCGAAGACTCTTCATGGCCTTGCGCCAGAGTTCGTGAAATCCTTCCGCGAGACTATCCGCAAGTTCGCGATCCCGAACGAGCAGCGACGCGAATCGCCCTTCCTTGACGAACGGATGATCGAGCGGCAGCACCACGGTGTCGTCGTCGACGACGTGGAACGGGTGGCCCAACTCGCCAGAGTACCGGACGCCGGTCACTTGCCGCAGGTCATGACGATGCGTCTTCAGGAACTCCACGAGCTGCCCGGCGCTCCGGTAGGAAAACCCGAAGACGACGCGGTGCTCCACGCCGTGTTCGGCGGCGTTCTTGGCGATGCGCCTCAGAATGGGGAACCCGGCGTTGATGGCGGTGTCGATCGCCATGAGATCGCCGGCTTCCAGGTACGACAGAATTCGCTTGCGAGCCGCCGCCAACGGTACGAGATGGCGTCGGATGTGCCCATCGACGCCCAACGCCAGATCGAGAAATGGATGGCGGCCGCGCGCACGCGATCGGAGCCCCGAGAACATCGCCTGCAGCTTCGATGCATCGGACGCGAACCGCTCGGATCGTTCCCGCACGATCTCGACGATCCGAGCGACGATGACCTCCGATGGCAGTGCCGCAAACATCTTCGGGCGCGTCGGCTGGACTTGCACGAGCCCCAAGCCGGCCAGTTTCTCCATTGCCAGGTAGATCTTTGAAGTCGGGACGCTCCCCTCGCGGCACAGTGTCGCCGCATCGGCGACGCCGCAGAGCATGACCGCCATCAACGCCTTCCGTTCGTAGAGCGTCAGTCCCACCTGTTCGAGCTGCTCGGGATCCGCGAGATGCATGAGCGGATTATCTACTCCTATGAGTAGTTGAATCCAGACGCAGCCGCATTGCACAGTGTTGAAAGACGAGGACAGCGTAAAGGAGGTTGACGTGACTCAATCCGTAGCGGGACGCGTGATGCCGATGATTACGGTGCGGTCGGTAGACGATATCAGGAACTTCTACGTCGATAGGCTGGGGTTCAGCCATGTCATGGGGATGGTTGGCAAAGACGGCCAACTCGAGTTCTGCACCGTCGTGATGGGCGAGGCCCGCGTCATGTTCATGCGCGCACCGGGTCAGTCGACCACACCAGCGGGCAAACAGCCCGTGGAGATCTACCTCGAAGTCGAGGATGTCGACGCACTGCACAAGCGCCTGACGAAAGGCGGCGTTGCGATCAGCGATCCGCTCACCATGCAGTGGTGGGGAGACCGAACCTTCAAAGTGCTCGATCCCAACGGCTATGAAATCTGGTTCTACACCCACGTCGCGGAACCAACACCGCCGCAGGGGGCGAAGCTCGTCTGAGGCCAACGAGGAGCACACTCTCATGCGCATCGTCGATTCTTTTCTCGAAGAGCTCAACCTCGAAGCCGCGACGACGCGACGCGTGCTGGAGCGAGTGCCTGAGGCGCACCTCGGTTGGCAACCTCATCAGAAATCGATGTCACTGGGACAACTGGCCACGCACGTGGCGACCCTGCCAGGTCTCGTGCGCGAGTTCCTGGCGGTGGATGTCCTGGATTTCGATTCGGTACCGAAGGACCCGCCGACGATCGCGAGCCATGCAGATCTTCTCGCCGTGTTCGCATCGAGCATCGACCAGGCTCGGTCGTACCTGGCTGCTCTCAGCGACGATCGTGCGACGTCCGCATGGCGTCTTGTCGCAGGTGAACGCCTCCTGTTGGCTGCACCCCGTACGGCGATTCTGCGCTCGTTTCTGTTCAATCACTGGTATCACCACCGCGGCCAGCTGGTGGTCTACCTGCGCCTGCTCGATGTGTCCGTGCCGTCGGTGTATGGACCGACGGCGGACGAGAATCCATTCGCTGACGTCCAGCAACAGTAGCGGCGCGTCCGACGATGAATTCGTCCTCGCCTGCCGACGGGTTCGGGTGGGAACAAGACTTGCCCCTGGTGAAAGTTCATTCGTAGTGGCTGGCAACTCTTGACGATTGAATTGCCGGGGATTGTCAGTCGCAACGGCGACGACGAAGCGGAGATCTGTCCCCGACGCCACGGTATCTCGTGATCCGCGTGCATCGGAAACGGTCGAAATCTCAGAGGTCGCGTCTGCAACTTGGGTTGAGCAGAACTATCGATCACGTCGGTAGCCTCATATGGAGAACGCTATGCCGGAATTGCGCGAGCGGTTGGCGGTGAAGCCCGAGGATCTACGGCGGCGCCTCGACCCGGCAACGCTGCCGTTTCGGACGACGGCCGAGGTCGCGCCCGTCAAGACGACGGTCGGACAGCCACGCGCGGCCGAGGCGATCGCCTTCGCGCTCGAGGTCGGCGCGCGCGGCTTTCACCTCTACGCCGCCGGTTCGCCGGGCACCGGCCGCGAGATCACTGTTCTGACGGCCGTGCGATCTTTTGCCGCGACGCGGCCAACGCCGCCGGACTGGGTCTACGTCCACAATTTCGCAGAGCCGGATCGACCACGCACCTTTTCACTACCGGCCGGCCAGGGCCGGAAACTCGCGAAGGTGATGACGTCGTTTGTGGAGACGGTGCACCGGGAGATTCCTCGCGCCTTCGAGAGCGACGACTACGCGCGGCGACGGGAGCAAGCCGTCGCCGGGGTGGGTGCGCGAAGCGCCAAACTGCTCACAGACCTGCGGGCCTTTGCGAAGGAACGTGAGTTCGCAGTGGAGCTGACGCCGACCGGCATTGCCAGCACTCCTTTGCAGAACGGCGAGCCGATGCCGCCACAAGCGTTCGAGCAGTTGTCACCTGAGGCACAGACAGAACTCGGGCAGCGGGGCAGGCAGATCCAGGCTCAGGTCGGCGCTTTCAAACGCCAGATGCGCCAAGCCGAGAAGGAAGCCCAGGAGCGCTTCATCGCACTCGATCGGGAGGTGGCGCTCTTTGCCGTCGGCCCGCTCATCGCGGAGTTGCGGGAGGAGTACGGCGACCAGCCGGATGCCCTCGCCTTCATCGAGCAGATCGAGAACAACCTACCGGAGCACCTGCACGATTTTCTGACGGCGGCCGAAACCGGACAGCCGGGGCAAGCGGACGGGGCGGCCGCGGCGGCGCGGGCGCTTCAGCGGCAGGAGCGCCTGGCGCGGTACGAGGTCAACGTGTTGATCGATAACAGCGGCATTACCGGCGCACCGGTGGTCCTCGAGCGGAACCCGACTTACTACAATCTGATCGGCCGGCTCGACTACCGGGCCGTGCTGGGGACGATGGTGACCGACTTCCGGCAGATCAAGCCGGGTGCGCTGCACCGCGCCAACGGCGGCTTCCTCGTCCTGCACGCCATCGATATGATGATCAGCCCCTTTGCGTGGGAGGGGCTGAAACGTGCCCTGGTGTCGGGTGAGGTCCGGATCGAGAACCCGGGCGAACAGGTGGCGCCGCTGCCAACGGCTCGGCCGCGACCGCAGCCGATTCCGCTCGATTTGAAAGTCATCCTGATCGGACCGGCCGCGCTCTATCAAACCCTCCATCAGGTCGACGTGGACTTCCCAGAGTTGTTCGGGGTGAAGGCAGAGTTCGCGCCCGACATGGACTGGAGCGAGGAGAACCTCGCAAGCTACTCCGCCTTCCTGAGCCTGGTCGTGCGCGATCGCGGACTGCTTCACTTCGACCGCTCGGCCGTTGCCCGCATCGTGGAGCACGGATCGCGGTTGCGCGACCACCAGCGGAAGCTGACCAC
>DATFRP010000315.1:0-9935 GCA_035263125.1 Vicinamibacterales bacterium
GCACTCAGTCGCATAGACCGCACGACCACGCGCGGCGCGCGCCTGATCGATCCGCTCGGCCGGGTACGCCGGCGCCTTCAGATCCATGATCCATGCTTCGATGCGGGCGAGCGCCGCCACGTCGAGCGACTGCGGCGTGGCGCCGGCTCCGATCGCGGCGCTCTTGTTCCGCTCTTCCACCAGATTGTTGTTGCCGTCCCAGTGCAGCCACAACGTCCGCCGGGGACGCTGGTTCCACAACGACGGCAGATCGACGGTGCCCACGGTGTCGTCCTTGGACATGTCGAAGCCGAACATCACCTTGTACGGATTGAACGTGTCGACGCGGCCGGGTCCCTGCGGCGGGCGCGAGTCGAACCAGACGTTGTCGCGCGCGCCGTCGAGGATGCCGTCCTTCGTGCGGCGCACGCCGAGCAGGCGGTAGCCCATGCGATCGAGGAAGCCGAAGTTCGGGTTGATCTTCTCGATCGCCGCGATCAGCGTGTCGGCGGTGAACCGTGGATCCTGGGCGCAGGCGGTGAGGAATCGCAGATAGCCCTGCACGTCCATGCCGTGCGACGGCATGCCGAGCACGATGCGACGCGTGGATCCGGCTGCGTCGCGCACGGTGCCGGCGTGGCACGTGGCGCAGTTCAGTCCCACGACCTCGGTGAGCTGGCTCTTCGTGTGCGTGGTGCCGATCGGATGATCGCGATCGGGCGACTCGTAGATGAATCCGAGCTTTTCCCAGCCGTTGCCCGGCCGATTCGGCAGCTTGTCGGCAAACACGATCGGCAGCACGCGCCAGATCCAGTACGGCACGCCGGCACGCGCTTCGGTCCCGATCGCGCCGTACTTGAAATGCTCGAGGATGTCGGTGGGGTTCGCGGGGGGCCTCGAGCACTGCGTCATCGATACTGCTGCGGCGATGACGAACACCACACCGGTCGCTTGAATGATTCGTCGCATTTTAATCAACCCGGGGGCGCAGGCGGGGTGACCGTCTTCCACGGCGCGAACGCGTTCTCCACTCCAGCGAGCGCCGGCGCGAGCTGCGGGAAATGCCGCCGCAGAACCGAGAGCATCGAGTTGTGCCTGATGTAATCGAGACCGAACTCGGTGTAGATCTCCGGCTTCCAGTCGTCGGTGAAGAAGCGGTCGCTTTTGAGCCGTCGCGATGCCATGAGGATGAACACGCGGAACGCCGTGTCGCTGAACCCGAAGCCTGGTGGCAGCGGCTCGGCATAGAGACCGGCCATCAGATCGACTTTCTCGATGTCGCCGTACACCTCTTTGAGCTGCTTCCGCCACGCCGGGTTGTCGGTGAGCTCGTCGAACGACTTCACCGGGTCCTTGTGAATGAGACGGCGGAACTGGTTGTAGCGGGGCACGCCGCGCTCCCGATCGCGGAAGATGTCGACGGCCGCCAGATCGAGATGCTCGCCGTTATCGCGCGAGAGATTCTGCAGGAACTTCGGGTAGTTGTGCAGCGTCACCGCACCCGGGTGCGATACGCCGAACGAATAGAACAGGTCGGCCATCGTGTGACGTTCAGTGATGCCGGGCGTGTTGCGTCCAGTAACGGCAGGCGTCGGGAGCGTCTCGACGAGCTTTCCGGTGGCCAGCGATCGGAACGCGATCTCGTCGGGCATCAACGGATGCATTCGATACACCGAGACGAACTCCTCCGTCAGCGCATACGGCGCGGTGTGATGATCGTGGCGCGATCCGACGATGCCGCCGAGCGCCTCGCTGTCGTCGAGGAGCATGAGCGCATCCTGCAGATCCTCGCCGGCCAGCCCCGACCAGTTCACGTGCATCGCCATCTTGGTGATCGGGTTCGGCAGAATCGCGGGCGTCCATTCGATCGTGTGGATCTTGGCCATCAGCGCCGAGTTGATCAGCCGGGCCTTGTCGAAGATCTGCTGGTCGTTCCACGTCGGGTTGTGATGCGCCAGCAGATCGGCGATGAAGTTGTGCTCGAGCGTGAACAGCGTGTGGAGCATCGCCAGCCCGATCCACCAGTTGTCGGTGAAGCCGCTGAAGCTCACGCCGGTCTCGGGATCGGTCGGCAGCAGTCCGGTCGGCTCGATCCGAAGCTTGCCCCCGACGTTCGCGCGGACTTTCGCGGCGATGGTGGCGTCGCATCCGTACAGCATGGACGCGTCCCACCAATGGCTGTTGAGATTGGCGTATGCCGGCGGATGAGTCGAGCCGGCCGGCGCCGGATCGGGCTCGGTCCGCGGGATCGTCATCGTCCCGTCGCTCCAGTCGTCGCCGGGCGCGAGCGGGATGTCAATCTTCGCGGTCGCCGATCGCTTGTGCACGAACCAGTCGTGGACCATGAACTGAATCCAGGCACCGGCGATCAGATTCAGGATCGTCGCGGGCTGGAACTGGTCGCGGGTCATCAACGTGCGGCTCACCACACGCGGGCTCGGCGTCAGCAGGTTCGCCGTATCGGGCTTGACCTGGTCTAACGGGAAGTTGCGTCCGAACCGGCGACCCACCGCGCCCATCGTCGGGTACTGCAGGTCATCGCACGTGCCGTCGATGGTGCGCCGCGCGCGCTGCTCCGGACCGAGAGTGGCCGTCCCATCGCTCTTCTTGAGCGGCGGTTCCTCGGTGTCGTGCAGATTTTTCTGACGCAGCTCGTTGCGAATGTTGCCGAGCCGCGCCAGCGCCAGGTTCCTCGGCAACTCGTACCACTGTTTTTTCTGCAGAAGACCAGTGAGCTTGTGGATCAGATCATCAGCCATTTCTGTGACTCCGCTTTACTGGTACGTTTTCCCAAGATGAAGCCTGGCCGCTCCGATGGTGCGGCCAGCACTACACCTGTTCGACCTCGGTGTTCGTGGCATCGCAGTCGTCGACACGTCCGACTAGGCAAAAGGAGGCGGCTGGAAGACCGACATGATCTGCGCCAGCATCGCCTCGCGTGTGGTGAAGCGCGACTCCTCGTAGCAGCCGAGCGGGTTCTCGACGACATTGACCAGGCACTTGTTGCAGTAGGTGCACGGCTTGTCGGCGCGGTCCTGTCCGCGCTTGAAGTACTGCACCAGATCGTTGTTCGCGATCAGCGGCCGCGCGGCGCTCACCGCATCGCAATCACCGCGCGTGATCGCGGCGGCGATGACCGAACCCGACTGGAAGCCGCCGGTGCAGATGACCGGCACCGTCACGTGGGTCTTGACCATGCGGGCGTCCTGCAGCAGCGCGCCCTCGATCTCGCCCGGCTTCGGCGCCGCATCCTGCCACTGTTTCCGGGCGAGCGCGGGCGCGGTCCTGAACAGCAGGTAGTTGCGGAACGCACGATCGCCCGCAGAGATCACGGTGTCATAGGTTTTGACCAGTTCCTCGACTGGGAGATCTGTGCCGGCCGGGTTTCGCGGGTGGGGGAAGAAGCTGCCGGTCGACACGTGAATCGCGTCGACGCCGTCTTCGACGAGCCACTTACACACCTGGACGGACTCGTCCACGGTGTTGCCCGCGGGGCCTTTGATCAGCAGGTCGACGGCGTTGTTGCGCTCCTGCACGCTGATCTTCATCTGCAGGTGAAAGTCGTCACCAACCTTCTTGCGGATGGCGCGCACGATCTCGCGGACGAAGCGCGCGCGGTTCTCGAGCGGACCGCCGTACTCGTCTTTCCGGTCGTTGATCGCCGAGCTGAGGAACTGCGTGATCAGGTAACCGTTCGCGCCGTGCAGTTCGACGCCGTCGAGTCCTGCCTCGCGTGCGCGGCGCGCGCCTTCGGCGAAGTAGTTGACCACCTCGGCGATCTGTTGCTTGGTCATCGCCTCGGTTGGAAATCCGTGCTGCGGCTCCTCCTTGGCGGTCGAGCTGAGCGCGGTGGCGTACTCGATGCCGGGCAGATCACGTTGGCGGCCGCTGTGGCTCAACTGCATGATGAACCTGCAATCGTGCTCGTGGACCGCGGTGCCGAGCGCGCGCCAGAACGGAATCTTGTCGTCGCTGTCGATCATCGCGTAGTTGGGCACGATGCGGCCGCGCAGGTGCACCGGCACGAACGACGAGATGATGGCGCCCACGCCGCCTTTGGCGAATTTCACCTCCCAGTTGATGCGTGCCTGATTGCCCGATCCGTCGAAGTTGTCGAAACGACCCGAGACATTCGAACGGAAGATGCGGTTTTTGACTGTCAGATTGCGGAACTTCAGCGGCTGAAAGATCTCATCGAAGGCCACGACACCTCCGGGGAACTGATTGTGTCTGGAGTTGTGCCACCGTAACGTGAGCCGGCTCGGCTGTCAACGATGCATGCATAGTGCTTCGACTGGATGAGCTTGGGCAAGGGACAGTTGGTCAGGGTTCACCGAGTAACAACGTATGAACGCCTTTCTGCGAACAGGCGAACGACGAACCGTGAACTGGGATGCGGAACTGGACCCCGAACATCGAAACACGGACTAGCGGCTCGTGAGCGTCGTGAACACTAGATCGCCAAGCTGCTCAGAGGTGTATTGATTGCCCTCGATCGACGCGACGATCGCACCGATGCGATCGATGACCACGGTGCGCAACGAATGATTCAGCAGTCCTTCATCTGGAAACGACTCGACCCCGAACATCGCACACACCTTGCGCACGTCGGCCACGGGACCAGTGAGGAAATGCCACGTCTTCGGATCCGCCTTCCACTGCGATGCATAGTCGGCAAGGACCTCCGGGGTGTCGCGCTCCGGATCGAACGTGACCGTCAGCAGCACGAGATCGCGCCCGAGGTCCTTCTGAAAGCGCTTCTGCAGCACGCCGAAGTTGTTCGAGACGCGAAGACAGAACTGCGGCAATGCGCAGCGTGTGTAGATGAAGTTCACGGCCAGCACCTTGCCCGCCAGGCTCGAGAAGGCCACGCGCTGCCGCGCCTGATCGATCAGAGTAAAATCGGGGACCTTGTTGCCGACTTCGAGACGAGGCGTCGACAGGCCGGCCATCTTCTTCATCACCGCCAGCCGCTGCGCCGCCTTCGGATCCTTCTCGACGCTCTGGTAGCGGCGGACGACGATCTTGCTCGCGTAAGCTGACGTCGAACCGACCGTCAGCGTGAACTCGACGACCGCACCGGGCACGACGCCCTGCAGTTCCTTCGGGTCACGCACCTCGAACGGCATCGTCATCGAGTCCATCAGCCCGATGATCTTCTCGTGCGACACGACGAAGCTTGCCTTGGCGGCGTCCACGCGCAGCACCATGCCCTTGACGGGGTAGTCCTTGTCGGCGGCCGCAAGGCTGCTCACGAACAGCATCAACGAAAGCGCGACGCACGCTACGCCGGGCCTAAAGAACAAGGCCCGGCCTACACCGTCCCTACTTGGCATGGGCGCCTCCGAGAGGTGCGGGCGGTCGAATCAGCGGGACGAGGCGATCGGACATTTCGTGAATCTCGATTGCACGGTTCTTGGTTACGTTCGCGAAATGCTGCTTCGTGCCGCTTGCCGGCCAGAAGATATCGAGGTCGACACGTTTGGCCGCCTTGCCCAGGCCGATGTGCTGCTGCAGCGGCGAGGCACCGAATGAACCGCCGCTGTTCACCGTGCGATGCACGGTGCGCATCGCACCGGTCGCATCCTCGATCGTCGCGGTGATCCGCGCGCCGATGGCCGCGCGGTTCGTCTTCACCCCGACGAGGTTCACCTCGAGCCAGTCGTTGCCGTTGCCCGGGTTTTCGAACAGACGGAAGGCATGCGCGTCGCCCGGCGTCGCCCCGCCGACCTTGAAGATGATCTCCTCGTCCCCGTCGTTGTCGAGATCGGCAAAGGCCACGCCGTGACCCTTGTGCATTTCACCGGTGCCCGACGAGACCGTCACGTCGACAAACGACTTTCCCTCTCTGTTCCGCAGCAGCACGCTGGGCTTCAGGGCGGCGTACGAGGGGCTGCCGGTGCCGAGAAAAATATCGAGGAACCCGTCGTTGTCGATGTCGCCGAAATTCGATCCCATCGGCATGTATGCCTTCGCCAGGTTGGCCTCCTTCGTCACATCACGAAAGGTACCGTTCCCCTGGTTGCGATAGAGCTTCATGGTCTGGGCGTTCAGCGGGAGGCCCATGTACGAGCGCGCCGTCTCTTCGATCGAGAGAAAGTAGCTCGAAACGAACAGATCGTCCCAGCCGTCGTTGTCGTAGTCGAAGAACCACGCTGGGAACCCGCGGTCCGCGCCGGGCACACCGGCCTTCGCGGCGACGTCGGTGAACGTGCGATCGCGATTGTTGTGATAGAGGAAGTTCGTACCGCGCAGGTTCGACACGTACAGATCGGCATACCCGTCGTTGTCGTAGTCGCCGGCGTGTACTGCTTTGGTGAACGCCGTGCGCGCGACGCCCGCCTTGACGCCGATGTCCTCGAAGGTGCCGTCGCCGCGGTTGCGAAACAACTGCGCCGGGGCGTCTTCGTTACCGACGAACAGATCGATCCAACCGTCGTTGTCGATGTCGACCCATGCAGCCGTCTGTGTGCTGGTCGCCGGCTTCGCCAGTCCACTCACCACGGTGATATCCGTGAAGGTGCCGTCGCAGTTGTTGCGCAGCAGCGATTTCCGCTGTGCAAGCTCCCACCCGCCGCGCAGCACCAGAACATCGCGGCAGCCGTCGTTGTCGTAGTCGGCCTGCAGAAGATTCAGCCCGCCGAGTTGATCGGCGAGCCCGGCCTGAATAGAGCGATCGACGAACGTCCCCTGCTCGGTGCGGTGAAACAACTGCATCTTTCCGCAGCTGTCGAAATTCGACGTGAAGATGTCGAGGCGCCCGTCGTTGTCGAAATCATCGACGATCACGCCGCCGGCTGATGAGAACGAATCGATGCCCGCGGCGGAAGCGATGTCGACGAACCGGCCGACGGTCTCGGAGGATGCAAACGCACTCGCGTCGATGCGATACCGCGCCGGCACCTGCTCTGGATATCCGCCGGTGGCCATGTGCGCGACATTTACGAGCCACTTCGCCTCGATGTCACGTGGCGAGGCGTCCAACAGTTTCAGGAAGTAGCCCGACGCCTTGTCCATGTCTTCCGTACGCTCGAGACCTCGTCTCCCCTGCAGCGACAACAGGCAGCGATCGCCGGGGGAGCGATAGAGACCGTTGTCCATCTCCGCTTTGTGCATGTGAGCGACGCCGAGGCTCTGCAGCAGATCGGGAATGGAGGCCGGCTGATCAGACTGGGCGATCCGGTACGCCTGTTCGAACTGCGCAATCGCAGCCGACATCTCGCCGTCGTAGGCGAGCAGCTGTCCGTATGCGAGGTAGGCTTCCATGACATCCTGCGGTGAGAACTGCCGGCGCGTGTCGGCGATGTCGGGACCGAGCCGCCGCGCCAGCGCCGCCTTCACGTTGTTCACCGACTGCTGACGCAGCTCACAGATCGTCCGTGGGTTCTGATTCCAGTCGTCAGGCTTTTGAAGACTGTTCAGCGCGGTGTTGGCTTCGCCGAAGCCGTCGACGCTGACCGTCGCGCGCACGCTGCCGACCGAGGACAGCGCCAGAATCTCGCTGCCGCGGATCGACGAACCCGATGCCGACCGTTCCCGCTGAACGATCGCAAAACCGGTTGGCAGCGCGATGACGTTGCTGACGCCCACCGCATCGAGCGTACGGAGCACCTCGCGGAGCTCTTCACGCAGCTCGGTGAGCGCCACCGGACCGATCAGGCCTCCTCGATCTGCCGACGGATCGCTCGACTCGGTGCGCGCAAGCGCGGCAAAGCTCGCGCCGCCGAGCAGCCGGTCACGGATCTGCTGCGCCTTCTCCGCGGTGCTGACGACGATGATGCGGAAGGAGACGGGGGCGTCGGCCGGCGCTGTCTGCCGCGCGTTCAGCAGAGCGGCCAGACCGATCGCCGCAATGACAGAGATCGCGATCGATATAGACCGGCGATCTCGGCGATTACTCAACATTCTGCGCGTATGATAGCTGCTCAAGGCAACGGAGGGTTGCGGAGGAAACGGATTAAACAGGAGGAACGGAGCAACGGAGGACGAACGGAGGGCGCCGTATCCAGGATCGCACTTCGCGCAGAGGCGGATAGACGTCACCACCGAGGACGAATTGCGCGAAGCGCGGTCCTGGATACGGCGATCTCCGTCCGATCTCCGTTACTCCGTTGCTCCTGTTAATCCGTTCCCTCCGAGCTCTCCGTTCACTCTGGAGGATTCATGTTAGTGAAACGAGGCCTGATCGTCGCAGCGCTCATCGCTGTCGCTGTACCCGCGTTCGCACAGCAGGCGCCCGACGGCGCGGCGGTGTTCACACGCGCGTGCGCGAGCTGTCACAACGAGAACCAGAAGACGGCGCCGACGCGCGACGTGCTGCGGCAGATGACGCCCGAGTCGATCTTCAACGCGATGACGCTGGGGCGCATGCAGATTCAGGCGATCGGCCTCTCCGAGGCGGAGCAGCGCGCGGTGGCGGTCTTCCTCACCGGAAAGCCGTTCGCGCCGCCGAAGCCGATCGAGGTCGTCAACAAGTGCACCTCGTCGCCGGCGATGAAGGCGCCGGCCAGCTCCGGTGAATGGAATGGGTGGGGCGGCAGCGCTGCCAACACGCGTTATCAACCGAGCGGCGGACTGACGGCGGCGGATCTGCCGAAGTTGAAACTCAAGTGGGCCTTCGGATACCACACCGTCACGTCGGCGCGCGCACAGCCGACGCTCGCGGGCGGACGGCTGTTCGTCGCGAGCGAGAACGGCGAGGTCCACGCGCTCGATCCGAAGACCGGCTGCACGCACTGGACGTACAAAGCGCAGGCCGGTGTGCGGACGGCGATGTCGGTCGGCGCGTACAAGACCGGGAACGTTGCGGGCCTCGCCGTCTTTTTCGGCGACTCGCGCGCCAACGCGTACGCGGTTGACGCCAATACCGGCAAAGAGCTCTGGGTCCGCAAGGTCGACGACCACAAGTTCGCGGCAATCACGGGGGCGCCGACCTACTACAACGGACGGCTGTTCGTTCCCGTGCAGGGCCTGAGCGAAGAGGGGCAGGGCGGCCAGGCGAAGTACGAGTGCTGCACCTTCCGCGGCAGCGTGTCGGCGCTCGATGCCAACACCGGTCAGGTGCAGTGGAAGCGCTACACGATCGACGAGCCCAAGCCGCGGGCGAAGAACAAGGACGGCGTGCAGCAGTGGGGGCCCGCGGGTGGAGGCATCTGGTCGTCGCCGACGGTCGACCCCAAGCGCAACATGGTGTACATCGCCACCGGCAACAACTACGCCGAGCCCTCGCAGCCGACGACCGACGCGGTGCTCGCCCTCGACATGGGGAGCGGCGTCGTCAAGTGGGTGAGACAGGTCACCCCCGACGACAACTGGACACTGGGATGCCAGGCGAAGAATCCCGACAATCCCAATTGCCCGGGCACGCTCGGCCCCGATCACGACTTCTCCGCCTCGCCGACTCTGGCCACCGTCAACGGACGCGACCTGATCGTGCTGCCGCAGAAGTCGGGCATGTCCTACGCGCTCGATCCCGACAAGGAAGGCGACGTCGTGTGGCGGTACCGCATCGGGCAGGGCAGCGGCCTGGGTGGTCAGTGGGGTGGTGCCGTGGATCGTGAGAACGCCTACTTCGGCGTCTCCGATCTGCTCTCGCAGAATCCCGGCGGCATTCGCGCGGTGAAGCTCGCAACCGGCGAGCAGGTGTGGAGCGTCGGGCCGCAGGAGCGCCTCTGCGACAAGAGCAAGCCCACGTGTCGCGCGTCGCAGGGCGCGGCGGTGACGGTGATCCCGGGCGCTGTGCTCTCCGGATCGCTCGACGGCGGTATGCGCGCCTATTCCACCAAGGACGGCTCGATCTTGTGGACGTTCGACAGCAACAAGGACTTCACGACGGTCAACGGCGTGAAAGCGAACGGCGGCGGGCTCGAGGGCGGCGGCGCGATCATCTCGGGCGGCATGCTGTTCTTCAACTCGGGATACGGCGGCTTCGTCGGCAACGGCGGCAACGTGCTGCT
>DATFRP010000316.1:0-25117 GCA_035263125.1 Vicinamibacterales bacterium
CGTCGCGGCGCGTTCATCGACACGCTGTTCCGTGACGTGCATTTCGCGGTGCGGCTGCTGATTCGCAATCCGCTGTTCGCGCTCACGGCCGCACTCTCACTGGCCATCGGGATCGGCGCGACGACGGCGATCTTCACGATCGCAAACGGCCTGCTGCTGCGCGCTGCCGGCGGCGTCGACCACCCTGAGACGCTCGTCGACATCGTCCGCCGCAATCCATCCTCGGGGCCAGGGGTCCAGCAGATGTCGTATCCCGATCTCGTCGATCTCCGCCGCCGGGCGACGACGATCGAGGACGTATTCGGGTATCAGCTGATCCTCAACGCGGCGAGCCTTCGCGTGGACACAACGACCACCGCAGTGTTCGCCACTCTCGTGACGAGCAACTACTTCAAAGCCGCGCGTGTCGGCGCCGCGGTCGGGCGCGTCTTCGACGCCGGCGACAGCGAGCAGGCGGGCGCCAGCCCGGTGGCGGTGTTGAGTTACGAGTTCTGGGTGCGGCGGTTCGCCGGCGATCCGGGCGTGGTTGGGCGTGTTGCCCGACTCAACAACGTGCCGCTCACCATCGCCGGAGTGGCCGCCAGTTCGTTCCGAGGTCTGAGCGTCGCTGCTCCAGATGTCTGGCTGCCGGTGTCCATGGTTGCCGCGATTTCCCCCGAGGGAAACGGGGCCGAACTGACCAGTCGGCAGATCCCATGGCTGACGCTCGGCGCGCGTCTGAAGCCAGATGTCCCGCGAGCGCAGGCGTCCGCCGAGATCAGGGCAATCGGCTCAAGGATCCAGCACGACACGCCACCGAACGAGTTTGTTCCACCTGAGGCCGCTAGGGAAATGGACCCCGCCTCGCTTGTATGGAGCGCCGAGACCGCGTCTCCCATCCCGTATGGCCTGCGCATCATCGCCGCGGGATTCCTCGGCCTGCTGATGGCGCTGGTCAGCACTGTGCTGGTGATTGCGTGTGCGAATCTCGCAGGAGTACTGCTGGCGCGAGCCACTGGACGCCGGCGTGAGATCGCGGTTCGGACCGCGATCGGCGCCGGCCGAAGCAGGATCGTCCGACAGTTGCTGACCGAGACGGTGATCCTCTTCGCGGTGGGAGGGGTGGCGGGTATTGCGCTCGCGCGTCTGATCACTCGACTGCTGCTGTTGTTGCTGCCGCAGTTCGCGGTGCCCATCAGCGTCTCTGTTCCATTGGACGCCCGCGTAGTGGCGTTTGCGCTGGCGCTGTCGTTCATCGCGGCAATTTTGGCCGGCATCGCTCCGGCCCTGCACGCGTCGAAGTCCGATGTCGTCACGGTCCTGAAAGATGATGTGCAAGGGCCTTCCGATCGGATGCGGCTGCGCAACATCTTCGTCGTCGCGCAGGTGGCCTTCAGCATCCTGCTCGTCGTGACTGCTGGTCTGTTGGTGCGTGCGTTCGACAACACTGTATCGATCAAGCAGGGATTCGATCCGCGCGGCGTCGACATGGCGTCGATCGATCTGACGATGGGCGGCTACACCGACGCCACGGGGCGCGACGCCATCCGTCGGTTGCGTGCCCGCGCCAGGGAAATCCCCGGGGTGGCACAGGCATCGCTTGCGGATCGTGCACCCGCCCCGGGCGGGCGAAGCTTCGGGACGATTGCGCTGCCAGGGGCTGCGGCCGCGAACGGCCGGCCGATCTTCACGAGTTGGACGCTCGTTGAACCCGGATATTTTCAGACCGTCGGCATTCGACTGATCGCAGGACGCGATTTCACCAACGACGATGGACCGGGGTCTGAACTGGTGGTGATAGTCGGGCAACGAACAGCCACGCGATTGTGGGCCGACCGCGACCCGATCGGGCAACTCGTGTCCATCCGCGCGCCGCAGGGGCCGGACGTGGCGGTGCTGAACTCGGTCGATCCGAAGGAGCGGAAGCCGGAACAGCATTTGCGTGTCGTCGGTGTGGTCGGGGAGCTGGACTTCGGCAATCGTGGCGAGTCGGTGCCGTTCGCGATCTACGCTCCGCTTCAACAGAAGTATCTGCCGCAGGTCACGATGCTCGTGCGGCGCAACGACGGCCGCACGATGCCCCAGGACCTTCGTGCAGCGATTGCGGAGATCGATCCGAATCTGCCGGTGCTCACCGCAGAGTCGCTCGAGCGAGAAGGCAACGGACCCGTGCAGACGCAGTTGCGCATCGCCGCTGCGGTCGCTGGCAGCGTGGGGATCATCGGGCTCTTTCTTGCCGGTATCGGCATTTACGGCGTGACCGCGTACGCCGTTGCGCAACGCACCCGTGAGATCGGAATCCGACTCTCGCTGGGCGCCGGACAGCGTGATGTGATCCGGCTGGTCGTGCGACAAGGCATGGCGCTCGTGACCATCGGGTCACTCATCGGCCTTGCCCTTGGACTCGGCGCGGGGACGCTGCTGTCGAAGCGTCAGTTCGGGATCCCGCAGTTCGATCCTCTCGTGCTGGTGAGCGCCGTGCTGTTGTTTGCGGCTGTCGGTCTCATCGCGTGTTACATCCCGGTTCGCCGTGCGACGACGATCCGGGCCGTCGAGGCACTGCGGTACGAATGATCGAACCGTTCCACACTCTCAGCCGTCAAATGGACGCATGCGCATCCGACCTCTCTCCAGCGGCGTGACGATCACGCTCCTCACGATGTTCACCATGGCGGGTCTGTTCGCTCAGCAGATCGCAGAACCGGCCGCCCCGATGTTTTTCGAGGCGGCGTCGGTCAAGCCGAACAAATCGGGCGATCTTGCCCAGAATATTCGGCGTGCACCGGGCGGCCGATTGACGACGACGAACATGCCGCTACGCGGGCTGATCACATTCGCCTATCAACTGCAGCAGGCACAGCTGGTCGGGGGACCGAATTGGATAAGCTCCGATCGATTCGACATCGTCGCGAAGATGGAGGGGGATCCTGCCCCGGTTCCGCCTGGTGCCGGCCCTGATCCGCTGATGCTCGCGATGCGCAGTCTGCTGGCAGATCGCTTCAAGCTCACCGTCCACAAGGAGACGCGCGACCTCGACGTCTATGCGCTGGTGCTTGCCAAGCCCGGTGGCAAGCCGAGCCCCGCGTTGAAGCC
Organism: Vicinamibacterales bacterium; assembly: GCA_035263125.1. GTDB lineage: Bacteria > Acidobacteriota > Vicinamibacteria > Vicinamibacterales > UBA2999 > Gp6-AA40. Next base: position 3,073 of record DATFRP010000316.1, read on the forward strand.
GTCGACGACCGACTGTGCTCAGCTGATGCTCGGGCGCCGGGGTGGACCGCCGCCACCGCCGCCCGGTCCGAATGATCCGGTGCTGTGCGGGATGCGCGGCTCGTTCGGTCGCATCCAGGTTGGCGGGTTTCCGATGTCGCAGTTTGCGAACGGACTCCAAGGGCAGGCAGGGCGTCTCGTACTCGATCGCACCGGCCTCACCGGCAACTGGGAGTTCGAGCTGACGTTTGCGCCGGAACGTCCCGCTGGTCCGTTGCCACCTGGAGTCGAGCTGCCGCCGGTCGATCCGAACGCACCCAACCTGTTCACCGCGCTGCAGGAGCAGCTCGGGCTGAAGCTCGAGTCGACCAAGGCGCCCATCGAAGTACTCGTGATCGACCAGGTGGAGCAGCCCACGCCGGACTAAGGTCCTAACGGTTTGCGCCGGTCGGCCGTCGAAAGTGCATGCGATGGTTGATCTGTGTCTTCGTCATGGCAATGGCGGTGAGACTCGCCGCCCAGGCTCCCGAGGCCCAGGCGCCGATCTCGTTCGAAGCGGCGTCGGTCAAACCCAACAAATCTGGCGAGAGTGACACGAGCCTGCGCCCGCAACCGGGTGGACGTTTCTCGGCGACCAACGCGCCGGTGGCCTTGTTCATCACATACGCGTATCAGCTTCAGCCGTTTCAGCTCCAGGGAGGACCGAGCTGGATCAGGAGCGATCGCTTCGATGTGACCGCCAGGCTCGAAGGCGATTCACCGGCGGTTCCCGGCCGCATTGGCGAGATCACGCCACTGATGCTGGCTCTGCGCTCGCTGCTCGCCGAACGATTCAGGCTGGTGGTCCACTGGGAGACGCAGGAGTTGCCGATCTACGCGCTGGTTCTCGCGCGGTCGGACGGCAAGCTGGGTCCCAACATCCGTCCAGCCGCCGTCGATTGCGTTGCGATGTCTGCTGCGAGTGCGGCCGCCGCGAAGGAAGGCAGAACGCTCACTCTGAACACGCCCGACCGGGTCGCGTGCGGCATGCGGAACAGTGCCGGCCGATTCCAGTTCGGCGGCAACCCGATGTCGACCTTTGCATCAGGACTCTCCAACCAGGTCGCGCGCGTCGTCGTCGATCGAACCGGGCTCACCGGCAACTGGGACTTCGAATTCACGTTCACACCCGAGAGAATCAGGCAGCAATCACCGGGTGCGCCCCCGAGTGATCTCGATCCAAATGGCCCCTCCCTCTTCACGGCGATTCAGGAGCAGCTCGGTTTGAAATTGGAGTCAACGAAGGGACCGGTCAGCGTGCTCGTGATCGATCAGATCGAGCAGCCGTCGCCTGACTAGAAGAACGCAGACGCCACAGCAGCCTCGCCTCATCCGCGCGCGTCACGGGGTGGTCGCGCCGCTCCTGAGTTGGTCGAGACAAAGAGCGCATCGCGACGAACGGCGCCATAACCGCGAGCCAGGATGGAGAAGGTAATCGCCGTGTCGTGAACTTGGCGCGATACGTTCCAGAAACGTGCCGCGCCGTAGGTGCGGCGGCGTTGCCGATGTCTGAGAGCATCGTTCAAAGAGCGGATCCCTCACCACGATATGCCGCGGGCCGGGCAGTCGGCACGCAACTCGCATTGCCTCCGCGCCTATGACCACACGAGACGTGTGGCACGGCTACACGAGCCACGTCCTGTCCGACCAACCCAAGAGAGAACCGGGAGAAGAGCATGGCACGCAAGGAGCGGCAACTGCGCAGCCAGGAACTCCGCACGCACAACCATCAGGGAGATGCCCTTCGACTCGGAATGAACTGGACTGAAGAAGATCTTTCCAAGCCGCAGGTGCTCGTAGAAAGCGCCTGGGGGATGGGGCACCCTGGAACCTTCCATTTCGGACCTCTGATTGACGAGGTCAGCCATGGCGTATTCGAGGCGGGTGGCAAACCAGGTGTCTTCACGGTGAGCGATATCTGCGATGGAGTCGTGCAGGCAACGGCCGGCATGAGCTACTCCCTCATTTCACGCGACGTGATTGCCGCGATGGTCGAGATTCATGCACTCGGACATCCGCACGACGGGATGGTTCTGATTTCCGGCAACGATAAATCCGTTCCGGCGCACTTGCTTGCGATCGCTCGCTGCAATCTTCCTTCGATCCTCCTCCCCGGCGGTACTCAACTCAACGCACCCGACTACGTGACGTCTGACCTGACATGGGGAATCGGGATGTCGGTCGAGCGCGGCGAGACGCGTCCCGAGGAATTGGAATTACGTCAGCACACCGCATGTCCCACGTGTGGGGCTTGTCAATTCATGGGCAGCGCGAGCACCGGACAAGTGATGGCCGAGGCGCTGGGTCTTGCGTTGCCGGGCTCCGCCCTCACGCCCTGTTTTCTGACGAAGCATCTGCGATACGCTCGGGCAACAGGCAAACGCAGCGTCAGCCTGATCAGAGACGACGTCAGACCACGCGACATCCTCACGCGAAAAGCCTTCGAAAACGCCATTGTCATTCACGCTGCAACAGGGGGGTCCACCAACGCGCTGATTCATCTCCCCGCAATTGCCTACGAGGCAGGCGTTGACATGACGATCGACGATTTCGACCGCATCCATCGTCTCGTGCCTGTCCTCGCCAACGTCAAGACCACAGGCCGCTATCCGGTCGAATACTTCTGGTACGCCGGGGGACTTCCGCGATTGATGCTCGAACTGAGAGACGTGCTTCATCTCGATTGCTTCACCGTGACCGGCAAGACCCTGGGGAAGAACCTCGAAGAGATTGAGAAGAGCCGGTTCTTCGATGAACGGATCGGCTACCTGCGCAACTACAAAATCGCCCTCGACGAGATCATTCGGCCTCGTGCCAACCCATTCGGTGCAGACGGAGGCGTGGCCATTCTTCGCGGGAACATTGCTCCCGGCGGAGCGGTGATCAAGGCATTTTCAGTACCGGAAGAGATGCGCGTCCACACCGGCCCGGCTCGCGTGTTCGACACCGAGGACGAGGCCCTGGACTCCTTGATCGGACGCAACGGAGCAAAGAAAGTCGCGCCCGGTGAAGTCGTCGTAATCCGGTATGAAGGCCCACGTGCCAACGGCATGCCCGAGATGTACTTCGCATCTGCGATCATTGCCGCGGACCCCGCTCTCAATCACACCACCGCACTGGTCACTGACGGGCGCTATTCTGGTGCGACGAAGGGCCCTTGCATCGGGCACGTCACGCCGGAGGCGATCGATGGTGGTCCGATCGCTCTGGTTGAAGAAAACGACCTCATCGAAATCAACCTTCCCGATCGTCGCCTTGGCATCGTAGGCGTCGCGAAGAAGTCGATGGACGCGAGAGCGATCGACCGCGTGTTGGCGGAACGCCGCGCGCGCTGGGCGCCTCCGCCATTTCGCCACAACCGGGGAATCCTGTCGTTGTACTCGCGAGTCGCCGGAGGTTCGTCCGTGGGTGCATTGATGACGCCGCGTGATGACGCGAAGCCTGGCGCCGTTCCTGTGGCGGCCGAACCGGTCAGCGTCGTCCAGACCATGGCTCCGTACGTCGAACTGACCGGCAGACGGCACGCGTGACGTCTCGGGAGGAACCCATGAGCGCGAATCGCACACCCGAAGTGGTCGTCGCCGATTACGACTTCGATGATGTCGAGATCGAACGGTCCATCGTCACGAAGGCCGGCTTTGAACTGAAGGCAGCACAGGCGAAGAGTGAGGATGACGTCATCGCTGTTGCCTCCGATGCCGATGCCGTGCTGACTCAGTATGCAGAGATCGGGAAGCGAGCGATAGACAGTTTCAAGAGGTGCAAGATCATTGCTCGTTATGGAATCGGCGTGGACATCGTGGATGTCGACGAAGCGACGCGCCGGAACATCGTCGTCACCAACGTGCCGAACGACTGGTGCATGAATGAAGTCGCCGATCATGCTGTCGCGCTTCTGATGGCGCTGGTCCGAAAGCTTCCGCAATATAGTCGCGCGACACGAGATGGCAAATGGAAGTGGCAGACCGGACGACCGATTCAGCGATTGCAAGAGGGCACGGTCGGTCTGTTTTCCTTCGGCGCAATTGCCAGAGAAGTTGCCCGCCGCATGAAAGGATTTGGCGTCAGGAGCATCATCGCGTGCGATCCATACGCGGACAAGAGCGATGCCGCAGCCGAAGGCGTGCCGCTCGTATCGTTCGAAGAGCTGCTGGCCAAGTCCGACTACCTGGTGATTCAGGCTCCTTTGACAGAGGAGACACGAGGCAGATTCAGCGAAGCAGAACTCCGCCGGATGAAGAAGGGCTCTATCCTCATCAACACCGCGCGTGGACCAATCGTAAAAGACGAGGACCTCTATCGAGTGCTGGATGACGGGTGGCTCTCTGGAGCTGGCCTGGACGACATCGAGGAGGAACCCGCGAAGCTGGCACACTGGAAGCCGACCAACCCGCTATTCAGCCTGGACAACGTCATCATCACTCCTCATGCTGCCTACTACTCGGAACAGTCGATTCAGATCGTTCGGCGGTTCGCATCTGAGGAAGCCGTGCGCGTCTTGAAGGGGGAAGCGCCGCTCTCGCCGGTCAACAAGGTCGCGATGCCAATCGGCATCACTGCGTGAACAATCGCGTCAACCCGGCCTGCCTCGCCGGAGCCTTGGCGTAGGCGGTGCCTGTGGCTCGTCCACACGTTGAGATGTTTGGGGTTACTCCATGCAGGCTCTAGCCGTCTTTCCATCGAAGAAGAGTCTTCAACTCGTCGATATACCTCAACCCAAGCTGCAGGACGCGACCGGCGTGCTGCTCCGAGTGCGCGAGGTTGGCCTCTGTGGCACCGACAGAGAGATCAGCGCATTCGAGTACGGCAGCCCGCCTCCGGGATCGGATCGCCTGATTCTCGGCCACGAGTCGCTGGCGGAAGTGGTCGAGGTCGGACGACGTGTGCACAGTCTCCATCCGGGCGACCTGGTCGTCGCGATTGTCCGCAGGCCGTGTCCCGATGCGGAGTGTCGCCCATGCCGTGCCGGCCGTTCGGATTTTTGCATCACCGGACACTTCACAGAGCGCGGAATCAAACAGGCTGACGGCTTTCTGGCGGAGTACGCGTTGGACGACGAGGAGTATCTGGTAAAAGTCCCGAGACCTCTGGCCGATGTTGCCGTCTTGATCGAACCATTGACTGTCGTCTCCAAAGCGGCTGTTCAGGCCCGCGCAATTCTGGACAGGCTTCCCTATGAGCCGGGACTGCAACGCGGGCTGGTCTTGGGAGCTGGTCCTGTCGGTCTGCTTGGAGCGATGGTTCTCGTCGCAAACGGATTTGAGACGGTGGTCTATTCCAGAGAGTCTGAAGGGGGCGACAAATCGACGCTCGTACAGTCTTTGGGCGCATCCTACGTCTCCGCGGCTTCACAGCCGATCGAGACCCTCGCGGAAAAGACCGGAGAGTTCGATGTCATTCTGGAAGCCGTCGGCTTTGCGCCGGTCATGATGGCGGCCCCCCGCTTGCTCCGTCCAAATGGCGTCGTGGTGCTCACGGGGATTCCCGCGGATGGCGCAGCGACCGAGATCGTGGTCGGACGCTCCTTGCGTGACCTGGTGCTCAAGAACCAGGCGATCTTCGGCACCGTGAATGCCGGCCGCAGAGATTACCTGTCAACGATTCAGCAACTCGAACAATTCATGACCCTCTTTCCCGACAGTGTTCGCAAGCTCATCACGCAGCGGCGTCCATTGGGTGAAGCAGTGAGAATGCTTACCGATGGCGGCGGAATCAAGAACGTAGTGCAACTGCATCCTCGCGCGGCGTGATCTCGTCTTCTTGAAGCTTTTGGCCCCCGTTCTCGAGACTACAATCGAACGGTGTGGTCCATCGCGATTGCGATGCTGTTCGCTCAATCATCGGGCTGCGCCGGCAAGGGCGCGGCTCTCGCGGCGTCAGCGCAGGCGCATGCCGCGGCGTTCGACTTGTCCCAGGCAGCCGTGGACTTCGATGCGGCGGCGACTGCTGGCTGTGCAGACGCGCAAGTGACGGCGTTGTATCTGCGCGGGTGGCTCGCGGCGCGCGACGCGTATCGGTTCGGCGGATCTCCCGAGTCGCTCGCGTCGGTTCAGAGCACACTCGAACGGATGGAGAGCGATCCATGGCGGTCGCGTGGAGATGTGGACATCGCGCGGTTTGTGCTTCGGGCGGCGATGGCGGCCGCGCAGAGTGAGCGCGACGAGATGGCGCTGCTGATTGAACACGCGGTCGATCTCGAATCGCGCCGACGGTCCGCGAGTCTGCCGGGTGCCCCGGTCATCAGCGCGCACGAGGCGGCGGGCGATCTGTGGCTGCAGGTGCATCGCTACGAGGATGCGCGACGTGCCTATCTGCGCGCGGCAGAGCGCATCGGGAGGACCCGCCGCGTGATTCTCGGTCTGGCTCGAACCGCGGAGCGCTTGTCCGATTCGGACGCGGCCTGCGATGAGTACGCGACGCTGGTGGCGTCGTGGCAATCGGGCGGTGTCGAGCCAGGCGAGATCGCCGAGGCGCGAGCGTTCCTGCGTCAGCCGTCGTGCGCCACACCCCGACAGCCGCGTTGACGTACCAATACCGCCCAGAGGTGATCGAGCAGCTCTGGTTCCATGGCGTGCATCCCACGCCGGACACCAGGCCCGAGCTCGTCCACGAATTCGTGAGCGACCTCTACCGCTTCGAGCTCAGGCGACTCCGCGATCGCCTCGTACGCAAGGAGATTCCCAAAGCCGGTTATTACGATCGCGTCGTCGCACTGCGACGCAAATACCCTCTCGTCTCACTGAAACCGGCTCAATGGCTGGAGCCTCCGTCCGAAACCTGAACCTGAGCCAGACCCTGAACGCTGAACTAGCGGCTATGATCGCAGGGTGTCCTCCATCGAGACCCTGCGGTCGAAGCTGCCTTCCGGCGGGGTCAGCATCTTTGCGGTAATGACGCGCCTTGCCAATGAGGTGGGCGCGATCAACCTGTCGCAGGGCTTCCCCGACTTCGAGACCTCGCCAGAGCTGGTCGAGACGGTCGCACGATACATGCGAGAGGGGCACAACCAGTACGCGCCGATGCCGGGTGTGCTGGCGCTGCGCGAAGCGCTCTCAATGAAGATCGAGGCGCTCTACGGCCGGACGTACGACCCGATCACCGAGCTGACTGTGACGACCGGCGCGACCGAAGGGCTATTCACGGCGCTGACCGCGTTTGTGCACCCAGGCGACGAGGTACTGCTGTTTCAGCCCGCTTATGATTCGTACACACCAGCCGTGACGTTGAGCGGAGGCCGGCCCGTCTACGTGACGCTCAGGTACCCCGACTATCGGATCGACTGGGATGAGGTGCGGCGCGCGATCACGCCGCGCACACGCGTCATCGTCATCAACTCCCCGCACAACCCGACGGGGATGATCTGGTCCGCCGATGATGTCCGCGAGCTCGCGCGCGTGATGAGCGGCACTGACGCCATCGTGATCGCCGACGAGGTCTACGAGCACATTCTCTTCGACGGCGGGCGTCATGAAAGCCTGGCTCGTCATCCCGAGATCGCCGATCGAGCCGTGGTGATCAGCTCGTTCGGCAAGACCTATCACACAACTGGCTGGAAAGTCGGGTACTGTGCCGCACCACCGGCGTTGACAACCGAGATCCAGCGCATTCATCAGTGGGTCACCTTCGCCGTGAACGGCGCGGTCCAGATGGCCTATGCCGATGTCGTTCGACGCGATCCCTGGTGCGTCGACGTCACGTCTTTCTATCAGGGGCGTCGCGACATGTTTCTGTCGTTGATCCACGGCTCGCGGTTCAAGCCGATGGCGTGCCGCGGCACGTTTTTCCAGATGCTCGACTATTCCGATATCACGGCCGAACGCGACGCCGACTTCGCGCTGCGGCTGACGCGCGAGCACGGCGTGGCCGCGATCCCGATTTCCCCCTTCCTGAACGAGGCCGAGGCCGCGGGCCCGGTGCTGAGATTCTGTTTCGCCAAACGCGACTCGACGCTCGAGCGCGCTGCCGAACGGCTGGTGCAAGTGTAGGTTGCCGTGATTCGTGTCCTGGCAGTCCCGCTCCTGGTTTCCGTGTTCGTCGCCGCGCAGGCGTCTCCGCCGTCTCTTCCCGATCACGAGGCGTTCGTTCGCGACACGCGCAACAACCTTGCACGTTCGCAGCGCGAGCAGAACCGCTTCGCGTACAAGGAGCGGCGCACGGAGCTCCACACCAACCCCTTCGGCCGACTGGGCACTGGCGACACGGTGGTCTACGAAGTGACGCCGTCCGAGGATGGCAAAATGGTCACGCGCCGACTGGTGGAGCGTAATGGACAGGCAGTTCAGGACGGTACGATCGAAACGAGGAATCTGCCGCAGCCGCAGACCGCCGCAGGCCGTACCAGACGATCCGGGTTCGAGGACAGCGTGGCGATGCTCGACTTCGCGCTCGATCACCGCGAGACGCTGAAAGGACGCAGCACGATCGTCGTGACGTTCACCCCGAAGGCCGATGCGAAACCCGAAACGTCGCAGGGACGCATCGCACGGCTCTTCAAGGGATCAGTGTGGGTCGATGAGGAGAAGCGCGAGGTCGTCCGCATCGAGGCGACGGCAGTGGACGACATCTCAGTTGGCCTGGGTCTCGTTGCGCGACTGAACGAGGGCACCAAGGCGACGCTCACACGTGAGCAGGTCGAGGGCGGCATCTGGCTGCCGACGTCGATTCGATTCGCAGGGCAGGGAAGGGCGCTGCTCTTTCGACGGCTGAACGTCGACCAGCGCATCGAGTGGTTCAACTACCGAAAAATCAACTGAGCAACTTCCACTGATCACGAACCCTGGAGGCACAGGCTCCGTGGTTCGTGGCTCAGTGACTGCTATTCGTCGTCGCCCTGGTCGTCGCTATCGCTGGCACTCGTCGCGATATCGTCGATATCGACCGACGTATCGTCCTCGAGATCGTCGACATCGTAGATCCGGCCGCCTGAGCGCTCCTTGATCGGGCCACGCGGCTTGTGTTCCTGCTGGCTGCCCTTCTTGTTACGAAGGCGCCGCGGCGGTGCAGGTGGACCGAAGTTCGCGCTGCGATCGCGTCCGCCGGGTGCCGATGGCGGGCCACCTATTCCGGACCGGGGCGTGAACCCGCCGCCCCCGCCGGGTCGTGGACCACCGAAGCCGCCACCACCGCCCCCGCCAAAGCCGCCACCACCACCGGGACGTGGTCCACCGAAGCCACCCGGGCGCGGAGCGAACCCGCCCTGTCCGGGTGGACGAGGCGCTCGATCCTCGCGCGCGCGCGCTTCGCTGACGGCGAGCGGGCGACCCTGGAAGGGTTGCGCGTCGAACTTCTTGATGACTTCTTCGGCGACTGCGCGATCGGCGAATTCGACGAATGCAAAGCCGCGCGGACGGCCGGTCTCGCGATCAACCGGCATAGCAACGTGGGATGGTTCCGCCACGGCGGACAGGTGTGCGCGAAGGTCGGCCTCACTTGCCCCGTAGGGGAGGTTCCCAATGAACAAACGGACTGCCAAGGTCTCCTCGTGAAAACCGCCCCGGTTGCGGCTCAGGGCCCTTCGACTCGGCTCAGGGCAGACATGAGGCAGGCGGCGTCCGATTCTAACCCAAAGACGGGGAGCCGAGGGCAAACAAGGCTGGTACGTTCGCGGCCGCGACGGGTCGCGGCCGAGCGATGAGCCTCACGGCGAATGCGGCCATTCCAATCACGTCTGCCGCTGTGAAGCCCTGCGCACGCAGTTCCCTGACGCCGGTGTCACCGGCCGACTTGCTCAGTTTTTTTCCTCCGGGATCGAGAATCAACGGATGGTGGAGGAAAAGTGGGGGGGCCGCCCGTCCCAGCATTCGGGCCAGCAGGACCTGCCGTCCCGTTGACGACTCGAGATCCGTGCCGCGGATGACGAGCGTCACCCCCTGGCTCAGGTCGTCGACCGTCACGGCAAATTGATACGTCCAGTTTCCGTCGCGATCCTTGACGAGGATATCTCCACATTGATCGGAAGGGATCTGTTCGAGCGTGCCGGCCAGGACGTCGGTCGCGTGAACGGGACCTGAGTCGATCTGCACGCGAAGACCTCGACCCGGCGTTTCAGCCAGCGCCCGGTCGCGGCATCGGCCTCCATAGCGTTCGCCGCCGATGTCGGTGCGCGAACAGTCGCACGCGTAGACGTGTGCGACCGCCCGCAGGTCCTCGAGCGCCATGCGATAGAAATCGGATCTGTCGCTTTGACGCACGAGCGGCACGCGCCCTTCGTCGGGCACGAATCCGAGCCAGTCGAGGTCGTCGACGAGCGCCGTCATGAACTCGGGACGCGAACGAATGCGGTCGTGATCCTCCACCCGAAGCAGAACCCGTCCGCCCACGGATCGCGTCACGCCCCACGTGTAGATCGCGTTGACGATGTGGCCGAGGTGAAGGTAACCGGTGGGCGACGGGGCGAACCGTGTGATGGGGGGCGTCGGGAAGGCGGCGCGTACCGCGCTCGGATCGGGGCGAATGGGTCTCACCTTGTGCGGCCGCTCATGTTGCACTTTACACTTGGATGTTCGCACCCCATCGAGACTCGTGTGATTCCGTTTCTGGACGCCGACGACCCCTTTCCACCCGTCGATCTCGCGCTGCGAGATCCGAACGGGCTTCTCGCCGCGGGTGCCGATCTGTCTCCTGCGCGTCTCATCGATGCGTACGGTAAAGGCATCTTCCCGTGGTTCAACGAAGAGGATCCGGTCTTGTGGTGGAGTCCTGACCCGCGAATGGTCCTGCACGTCGGGGAAGTGCGCGTGTCGCGATCGCTCAAGCGCGCCATCCGATCGAATCGGTTTCTCGTGACCGCTGACACGGCGTTCGCGGCAGTGGTGGCGGGCTGCGCCGAACCTCGCCGCGATCAACGCGGGACCTGGATCACGGGCGAGATGGCCGAGGCGTACGCCCGCTTGTTCGACATGGGTATCGCACACTCGGTGGAAACCTGGGTCGCCGGCGAGCTGGCCGGAGGCCTCTACGGTGTCGCGCTCGGTCGCATGTTCTTTGGAGAATCGATGTTCAGCCGGCGAAGCGATGCCTCGAAGGTAGCACTCGTGTTTCTCGCCCGCCAGCTCGCACGCTGGCGCTTTCAGCTAATCGATTGCCAGATGTCCACCGGCCACCTCGCCTCGCTTGGCGCGTGTGAGATCACGCGCGGCGAGTTCCTACGGCTCGTGCGTCAGCTGGTGCGTGAGCCTGCGGTGCCCTCGCCGTGGCGTCTCGACCAGGATCTCGAAGCCTGATGACACGTCTGAGTACAATGACGACATGAGCGGCCGGGGCCTTCCCGAAGACTCGATACTGACCGAGTCGCGCAACGAGCAGCGCGTCGAGCGTCCCCGGCTCTGGCGCGTCCTGCTCCACAACGACGACTACACGACGCAGGACTTCGTCGTGCTGGTCCTGGAGACGGTTTTTCACAAGCCCCGGGGCGAGGCGTTCACCATCATGATGAGCGTGCATCGCTCGGGCATCGGTCTGGCGGGTGTCTACACGCGTGATGTCGCCGAGACGAAGCTCCAGACGACCCGGCAGATGGCCGAGGAGCAGGAATTCCCGCTGCTGGTGACGATGGAGCCTGAAGCAGAACATGAGTAGTCGTGCGGGTGCACGAACGCGTTGCCGAACCGTACGAGTTCGCTGGCGACGACACAGCCTCGAAGTAGAACATGAGTAAACCTCCCGTGCCGTTTGCCCCGGAGACGCTGGAAACAATCCAGCGCGCGTTCCGTCTTGCCAGCGACCGTCGGCATGACACCGTCGGCCTCGAGCATCTGCTGCTCGCGATCACGGACGAACCGCAGGCCCGCCGCATTCTGACGACCTGCGGCGCCGACGTCGACATGCTGCGGCGTCAGCTGATGGACATTCTCAACCGGGCGTTCACGCCGGTGCCGTCGGCGATCGAGCCGCAACCCACGCTCGGGTTCGATCGCGTGCTGCAGCAGGCGATGATGCACGCGGCGGTGTCGAGCGCGACGCAGGTCGACAGCGGAAGCCTGCTGGTGTTTCTGATGCAGGAGGAAGACAGCCACGCTGCATATTTCCTGCGGTCGCAGGGGATCGAGCGCCTCCTGTTGCTCCGCGTGATCTCGCATGGCCCGAAAGGCGACAGCGTTCCGCTGCCCGCCGGCGATCGCGGCGGCGCGCCGAGCGCCAATCCGCTCGAAGCGTTTGCGACCGATCTCGTGGCGCGCGCCGCGGCGGGGCAGATCGATCCGCTCATCGGCCGTGCGCTCGAGGTCGAACGCATGATCCAGGTGCTGTGCCGGAGGCGCAAGAACAACCCGCTGCTCGTCGGCGAGCCCGGTGTCGGCAAGACTGCGCTGGCCGAGGGCCTGGCGCTGCGCATTCATCAGGGCAATGTGCCGGCTGTTCTGAAAGACGCCAAAGTGTTCGCGCTCGATCTCGGGGCGCTCATCGCCGGCACGCGATATCGCGGTGATTTCGAAGAGCGTGTGAAGCAGGTCCTCGATGCGCTGGCGAAAGAGGCGAACGCGATTCTCTTCATCGACGAGATTCATTCGCTCGTCGGAGCGGGGGCGGCGTCGGGCGGTGCGATGGATGCGGGCAACCTGCTCAAGCCGGCGCTGGCGAGCGGCTCGCTGCGATGCATCGGCTCCACGACCTTCAACGATGTGAAGCAGTCGTTCGATCGCGACCGCGCGTTGTCGAGGCGGTTCCAGAAGATCGACGTGCTCGAGCCCTCAGAAGCCGAGACACTCGAGATTCTCAAGGGGCTGCGGCTGCACTACGAGGCGCACCACGGCGTGCGATTCGACGACGAGGCGCTCGAGGCGGCGGTGTCGCTGTCGGCGAGACATCTGAAGGATCTGCACCTGCCGGACAAGGCGATCGACGTACTCGACGAGGCGGGAGCGGCGCAGAAGCTGCTGCCCGACGCGGAACGCAGCGGGCACATCGGAGCCGCGCAGATTGAGCAGATCGTGGCAAAGATGGCCCGGGTGCCGGTGCAGACCGTGTCGAGCGATGACAAGCGCGCGCTGGCATCACTCGATACCGAGCTCAAGCAGGTGATTTTCGGACAGGATGGACCGATCGCCGAGGTCTCCTCTGCGATCAAGTTGTCGCGCTCCGGGCTGCGATCGCCCGACAAACCGATCGGCAACTTTCTGTTTGCCGGTCCGACCGGCGTTGGGAAAACCGAGCTGGCGCGGCAGCTCGCGCGCATCATGGGGGTCGAGTTCATCCGCTTCGACATGTCCGAGTACATGGAGAAGCACGCGGTCTCCCGTCTCATCGGCGCGCCGCCGGGATATGTCGGCTACGAGGAAGGTGGTCTGCTGATCGACGCAATTCGCAAGGCGCCACATGCGGTGCTGCTGCTCGACGAGATCGAGAAGGCACACCCCGACATGTTCAGCATCCTGCTGCAGGTGATGGATCACGCCACCCTGACCGACTCGCACGGGCGCAAGGCGGATTTCCGCCACGTCGTGCTGATCATGACGACCAACGCAGGCGCACGTGATCTGTCGGATCGCCGTCTCGGCTTCGCCGAGCCCGGCAAGGGCGGCTCGTCGCGAGGCGCGCTCGAGCGCACGTTCACACCCGAGTTCCGCAATCGTCTGGACGCGATCGTCAACTTCGCGGCGCTCGGCACGCCCGAGATCGAGCGCGTGGTCGACAAGCAGATCGATGAGGTGCGCGGTATGGTCGCGCAGAAGGGCGTGACGATCGAACTCGAGCCGATTGCCCGTGCATGGCTGGCAGTCAAGGGCTTCGATCGCGCGTTCGGCGCGCGGCCGATGGCGCGTCTGGTGGAGCGCGTGGTCAAGAAGCCGCTCTCCGAGATGCTGCTCTTCGGATCGCTGGTCAACGGCGGCACGACGCGCGTCACGGTCGAGGGAGATGAGTTGAAGCTGGTGGCGACAGCCGCTCCTGCCCCCGATCCCGCTGCTCCGATCGCCAACGCGCCAGCTCGTACCCTGTCTTCCAAAGCGAAGCCGACTCCCGATGCTCGAGCCGATGAGCCTCGCTGACATCAGACGCGAGTACCAGGGCGAGCCGCTCGGCGAAACTGACTCTGACCCCGATCCGTTCCGCCAGTTTGCCCGCTGGTTCGAGCAGGTGCGCACGCTCGAATCGGACCCGACGGCAATGGCGCTGGCGACCGCGACCCGCGATGGTCACCCGTCGGTCCGCAACGTGCTGCTGAAGGACTTCGACGGTCGCGGTTTCGTCTTCTACACCAACTACGAGAGCCGCAAGGCACGCGAGCTTGCCGAGAACCCGCGCGCGAGCCTGCTCTTCACCTGGCGTTCAGTCGAACGTCAGGTGCGGATCGACGGCGCAGTCGAGAAGGTGAGTGCGGCGGAATCCGACGCGTACTTCGCGACGCGGCCCGTCGAAAGTCGCTGGGGGACGTACGCGTCGCAGCAAAGCGAAGTCATCGAGAGCCGTGAGGTGCTGGAAGGGCGGTTTGATGCGGCGCGGACGCGGTTCGGTGACCGAGTGCCACGTCCCGCGTGGTGGGGTGGCTATCGTCTGGTTCCCGACGAGTTCGAATTCTGGCAAGGTCGCCCGAGTCGTCTGCATGATCGCCTGCGTTACCAGAAACAGTCGGCAGGGTCATGGCGCCGCGATCGACTGGCGCCATGAAAGGGCGGGTGAGGCAGGTAGGGCAGGTAGGGGCAGGTAGGGCGGGTGGGGCGGGTGGGCTGGTGGGGTGGATGGGGCAGGTGGGGTGGATGGGGCTGGTAAGGTCGATGGGGATGTTGGGTAGAACGCGGATCGTGGGGTAGGGCTTTGGGTAGGCACGACCCCATTCGTCATTAGCGTGCTCGTCCTTCCTTGACCGCACGAATGTAGCCGTGCAGGGCCGCACTCACGCGTCTGATCGATAGGTCAAATCCGTTGAACTTGTCAGAGTTGATGTAGCCAAGCCTTCTGGCCACATGAAGGCAGTATCCAACCTCCGCGAGCGACGCCCGCGACACGCTCAGGAAATTCAGCCGTTCCTTCTTGTGCTCTCGTTCGGATCCTTCAACGACATTCGCTGCAACTGAGTACGCCGCGCGCCGCAATTGGGAGCCGAGTTCAAAACGCTCGAATTCCGGAAACGACGTGCGCGTGAGTTGATGAACGTCGATGAACAGATCGTCGGCACGCTGCCAGACAACGAGGGAGTGATAGTGGAGAGGCACAGGCGCCCTTCGAGCAATGGCGCTGCCATGTTAGATTGATGGCGATCGCAGGAGGCCTGCGATTAACGGATACCCGACGACCGGTCGGGAAAGCGAGGAACGAATGTCTGATCCCACCAGCCTCCCCATCCACCCCACCAGCCCCATCCACCCTACCCGCCCCACCAGCCTGCAGGTCGTCGTCTCCTCGAGCGCGACGGAACGTTTATCCCGCGCCCGCGGTTTCCTCAGCAGCGTCACACCAGGCACGCGCGTTCTCATCATCGGCGCGTCGCGCGGCGCGGCGGATGATTTCGCTCGCGACGTTGCCGCGGGTGTGCCCGCGACATTCGGCATTCAACGACTCAGCCTGACGCAACTCGCGGCACGCAGCGCGATGCTCGCACTTGCGAATGAAGGCGTCGCGCCCAGCACATGGCTCGGGGCCGAGGCGGTTGCCGCGCGCGCGGTTTTCGAGGCGCAGCACGACGCATCGCTGCGATACTTCGAACCGGTCGCGAGCACTCCGGGGTTTCCGCGTGCGCTCGCTCGAACCGTGCAGGAGCTTCGTCTGGCTCGCGTCGACGGCGCCGACGTCGCGCGACTGCCGCTCGCCGGCCCTGATCTGGCCGATCTCCTCACCAGCGTCGAGACCTGTTTCGAGCGCGCCGCAGCCGCCGATCGGGCTCGGCTCTTGCGCGTCGCCGCTCGCGTGCTCCGCGAGGTGCCGCCCGCCGATGTCGTTGTCCTCCTGGATCTGTCGCTCGACACCGCCGCGGATCGCGAGATCGTCGGTGCGGTGATAGCGGCTGCGAAGACGACGCTCGCCACGATCCCGTATGGCGAGGCGTCACGGGATGCGCTCGAGCATCTGCGCGCGCTCGGCGCGATCGTCGAGACCATCGACTCGACTGGAACAGACGATCTCGCCTGCCTGCGAAGGTACCTCTTCAACACGGAAGAGGAGCCACTACTTCGTCAGCTCGATGGATCGTTGACGTTCTTCTCGGCGCCCGGTGAGGGACGCGAGTCGATCGAGATCGCGCGGCGCATTCTCACCGAGGCGCGGCGCGGCGTGCGGTTCGATGAGATCGCCGTGCTCGTGCGGTCGCCCCACAACTACGCCGGCCTGCTGGAACACGCGTTCGCGCGCGCCGAGATTCCCGCCTGGTTCGATCGGGGAACTCGTCGACCGCATCCGGCGGGCCGGGCTTTTCTCGCGCTGCTCGCGTGTGCGGCGGAACAGTTGTCCGCCGCGCGCTTTGCCGAATATCTTTCCCTCGCACAGGTGCCCCAGATCGAAGGCGATGCCGAGCAGCACTGGGTCGCCTCCGTCGACGAATCGCTCTCTCGCACCACGGACGTCATCGACGATGAGACCGCCAGTGAAGAGCGCGCGCTCGCTGGCGAGCCTATCGATCCATCGGGCCGTGTGGTCGCCGGCACGCTGCGAACGCCCTGGCGATGGGAGCAGCTGCTCGTCGACGCTGCGGTGATTGGACAGACGGCCGAACGGTGGGCCCGTCGCCTGGAAGGGAAAGCCAACGAGCTCGAGCGACAGCGTCGCGAAGCGGCACGCGACGATGGCGGTGACGCGAAGCTCGAAGCACTCGAGCGCACACTGGACCAGCTGGCGCATCTCCGCACGTTTGCGCTGCCGATCATCGAGCAGATGGCGGCGTGGCCCGCGCACGGCACGTGGGGTGAGTGGCTGGATCGCTTCGAAGCGCTCGCGCCGCGTGTGCTGAGAACCCCGGCGCAGGTCCTTCGTGTACTGGCCGATCTGCGTCCGATGGCTGACGTGGGCCCGATCGATCTCGAAGAAGCGCGGCGCGTGCTCCGCGAGCGTCTGCTGATGCTCGAGGCCGAGCCACCACTGCGGCGTCACGGCCGCGTCTTCGTCGGCACGCCGCATCAGGCGCGCGGCCGGCGGTTCCGCGTCGTCTTCGTGCCGGGTCTTGCCGAACGCATGTTTCCGCAGAAGCCGCGGGAGGATCCCCTTCTCCTCGACGATCTGCGTGAACGCCTCGACGCCTCGCTGCAGCAGCAGCGTCATCGTCTCGCCTCGGAGCGTGTGCTGCTGCAATTGGCGATCGGCGCGGCGTCGGATCGTGTCTACGTGTCGTATCCGCGGATCGAGTTGAACGAGTCGCGCGCCCGCGTACCGTCGTTCTACGCCCTCGACGTGATGCGCGCGGCCACCGGACGGGTTCCTCATCATGAGCTGCTCGAAGAACGTGCACGGGTGGCAGGTGATGCATCGCTGGCGTGGCCGTCGCCGACGGCGGCCGGCGACGCAATCGACGATCAGGAGCACGACCTCGCGGTGTTGCGTGGTCTCCTGGACGAGCGCAATCCCGACGCCGTCAAGGGACACGCGCACTACCTGCTGAAGCTGAACGAATGTCTCCGACGATCGGTCATCGATCGATGGGCGCATGGCGCTCGACGCTGGTCGGCGAATGACGGCTTGACACGGGTGTCGCCATTCACGACCGAGGCGCTCGCCGCACGTCGGCTGACGCGACGGGCGTACTCGCTGTCGTCGCTGCAGAAGTTCAGCGTCTGTCCGTATCAGTTCGTGCTGGCCGCGTTCTATCGCCTCCAACCGTTCGAGATCCCCGAACCGCTGCAACGGATGGATCCGCTCACGCGTGGCAGCCTGTTCCACGAGATGCAGGCGCAGTTCTTTCGCGAGCTGCAGTCGCGGCAGATGCTGCCGGTGACCGGTGCGAACGCGGACGAGGCGCGCCGCATCCTGGACCAGGTGATCGGCGAAGTCGGCTCACGCGCGAAAGACGAACTGGCGCCTGCCGTTGAACGGGTCTGGGACGACGAAACGGCGGCGATCAGACGCGATCTCCACACCTGGCTCGATCATCTCGCGCGCGACGGCGCCGAGTGGATCCCATCGCGGTTCGAGTGGGCGTTTGGATCGGTGCCCGGCGAGCGCGATGCGACGAGCGTACAGCAGGCGGTCACCCTGCCGGGCGGGTTTCTGCTCAAAGGGGCGATCGATTTGATCGAAGAACATCGGCAGACGAAGGTCCTGCGCGTCACCGATCACAAGACCGGCCGCAGGCCGGACAAGATCGAGAAGATCATCATCGGGGGCGGATCGGTGCTGCAACCCGTGCTCTACGCGATGGCCGTGGAGGCTGCACTCGGCGGACCGGTCAGTCATGGGCGCCTCTTCTACTGCACGGCCAACGGCGGTTTCCACGAACACGGGATTCCGCTCGACGAACGAACGAGCGCGATGGGTCTCGAGGTGCTGCAGGTCGTCGACCGCGCGATCGAGTCGGGGTTTCTCGCCGCCGTGCCCACCGAAGACGCGTGTGCGCGATGCGACTTTCGTCCGGTGTGCGGCCCCGGGGTCTTCAGACGCGTGCTGCGCAAGCCCCGAGATCCGCAGACCCTCGCCGACCTTGGCGAGATCAGGAGCCGGCCGTGATCGTCCGCGTCCCGCGTACTGACGAGGAGTCCCGTCGTCTGATTCATGACGAGCTCGACGCAACGCTGGTGGTCGAAGCCGCGGCAGGCACCGGCAAGACGACGGAAATGGTCAAGCGCATCGTGCGCGTGCTGGCTGAAGGGCGCGCACACGTGCGCGAGATCGTCGCCGTGACGTTCACGGAAAAGGCAGCGGGTGAGCTGAAGCTGCGGCTCAGGCAGCAGCTGGAGCAGGAGCGACACGACTCGCCGACACGCGATGTCTCGCGGCGATTGGAGGACGCCGTCCACAACCTCGAAGAGGCGCACGTCAGCACGATTCACGGGTTCTGCGCCGATCTGCTCCGCGAGCGGCCGGTGGAAGCGCGGGTCGATCCGCTCTTCCGCGTGTTGACCGATGGTGACGCACGGCGACTGTTCGACGAGGCGTTCGCGTCGTGGTTCCAAGCCGGCCTCGAACAGCCGCCCGAGGGCGTGCGTCGATCGCTGCGGCGTACGAGCCGCGGCTTCCGCCCCGGCGACATCGATGAAGACGGCCCGATGGAACGCCTGCGCAGGGCGGGATTCGATCTGGCTGAATGGCGCGACTTTCGAGCGCCGTGGGAACGCGAGCCCTTCGATCGTCGATCGGCGATCCGTGGTCTCATCGATCTCGTCGACGAACTTGCCGCGGCGTCGGATGGCGCGTCCTACCCTGGCGACAATCTCTTCCTCGACACCGCACCGGTTCGTCGTCTCAGCCGCGAGCTGGGCCGAGCGCCAGCGACCGAGACCGACGCCGATCTCGACAGCCTCGAAGCGCGATTCATCGACCTGGCGCGGGATCGGGACTTCAAACGGGCGCGCAAAGGCACGGGGCCGACGTATCGAAAGGGAACGACGCGCGCGCAGGTGCTGTCGATTCGCGATCGCCTGACCGCCGCCCTGCTCGACTTCCAGACACGCGCTGATGCCGATCT
Source organism: Vicinamibacterales bacterium (assembly GCA_035263125.1). Classification (GTDB taxonomy): domain Bacteria; phylum Acidobacteriota; class Vicinamibacteria; order Vicinamibacterales; family UBA2999; genus Gp6-AA40. The sequence continues at coordinate 22,628 of DATFRP010000316.1, forward strand.
GGCCGCGCTCCTGCACGGCGAGCTCCTCTCGTGCGTCGATCGCTATCAGGCGCTGAAGGCGCGAGCGGGAGCGCTCGACTTCCTGGATCTCCTCCTGCTTGCCCGCGACCTCGTGAGAGACAACGCCGACGTGCGTCGCCATTTTCAGAAGCGGTTCACGCGCCTGTTCGTCGACGAGTTCCAGGACACCGATCCATTGCAGGCGGAGCTGCTTCTCCTGCTCGCGGCGAGTGATCCCGGCGAAACCCGCTGGCAGGACGTCAGGCCGGTGCCGGGGAAGCTGTTCATCGTCGGCGATCCGAAGCAGTCGATCTATCGCTTCCGTCGCGCCGACGTGCACGTCTATCAGGAAGTCTGTCAACAACTGATCGATGCAGGGGCAACGCCGGTCGAGCTGAGCAAGAGCTTCCGGAGCGTGCCGAACATTCAACGCGTGGTGAACGCGGCGTTCGAACCAGTGATGGACGGCGACGTCGAGTCCCGGCAGGCACGCTACGTACCGCTCCAGGGATCGCGAGCCGATCAGACGGGGCAACCGTCGGTCGTCGTGCTTCCGGTGCCGGAGCCGTACGCGCAGCGTTTCATCGCCGCCCGTGCCATCGAGCGATCGCTGCCCGATGCGATTGGTGCGTACGTCCACTGGCTCGTGACAGAGAGCGGGTGGACGGTGACGGAGCGGCCGAATCCAGAAAAGCGCGTGCCGCTCGAAGCGCGGCATGTCTGCATCCTCTTCAGGCGGTTTCTCAGTTACGGCGAGGATGTGACCCGTCCCTATGTCGAGGCGCTCGATGCGCGAGGAGTGAAGCATCTGCTCGTCGGAGGCAAGGCCTTCCACGATCGCGAGGAGATCGAAACGTTGCGCGCCGCACTCACTGCGATCGAGTGGCCTGACGATCAGCTGTCGGTGTTCGCGACACTTCGGGGTGCGTTGTTCGCCATTGGCGACGAGGAATTGCTCGAATATCACCATCGCTGCGGTGGGAGATTTCATCCGTTCCGCGTGTCCGAGATCGTGCCCGAGGGACTCGAGCCGATACGCGATGCGCTTGCGGTCCTTGCGTCGCTGCATCGGCTCAGAAACCGTCGTCCGATTGCGGAGACGATCGGGCAGTTGATGGATCACACACGAGCGCACGTGGGCTTCGTGTTGCGGCCCGGAGGCGAACAGGCGCTTGCTAATGTCCTGCACGTTGCGGAGCTCGCACGCCAGTACGAGCTCGAAGGCGGCATGTCGTTTCGTGGGTTCGTCGAACGCCTGCGCGAAGCTGCGCTCGGCGATCAGGCCGCCGAGGCACCGATTCTCGAGGAGAGCAGCGACGGCGTGCGTCTGATGACGGTGCACAAGGCAAAGGGACTCGAGTTCCCGGTGGTGATTCTGGCGGACATCACTGCCCGGCTGACGCCGTTCGATGCGAGCCGTTTTCTCGACGCCGAACGGGGGCTGTGTGCCTTGCGCATCGGGGGGTGGTCGCCGAAGGAGCTGATCGACAACCGGACGTTGGAATTGTTGCGCGAGCAGAAGGAAGGTGAGCGCATTGCCTATGTCGCGGCGACTCGGGCCAGAGACCTGCTCGTCGTCCCTGCCGTGGGCGATGCACCTTACCCGGATGGATGGGTCGCCCCGCTGAACACGGCAATCTATCCAGCCGAGGATCGGCGCCGCTCGAGCGCAAACGCTGACGGGTGTCCAAGATTCTCGAGCAAGGACTCGGTGCTTGGGCGTCCGGACGGCGATCCCGCCACGAGGCTGACCGTGTGTCCAGGCGAACATTCGGGCGAATGGGACGGCACACGCTATTCGTTCGTATGGTGGTCACCGGAGCCCGCCGTGATGCGTCTCAACGCAGAGGCACCGTTCGGACTGCGGCGCGACGATCTGATCGTCAAGAACGTCGACCCAGCGGTCCTGCGCCGGTATCTCCACGCGTACGAGTCATGGAAGATGGGACGGCAAGCGGCGATCGACACGGCGCGGCTGCCCTCGATCGAAGTCATGACGGCGACCGAGGCGGCCGCCGGCTTCCCAGCGTCGATCGACGATATTCCGATCGCTGTCGAGACCGCAGCGGCAACAGGCGATCGCCCGGGTGGAGTCCGATTCGGATCGCTCGTCCACGCGCTGCTGGCCGATATGCCGCTTGCGGGCGAAGATGCAGGCGCCTTGGGGCGGCTCGCGCGCGCGCATGGCCGGCTCCTCGATGCGGAGCCTGATGAGATCGTGTCGGCTCAGGCTCTTGTGAGCCGCGTGCTGATGCACCCGGTACTGCGGGCTGCGTCGGACGCCGCGGCCAATGGCCGCTGCTATCGCGAGACGCCGATCACGATCCGCACGCAGGCCGGCACGCTCATCGAAGGCACTGTCGATCTCGCGTTCACCGACGGCGAGGAATTCGTGGTCGTCGACTTCAAGACCGATCGCGAGCTCGATGGTTCGCTCGATCGCTACGAGCGTCAGGTACGGTTGTATGCCTCAGCCATCGCCTCTGCCAC
>DATFRP010000317.1:0-20358 GCA_035263125.1 Vicinamibacterales bacterium
GTATCGTGAATGTGAACGTCCACGCCCAACGCCGCGGTGAAGAGACCGGTGAGTCCGCCAACCAGGAACAGGCCCAGGAAGCACAGCGCCCAGATCATCGGCGCCTTGAGCCAGATGGCGCCCTTGTACATCGTCGCCGCCCAGTTGAATACCTTGACGGCGGACGGGATCGCGACCGCGTAAGTCAGGAACGAGAAGACGAGCGCCGAATAGACCGAGATACCGGCGACGAACATGTGGTGCGCCCACACGAGGAATCCGAAGATGGCGATCGCAAGACTCGAGAACGCGACGAACGAGTAGCCGAAGATGCTCTTTCTCGAGAACGCGGCGATGACGTCGCTGATCGCTCCCATCGGCGGCAGGATCATGATGTAGACCGCCGGGTGCGAGTAGAACCAGAACATGTGCTGGAAGAGCACCGGGTCGCCGCCGAGCGCCGGATCGAAGATGCCGAAGTGCAAGCCGCGCTCGATTGCGAGCGCGAGCACCGTGATCGCGATGACGGGCGTGCCGAGGATCTGCACGAGGCTCGTCGCGTAGACCGCCCAGACGAACAGCGGCAGGCGGAACCACGTGAGTCCGGGCGCGCGCATCCGGTGGATCGTCACCATGAAGTTCAGACCAGTGAGGATCGACGAGAACCCGGTAATGAAGACACCGAGGCCGGTCATCATCACGTTCGTGTTCGAGGCGCGGCTGCTATACGGGGTGTAGAACGTCCACCCCGTGTCGACACCGCCGGACACCATCGCGTAGACGGTGAAGAGGAAGCCGATCACGAAGATGTACCAGCTCAGGAGGTTCAGTCTCGGGAACGCGACGTCCTTGGCACCCAGCATCAGCGGCAACACGAAGTTGCCGAGGATCGCCGGCACGGCGGGGATCAGCACGAAGAACACCATGGTCACGCCGTGCATGGTGAACATCTTGTTGTAGGTATCCGCCGAGAGCAGATCGCCAGCGGGCGTCGCCAGTTCGAGACGAATCATCGTGGCGAACAACCCGCCGAGGAAGAACGCGAAGGTCACGACGACGAGGTACATCAGGCCGATGCGCTTGTGGTCCTTCGTCAGGAGCCACGAGGCGACGCCGTGCTCGTGGTTGAGATACGTGACGCGCGGAGCGGTCACGGGCGAAGCGATGGATGCCATGGTCTTACCTGTTCTCCCGGGTTTCCGGTGCGCCGGCCTGGGGCTCCGGCGCTCCCGTCCGCGCCCCGCCGCCGCCTGACGACCGGAGCGACTTGATGTACTCGACGAGCGCCATCACGTTCTCCTCGCTCACCAGCCCTTGGAACGTGGGCATCAGGGGCTGGTACGGTGCGACGAGCTTGGCCTGCGGCGTGAGGATCGATTCGCGGACGTAGGCTTCGTCGACCACGACTCGCGCCCCGGTGGTCAACTCTTCTGACGACCCGAACTTGTTGACGAGCGACGGCCCTCGCCCTTGTCCGTCATTGAGGTGGCAGGTATTGCACGCCAGATCGTTGAAGAGCCGCTCGCCACGTTGTGAGATCGAACCGGCGCCCAACGCTCCAGTGAGCCACGCCTGATACGCGCCCGGCTCCATCACGACGACTTTTCCAATCATGCCCGAGTGGTTCGTTCCGCAGTACTCCGCGCAGAACAGGTGGTACTCACCGATCTTCGTCGCCGTGAACCAGACCGAACTGTAGCGACCAGGGATCGCGTCGGCCTTCACCCGGAACGACGGGAAGAACATCGAGTGAAGCACGTCCTCCGAGGTGAACGTCACCTTGACCGCGCGCCCCACCGGCACGTGCAACTCGTTGATCTCGCTCTGGCCCTCGAGGTGCTGGAACTTCCACATCCACCGCTTGGCGGTGGAGTAGATCTCGATCGTCTGGTCGGGCGGGCGCTGCAAGTCGAAGAACACGTCGGCGGCCCACCCGAAGATGACCACGGCGACGACGAACGGGATGATCGACCAGCCGAGCTCGAGCGGAATCGACCCGTGAATGTTCTCGCCGACGGCGAGTGGATCGCTGGTGCGGTATTTCCACGCGAACACGATCACCAGGACGGAGACGAGCACGGCGAAGAACGCCGTCACGGCGACGATAAAGAAATACAGGTTGTCCACGCGGGGGGCCAGCGTGGACGCCTGTTCAGGAAACAGCGAGAACCCAGATCCCATAGACGCTCAGGCGTGCCTCTCCGCGGCCGATCGCATCTCGCGGCGCCGCATCAACAGGATGAAACCCCCGATGACGATCACGGTGAGCACACCCCCAAGCCGCATGATGTTCATGAACACCGCACCATATTTTCCGTGGGACGGATCGTACTGATAGCAGTAGAGCAGCAACTGATCGACCACCGAACCCACTTTGCCCTTGCCCGAATCGACGAGCGCGAGACGCAGATCCTTCGGCGAGAACTCGACCCCGTAGAAGTACCGCGACAGCGTGCCGTCCGAGGTCGCCACCAGGAGTCCGCTGACGTGCGCGAACTGCTGCGTCTCGGCATCCCACTGATACATGAATCCCGCGGCCGTGGTGACCTGCCGAATCGATGCTTCGTCGCCGGTCAGGAAGTGCCACCCGTGTGCGGTCTCGCGCGCCGCCCAGTGATCGAGGTGCGCCCGTTTCTTCGCGTTGGCCGCCTCCGGCGTATCGCGCGGATCGAAGCTCACGAGCACGATGTCGAACTCATTGCCCGGCGTGTACGGCAGCACTTTCAGCGCCGACGAGATCCCGTTCATGATCTGCGTGCAGAGCAGCGGGCACTGGTAGTACACGAATGCGACGAGGACCGGGCGTTTTCCGAAATACTCGCCCAGCGCCACGCTCCGTCCGCTCTCGTCCTTGAACTGCACGTCGAGGGGAAGCTTCTGACCCAGTCGCTGCGCAAAGGTGACGTCCTTGAACTGGGGCGGCACATTCGATGCGACGATGCCGCTGCTGAATCCCATGGAACCCGGAGTGCCGGGTTGGAGCTGAGCGTGAGCGGTCGCAATGCACAATGCAAAATGCAAAATGCAAAACGACACCAGTACCCGAACGCCGAATTGCCGCGTCCCGGACGGCTTTCGCATTTTGCATTTTGAATTGTGAATGACAGCGTTCATGGTCTTACTGCCTTCTTCGTTCCAGCGTCCTGCCTGAGCTCGAATCCTGCGGCATCATCCCCGGCGCGACATCGCCGTCCGGCGGTGCGGCTTGCGGACGCGCGGGCAGCCCACGCTCGAGGGTCATGCGCATGGCATCGGCGATCGGGATATGCACGGTGCCGGCATTGCGATCGATCCAGCCGTACGAGTTCAACCGCTCGTTTTCCTCGGTGCGGAATTCGTAGATCTCGTTGGCCGGGAACCGCTGCAGGCGCGGACCGGCAGGCAACCGATGCTCCTGGCCCACCGCGAGCGGGAACTCGGCCGGTGTCTTGGCTTCCCGTTGATCCGCAAACACGCGGAACATGAAGAACATCCCGATGTGCACGATCACCGCGCTCACCACCAGCCAGATCGCAAACTGGACGATCATCCAGACGTTGGCGTCGGTGTGCTCGTGCCCCGATCCTTCGGTCGTGTTGCGGTACTGATCGTCAGCGGAGGCGTGGCTGTGGGAGTCGTGAGCCATCAGTGGCCTCCCCCGCTCTCGAGCGCCTGGCGCAGATACGGATCACTGGCGGCGATCAGCGGCCGCTGCGCCAGCTGCCCGAAGAACGCCCACAACCACAATCCGCCGACCGCGAGCGGAGCGGCCAGATCGAGCCAGTGGAAGAAGATGTGGCTGACGTGCTCGCCCTCGACGAGATGCAGGTTGCCGCCGGTCGATGCGAACTCCGGAGAGACGAGCATGAAGAGGTCGGCGAACCGCATGACGATCATCCACGCCGCGATGACCACCAGCCGCTGCGAGTTGCGCTTGAGGTCGCGCGACAGCAGCAGCAGCCATGGTACGGCGAAGTGAAAGGCCACCAGGAACAGCGCCAGGTACTGCCACCCATGACTCGTCCGCGTAATCGTGTAGGGGACTTCTTCAACCAGGTTGGCCGCGAACACCAGCAGATACTGCGAGAAGTTGAAGTACGTCCACAACATGATGAAGGCGAAGAGCAGCTTCCCCAGGTCGTGGAAGTGATGCGGTTTCAGCAGGTCCGTCATCGGCTCGCGCTTGACCAGGAACGCTGCGACGACGATCGTGAAGGCGAGCGTCGCAACGCCCTGTCCACCCATCACGATGAACCCGAACATCGTCGAGTACCAGTGCGGGTTGAGCGACATGATCCAGTCGATCCCAGCCGACGTCACCCCGAGCGCGTAGAAGACGAGTCCACCGCCGCTCAGACGCTGGAGCCGCCTGTTCGCCGACACGTCGCCGCGATCCTGATCCGCCGACCACTTGTTGAGCAACGTGGCGATCGTCCACCAGCCGACGAAGTAGATGGCGGCGCGGACGATGAAGAACGGCGTGTTCATGTACGGCGCCTTGTGCCGCATCACTTCGTCAGCGGCGACGCGATCCGCGTGCGTCCACGGATACAACGTCGTCATGCCGAGCAGCACGGGCAGGAATAGGACGACGAGGAGTGGAATCGTCCGGCTCGCCGCTTCGAAGATCCGCCGGAAGACGCCCCACGCGCCGCCTGACAGGTGCTGAATCATCACCATGGCGAGCGATCCGAGCGCGATGCCCAGGAAGAGCAGGTAGGCGATGAGCCACGAACGGAAGAACTGATCGCGATTCACGAAGAACCCGATCGCGCAGGCCACGAGGCCGATGCCTCCGGCGACGAGGGCGCGCGAACGTGGCGCCTCGATGTCGGCCACCGGGAGAGCGTAGGTCGTGTCCACTGTTACCGGTTCTCCTGCGCAGGGACGCCCGCCGGCGCTGCGGGCCGATCGAGATCGCCGCGACGATCGGCCGGCACGTCGGCGACCGTCGCACCTTGACTGAGTTGAAGCGCACGAATGTAGGCGGCAATCGCCCAGCGATCCGCGGGCGGCACCTGCGCCGAGTAATCCTGCATGGCACCGAAGCCGTTGGTCATCACGTCGAAGAAGTAGCCGACTGGCGCATTGCGAAGACGCTCGTCGTGGTACGACGGCGGCTGACGGAAGCCGCGCTGGACGATCATGCCGTTGCCCATGCCGGTACGGCCGTGGCACGGGGAACAAAAGACGTTGAAGCGCTCCCGCCCGCGCGCCATGATGTCGGGCGTAATGGGCATCGGGAATTCAGTGCTTGGCTGGCCGTTCACCTTGCCGGTGTAGAAGAGCTCGTCTTCACGGAGCTGGCCGCGGGCGACCGTGTTGGCGACCAGCATCCGCGACGCGGCGCCATTGGCGAAAAACGGCGCTTCCTGCAGCGGGTCATAACTCGGCGCGTCGTGCATGTCCTGACGACATGCCGACACCGCCACGCATGCGACGATGAGTGCGAAGGCACGAAGGCTACGGAGCAACTTCGGATACTCCCAGCGGATGCAGGTTCTCCAGGAACTGCTGTGTCGCGGTCCGGTCGAACCTCGGGTCGGTCGCTTCGATGACGAGGAAGAAGCGATCGGTCGACGCACGGGCAAAGGCCTCGACGTTGAAGACCGGGTGATACGGCTGCGGCAGCTTGTTGAGCGCCCACATGCCGACAAAGGCGGTCAACGCCGAGCCGAGCACCGTCGTCTCGAACGTCACCGGGATGAAGTGGGGCCAGCTGATGATCGGCCGGCCACCGACGTCCAACGGATACGCGATGGCTGACACCCAGACCTGCAGCAGGAATCCGGCGGCCCCACCCAGGATGCCGCCGATCAACACGAGCAGGGGAAGTCGCGTTCGACGCAGATCGAGCGCTTCATCCAGCTCCTCGATCGGGATCGGTGAATACGCGTCCATCTTCCGGTATCCGGCCAGGCGTGCCTTGGTCGCCGCGTCGACGAGACCGGACGCGTGTTCGAATTCGGCCATCAGGCCGTGAATCGTGGGTGTCGTGCTGTGTTCCATCACATCACCCGTGTTGTTCGGCCAGCCCGGCGCCGCTCGGCTTGTGCGCGGTGGGGTGGCGCTTCGCTTCAGGCACGATCGTGCGCATCTCGAAGATCGCGATCGCCGGCAGGAAGCGGATGAAGAGGAAGAAGAGTGCCAGGAACAGCCCGATCGTCCCCGCGAACATGCCGAAGTCCCATCGCGTCGGGTAGTACATGTCCCACGACGAGGGCAGGAAGTCGCGGTGCAGGCTGGTGACGATGATGATGAAGCGCTCGAGCCACATCCCGACGTTCACGAACAGCGACAGGATGAAGAGCAGCGGGATGTTCTCGCGAACGGCGCGGAACCAGAACAACTGGATCATCACCACGTTGATCCCGATGAGCGACCAGTAAAACACCGCATACGGTCCGGTCATGCGGTTGTACATCATGAATTTCTCATACGGAGCGGCGCTGTACCACGCGAAGAAGGCTTCGTTCGCGTACCCGTACGCGACGATCATGCCCGTGACCAGCATGACCTTCGTCATGTTGTGGATGTGCCGCATGGTGATGAAGTCTTCGAGCCCGTAGAACTTCCGCAGCGGGATCGCCAGCGTCATCACCATCGCGAAGCCCGAGTAGATGGCGCCCGCAACGAAGTAGGGCGGGAAAATCGTGGCGTGCCAGCCAGGCAGATTGGACACCGCGAAGTCGAAGCTCACGACCGAGTGCACTGAGAGCACCAGCGGGGTCGATATGCCTGCCAGCAGCAGATACGCGGTCTCGTAACGCTGCCAGTGCCTGGCCGACCCGCGCCAGCCGAGCGCGAGCATTCCGTAGATCCGCTGCGCGAAGCCCGACTTCGCTCGATCACGCAATGTGGCCATGTCAGGCACGAGCCCCGTGAACCAGAACAGTGCCGATACCGTGCCGTAGGTCGACACTGCAAACACGTCCCAGATGAGCGGGCTCCGGAACTGCGGCCACACGCCCATCGTGCTCGGGTAGGGGAACAACCAATAGATCGCGAGCCACGGTCTGCCGGTATGGAGTAGCGGGAACATCGCCGCGCAGGCCACCGCAAACAGCGTCATCGCTTCAGCGAACCGGTTGATCGACGTGCGCCACTGCTGTCTGAAGAGCAGGAGGATCGCCGAGATCAGCGTGCCCGCGTGGCCGATACCGATCCACCAGACGAAGTTGATGATGTCGAACGCCCACCCAACCGGAACGTTGTTGCCCCAGATCCCGATGCCCGTCAGCAGCAGGTTGCCGATGGTCAGATTGAGGACCATCAGCAGCCCGAACGCGATCGCGAACCCAAGGAACCACCCCAGCGGCGTGCGCTTCGAAAGAACGACGCGGCTGATCCCGTCGGTGACCGATTTGAACGAGTGCCCCGGCGCGATGACCGCGGGCGTCCGGGCGAGCAGCGCAGAGGTTTCGGCGGATGTGTCGGGCCGCTCCAGAGTCGCCATCCCTAGCCTTCTTTCTCCGAGGTGGTCTTTGGATCGAGCTCCGTGTTGGGATTCCACACCACAGCCAAGTAGGTCGTGCGGGGTCTCGAATTCAACTCTTCCAGCAGCCCGTAATTCAGCGTGCTCGCCTTCTGCTTCGACACGCGACTCTCGGGATCGTTGATGTTGCCGAACACTATCGCTCCGGTCGGGCAGGCCGCCTGACAGGCGGTCACGATGTCGCCGTCGCGGATGGCGCGGTCCTCGAGTTTTGCGGAGATCTCCGCCTGTCTGATCCGCTGTACGCAGTAGGTGCACTTCTCCATGACGCCGCGGCTGCGCACGGTGACGTCAGGATTGCGCATCAACTTCAGGCTGGGCGTCTCGAAATCGCCATACAGCAGGAAATTGAAGCGGCGGACTTTATACGGACAGTTGTTCGAGCAGTAGCGCGTGCCCACGCAGCGGTTGTAGGCCATGTCGTTCAGGCCGTCATCGCTATGGGTTGTCGCACCCACTGGACAGACGACCTCGCACGGCGCCTTCTCGCACTGCTGGCAGAGCATCGGCTGGTGGTAGGTGTCGGGGTTGTCGATCGAACCCGAGTAGTACCGATCGATTCTCAGCCAGTGCATCTCGCGGCCAACCATCACCTGGGACTTGCCAACGACTGGTATGTTGTTCTCGGACTGGCAGGCGACCACGCAGGAGTTGCAGCCGGTGCAGACGTTCTGATCGATCGCCATGCCCCACTGATTGCCTTCAAACGTGCGCTCGGGATACAACGTGATCCGCCGATCGAGCGGCTGGTTCTCCATCTCCACCGCGAACCTGGGGTTCTTCTCGAACTCCTCCTGCGTCCGCGAGCGAATGATGTTGCGCCCCTCGTACGACCAGTGCTCCTGGGTGCAGGCAATCTCCATGCTGTCGCCGGTTCGTGTCACCGACACTCCGGACAACACATCGGGCGTCGATGAGGTTCGGAGCACATTGGCGTCGAACCCGATGCCATTCGCAGTCCGGCCCGCTCGCGTGCGTCCGTACCCGAAGTGCAACGTCACCGTGTCAGGCGAGTATCCAGGCACGATCCAGGCGGGAGCCCTCACCACTCGATCGCCGTGACGCAACTCGACCATCTGGGCGCGCTTCGGCGAATCGTCGGCGATGCGAATCGTGCTGAGACCGAGGCGTTCGGCCGTCGCCGGTGACATGAATGCAGCGTTGTCCCACGTCAGCTTGGTCAGCGATTTCGGGAGCTCCTGCAGCCACGCGTTGTTGGCGAAGCGTCCGTCGTAGATGCTCGGATCCGGACGGAAGACCACGTCGACGGATCCTGAGAAAAGCGACGGCGTCGACGTCGCCGTTGGAATTGTTCCTTTGACGGCCACTTGCCTGGTCGCGAATGCCGTGTTTGGAACGACACCGGCGTGGAGCCATCGCCTCCACTCGTGATCGAACGGCGACAACGTCGGCACCGGGCCCGTCGGTGGCCCGGCAACTGTTGTCGACGTCGTTGGACGATTGGTCGGCGCGGACGTCGTCCCAGCCGGGGTCGGGGCAACACTCGGCGTCACGTTGGCACGGCCACTCCAGAACGAGCGGACGATGTCGTAGCTCGAACGTGGCCCGGCATCGTTGAACGCGGAGAGGACTTCGTGTGCGGATCGGCCACCGTATAACGGCGCGATCAACGGCTGCACGATGGTCACCGTCCCGTCATCGGCGCGCACATCGCTCCACGTTTCGAGAAAGTGTGCTTCCGGAATATGCCAGTGAGAGAGCGCACCCGTCTCGTCGTGATAGAGACCGAGGTGGACGCGAAGACCGACCTTGCCGAGCGCATCCCCGAACTTCAGATCAGCGGGCGCGGTATATACGGGGTTGGCGCCCAGGATGACCAGCATCGTCACGGTGCCGGCATTCATCTCGCCGACCAGTTCCTTCAGCCCCGCTCGCTGATCCATCGGCTGTAGTTCAGCCGTCGCGGTGTAGACGACGGTCGTGCCGACGTTGCCGAGCGCGGCGTTCATCGCGTGCGCCAGCGCGTGTACGGCAGGCGACTGGCTTTCGCCGGCAATCACGAGGCTGCGGCCACGAGCAGCCTGCAGATCCCTGACGAGCGGCGCGATCCACTTCTGAGCCGCCTGTGGCACCGCGGCCGCGCCCGCGTCGGCGATACCAAGCTGCCCGGCAACCGCACGCGCGAAGGCTTCGACGTCGTTCGCCCGCAGCGGCAGCCGATGATCGGCCTTCGTTCCCGAGTTGGTGGGCGTGCTTTCGACCGCGTACAGGCGGTTACGTTGCGCGCGATCCCCTTCGATCCGGCGTCGCGAGGCAAAGGCACGGGCGTGCTTGAGCCCGCCGTTGCCCGCGCACATGAAATCGGCGTCGAGCGACAGGATGACGTCGGCCTTCTCGATCGCGTAGCTCGCGTCGACGTATTCACCGAACGCCAGCCGGCTGCCCTCGCGCTCGTTATGGCGCCCGAACGGTTCCCACTGCACCCACTTCGCCTTGGGGAATCGCATCAGCAGTTCGTCGAGCTGAGCCCCCAGCGTCGGCGACGCCACCGTCTCGGTCAGGATGCGGAGGCCCGCGCCCTGCGATGTTTCCTGAACCTTGAGGACATCCCGCATGGCTGACGCAAACGCATCGAACGATCGGATCTCTCCGAGGTGCGTGAGCGTTTGCGAGCGATCCGGATCGTATAAGCCGAGGATCGCGGCCTGCGCGAACAGGTCGGTCGCACCCTGGCTCGATGGATGATCCGGGTTGCCCTCGATCTTCGTCGGACGTCCCTCGTGGCTTTCGACGAGCAGTCCCACGCCCGTCCCCGCGAACGGCATCGCCGTGGCGAAAAACAGCGGCTTGCCGGGGACGATCTCCTCGGGCTGCCGCACATACGGCACGATCGCTTCGTCGGGCTGTCGCGTGCAGGCACTGACGCCGGCGAGCGCGAGCGACGCGCTCATCAACTTCAGGAAGCTGCGACGCCCGACCGGATCGAGCCATTCCGACGCGTTCTGCGGAAACTCCCGATGGAGGAACTCCTTGAACTCCGGTGTCTCGGATACCGATTCAAGGCTCCGCCAGTAATCGCGCCCGCGAGTGCCCTCGAGTTTGGAACGAAGTGTCTGGATGTCGTGGGGTACGGTCATGTGCGCGCTTACCGATGGCAGGTCGAGCAGCTCGTGTTGCCCCGGATGCTGTATTCCTTGACGAGCTGGGGACCGAGGACCGACTGCGGCACCGTCGGGCGATAACCCATCGTGAAGACCTCACTGCGAGGACGGACGTAATCTTCCGGGTGGCGATGACAGTTGATGCACCACTCCATCTGCAGTGACTGGACCTGGCGCATCAACGGCATCTGATCGACGCGGCCGTGGCAGGTTTCGCAGCCCATGCCCTTCTTCACGTGGATGCTGTGGTTGAAGTACACGAAGTCTGGCAGGTCGTGGACGCGGGTCCAGTGCATCGGCCGATCTTCGCGGAAGCTGGCACGCACCGGCTCGAGGATCGGCGCGGTCTGCCAGATCTGCGAGTGGCAGTTCATGCACGTCTTGGTGGGCGGAATTCCTGCAAACGACGATGTCTCGACCGACGTGTGGCAGTAGCGGCAGTCGATGCCATCGTCGCGAACATGATGCTGATGGCTGAACTGAACCGGCTGCTCGACGTACTCGTTGGCGCGGGTCACATACGAGGAACGCCCCAGAAGCATTGCGAAGCCAATCAAACCCCCGACCAGCATGAGCACGCCGGCGAGACCGAGCTTCGAAAGAGTATTGGCACTAGGACGGAAAATCTGCGGCATCGGGGTTCGGGACCGGCGTACTGAAGACCAGTCTCGGTTTTTACCACAATTGTGAAAAAAGGATCAAGCAGCCGGACCGTTCCCCCACGGCGTCTTCGTGACCCTCGACACCCCATCTCGGCCATCGAAGCGGTTGCCTCGTTATACAATCGCGCTCTCTGTGGCAACTTCATGAGCGACAGGAAGTACCGCCAGCGCGGATATCAGGACGACGATCGCGATCGTCAGCCGAAGCCGGCCGCACCACGCCAGGCGCCGGAGCCGGGAGCGCCCGCGGGCGCTCGGCGCATCTCACAGGATGCGCCCAAGAACGTCAACATGCCCGGCTTTCACAACGTGGTTCGCTGCGCGCAGTGCGGCAATGTCGTCGCCGGCGAAATCGGCCTCGACAGCCGGTGTCTGCGGTGCGGGACCGACCTCCACACGTGCGCACAATGCGTGTCCTTCGATCCGGGCAGCCGCTTCGAGTGCATGCAGCCGGTCACCGCTCGGGTCACGCCCAAGAACAGCCGTAACAGCTGCACGCTGTATTCCCCGCGAACGACCGTCGAACGTCAGACGACCACGCCCCGCACCGACGACGCGCGAAAGGCCTTCGACGATCTGTTCAAGTTCTGAAGGCTGACCATGGGGCTGCTTTCCGATCAGGACCGCGAGACTGTCCGGGCACGACTCGCCGTGATTCGGCATCCGGTGCAGATCCTGTTCTTCACACAGACCATCGGCGCGCCCGAAAGCGTCTACGTCACCAAGCGCGTGATCGACGAGCTCGTGTCGCTGAACGATCACCTGTCGGTCGAGGAGGTGAATCTCGTTCTCGACCGCGATCGCGCCGCGCACTACGAAATCGAGCACATCCCGGCCATCGTCCTTCTGCGGAACAACGAGGACACGCGCATGCGCTTCCTGGGCGCACCGGCCGGGTACGAATTCATGTCGCTGATTGAAGCGGTGGTCCTCGCGGGGACGGATGATTCGGGACTCTCGACGAACTCCCGTACGCTGGTGACGCAGTACGTGACATCCCCGCTCGACATCCGCGTGTTCGTGACGCCGACATGCCCGCATTGCCCCCGTGCGGTCACGCTCGCACATCGCCTCGCGGTCGAGAACCCGCTCATTCGTGCCGCGTGCGTCGAGGCGACGGAGTTCATGGATCTCGCGCAGCGATTCAACGTCACGGGCGTGCCCAAGACGGTCGTCAACGAATCGATCGAGATCCTCGGCGCACTGCCGGAAGATCAGTTCGTACGAATGGTCGTCGGCGCTCCGGATCAGGACGGAGATGGGCAGGACCTCGCGCCGTAGCGACGGGGCTGTGGTGCGCTACTTCCCCTCGATGCGGGCGCGCCTGATGAAATCGAGCTTCGGGTACTCGGCCGCGAGATAGGGGTTGCCCTCGCTCACGATTCGCCGTTGATCTGGCACATTGGTCCGTCCGTAGCCGCTATACAACGTGTCGGCGACATCCATGCCCGTGACCACTTGACCGAAGGGCGGAAAGCCTTCGCTATCGAGGTAGCTGTTGTCCTTGTAGTTGATGAACACCATCGTGTAGCGGGAGTTCGGGCTCGATTCGCGCGCGAACGAGACGAAGCCGCGCGTGTTGCGTTGTTTCGTCGGCTCGTCGGGAAGGCCAGCCAGGCTCCAGGCGCGCTGGATGTCAGGGTCCGCGTTGAGTCCGAACTGTGCCATGAAGCCGCTCAGCACGCGGAAGAAGCGGGCGTTGTCGTAGAAGCCGTTCTTGACCAGGTTGTAGAAGCGATCGGCGGCGTTGGGAGCCCACTCGCGATGCCCCTCGATCACGATGACGCCCTGGCTCGTCTCGAGGCGCGCGCGATAGGTATCCGGCGCCTTCCCGGTCAGCGCCGCCGGATTTTTCAGCGTCGGGTTTGCGCTCTGGGCCCGAGCGGGGGATGCGTTCGCCGCGCACAAACAGGCGAAGACCGCGAGAATCGTGGCTGCGCACCATTTCATCGGCATGCTTCAATCGTATCGCGGGGATCGGCGACAATTCCTAGCGAGGCCCAGCAGAATTTGGAGGCGACGTGAGCGACGAAACCAAGGCGTGCCCGGTCTGTGGTGAGACGATCAAGGCAGCGGCTATCAAGTGCCGGTTCTGCAACACCGATCTCGAGGCGTACGAAAACGCGAAGGAGGCGGAAGTCGAGCACCTATTGTTCGAGGGACATCCGGCCGTCGTCTACTCACTCACGCAGTGGCTCATCATCGTCGTGACGATCGGGATCGCCGCGATCGTCTATTGGCTCAGGAGCCGCTCCATCGTCTACACGCTGTCGACGCAGCGCATCCAGATCGAGCGCGGGCTGCTGTCCACGATCAAGTCGAGTGTCGAGCTCTTCCGCATCGATGATTTCGATATCCATCGGCCGTTCGGCATGCGCATGCTCGGGCACTCGATGCTGCACCTGCGGTCCTCGGATCCGGATCTCCCGTCGGTTGTCATTCAGGGCATTCCCAATCTCGAAGCGCTCGCCGATCAGTTGCGGGAATTCTCGCTGCGCGAGCGCACGCGGCGGAAGATCACGACGTTCGTGAAGGCGTGATGTTTCTTCCTCGAGGTCACTGCCGCCAAAGGCGGCGCGCCCTAATGTTGATGCTGGGGGAACGTCAGGGTGGCTGATCTCGCAAGTCGAGCTTGCGCCTGAGGCCGCCACGTCGCGAGCGAACGAGTCGCTCGCTGGAGCCGTGAGCGCGGTTCGGAGGAGCGCGCCTCGTCATCGAACCCGCACGGCCAGCCGTCGGGACCGTAAGTACGCGTCGCACGGAGCCGATCGCGTACTGCAATGGCGATGCTCGATCCATCGCGGATCGTGAATGTCGCGACCGTCGCGTAGCGGTCCCGGAGCAGTGCATCGAGCTCGGGGAACGACAAGGCAAACGCGTCCCTCTCTGTCTCGTTGATGAGCGCAATCGGAACCCGTTCGCCATCCAGACGCTCGATCATCTTCTCGCGATCTGCGGGCGTCGCAAAGGAGCCGGGCATGAAGAGCGCGTGCCCTGCTCCGAAACTCCGGCCGCTGAAGAAGAAGAATTCGGGGGCCGACCATGTCATCAGCACGCGATCCGTCGGGGCGGTGCATTCGTTCAGGTACTCGATGACCGCTGGTTGATCCCCACTGGGCCAGTACCAGGTCCATGGCCAGCTGGTCCCCGCGTCGGCGAGAGCGGTGACGCGTTCTTCAACTTTCGACAGGCCGTCTCCGATGCGACTTTTCTCGACCCGCTCGTCGAGATGCCCGACCGTGACCGCGCTGAACAGGACGGCCACCGTTGCGCACACAACACTCGCGGTGACGATCGCCGTGCGCCAGGGGCGCCGGGTGAACGCGGTCACCGCGCCGCGAGCGAGATCAACGACCATCCATCCGCCTGAAATAACGATGAGCGCGCCGGCATCGGCAATGCGCGCGGTCAGCGGGTGACGGAGGATGACCACCCAATAGCAGGCCAGCATCACTGACGTGCACACCAGAACGGACACCGTCGCGTCGTCGCGGCGTTCCCGATAGACGAGGCGCGCGAGAGGTACGATGCACAGCGCGGCAGCGACGTAGTAGATGACGATCGCTGCTTCCGCATCGCCGAAGGGAAGAATGCGTTCGAACCAAGGAAGTGCCGACGGCGACAGCAGGAGCTGGTGCGCGTCCGACTTGCTGAACTCGTACCCTTCGCGCAGATTTTCAGCGAGGCCTTCGACGATCTGAACGAAAAGGAGGTAGGGGAAGAGGGTGAGTGCGGTACGAAGGGCGTAGGACGTCCACACTCGCATCCGCGGGTGCGCCCCTGCGCCTGTCGTCAGCAGCGCCGCGGATGTGCCGATGAACGCGAACAGTCCGAGGTCATGACGCAAGAGGAAGGTGAGGCCGGTGCTGATGCCGAGCAACCATATCCCGGGCAGCGAGGGGCGTCTCACGTATCGCCGGAGCAGGAACAGCGTCAACGCCGGAACGAGGATTTTCGGATATCCGTAGAGGCGCGGCCAGAGTGCGACCTCCAGAGCGGTGGCGGCCAAGGCGACGACCCGAGACCCGGTCAGGGCCGTCGCGACCAGGAACGTGAGACTCGCGGCAACAGCGATCATCGCGCTCGTGAGCAGTGTCTCGCTGAAGGGGCCTGGCCATACGTGCTGGACGATGGCCGACAGGGTATACATCAGAGGCATCCCGGGATCCACGAAGTCGCGGCCAGGAATGTCTCCGAACAGCAGTCGCTGCGCCCACACCAGGTGCATGTAGTGGTCGTTGGGAAGACGACCCTCGGCCAGGACTCGAAACAGGAACACGAGCATCGCGACGACCGTGGCAATGATCGCGTTGTGGCGGGAAGGCACACGTCCGCCGGAGACGAGCGACAGCAAGCTCGACAGGGGCACTGGCGGCGAAAGTATCGATGAGAAGGCGGGTGAGCGCAACTGCCTGTCGCAGATAGCTGCAACTTCCGTGCGGTCGCGCGCCAACAGCCGCAGAAGTGACAAGGTCGCAGAGCTCGCGGTGTGGCCCCTTCAGGCCGGCCTGGCCGAAGCTCGCAGATGGTTTGAAGCAGCGGGAGGTCCGACTTCGCGGCTGCCGCCGCTACGTCGAGACAGCCGTTGCCAGCATTCGTGAGCGAAGGCTGGCGGAGGGAGAGGGATTCGAACCCCCGGGCCCGTTTCCGAGCCAACGGTTTTCAAGACCGCCGCCTTAAACCACTCGGCCATCCCTCCGCGCTGCGCAGCGCTAACCTTGAACCGGCTGAACGCTGAACGATCCTATCGTGCTTTGATCACCGACTGCCCGTCCATGAACGGACGCAACGCATCCGGAATGACCACCGACCCGTCCGCTTGCTGAAAGTTCTCGAGCAGCGCGATCAACGTCCGCCCCACCGCGAGCCCGGATCCGTTCAGCGTGTGCACGAACTCGGCTTTTCCGGTTCCCTTCGGGCGATATTTCACGTTGGCCCGCCGCGCCTGAAACCCGTCTGTGTTGCTGCAGGAGGAGATTTCCCGATATGTGTTCTGTCCCGGCAGCCACACCTCGATGTCGTAGGTTTTTGCCGACGCAAATCCCATGTCACCGGTGCAGAGCAGCACCGTCCGGTAGGGAAGCTCGAGGCGTTTCAGTACTTCCTCGGCGTTCGAGGTCAGCCGCTCGAGCTCGTCGTATGAGTGGTCCGGCTCCGTGAAGGCCATCAGCTCGACTTTGTCGAACTGGTGCTGGCGAATGAGTCCACGCACATCGGCACCGTAGGATCCGGCCTCGCTGCGAAAGCACGGCGTGTACGCCGTGTAGCGAATCGGCAGCGTCGTGCCATCGAGAATCTCGCCGCGATGCATGTTCGTCAGCGGCACCTCCGCGGTCGGCACCATGTAGAGATCCCACTCCCCGGCGATCTTGAAGAGATCGGCCTCGAACTTCGGCAGGTTGCCGGTGCCGGTCAGTGATGCGCTGTTGACCATGAACGGCGGCTCCACCTCCGTGTACCCGTGTTCGGTCGTGTGGAGATGCAGCATGAAGTTGATCAGGGCACGAGCGAGTCGCGCGCCGGCACCCAGGAGCACGGAGAAGCGCGCACCGGCGATCTTGGTGCCGCGCTCGAAATCGATGATGCCGAGCGCCGGGCCGAGGTCCCAGTGCGGCTGTGCGGTGAAGTCGAACGCGCGCGGTGCGCCGTGACGCCGCACTTCGACGTTGTCGTCGCTGGTCTTGCCGACCGGCACGGATTCGTGCGGCAGATTGGGCATCACGAGCAGAACCCGGTTGCGCCGCTGTTCAACCGAATCGAGCTCCACGCCGAGTTGCTTGATCTGCTGCGCCCGTTGACGGCTCACTTCCTGAATTTTCGTCACATCGAGGCCTTGACGTTTGGCGCGCGCGACCTCGTCGCCGGCCGCATTCTGATCGCGCTTCAGCCCCTCGATTTCAGGAAGCAGGCGACGTCGTCGCGTCTCGAGCGTGGCGAGATCTTCGAGTTCGGCTGTCAGATCCACGCCCCGCTTGGCGATCCCTGCCCGGACGGATTCGAGATTCTCGCGAAACAACGCCGGATCGAGCATGTGTCGATTGTACCTGCGATACGATTGCGCACATGGAGCGCACTGTCCGCAAGGCCGTCTTCCCCGCGGCAGGTCTCGGTACCCGATTCCTGCCGGCGACGAAGGCGCAGCCGAAAGAAATGCTGGTGGTCGTCGACAAGCCAGTCATCCAGTACGGCGTCGAGGAAGCCGTCCAATCCGGCGTCGACAACATCGTCATTGTCACGGGCCGCGGCAAGAACGCGATCGAGGATCACTTCGATGTGGCGGTCGAACTGGAGACGTTTCTCGAACAGCGCGGGAAGAAGGAACAACTCGAGGAAATCCGCAAGATCACCAAGTTGATCAACGTCTCGTACGTCCGCCAGGGGGAGCCGCTCGGTCTTGGCCACGCCGTCCTGGTGACGCGCAACCTGGTCGGCGACGAACCATTTGCCGTCGTGCTGGGAGACGATGTGATCGACGCCACACCGCCGGCGCTGCGGCAGATGATCGATGTCTACGAGCGCGTCAAGGGCCCCGTGATCGCCGTGGAACGCGTACCGGTCGCGGACGTGTCGAGCTACGGCATCGTCGCGATCGACGATGCGTCAGACCTTGGACCGGGTGTCCACCGCATCACCAACCTCGTCGAGAAACCGCCTCGCGACGAAGCACCTTCGAACCTCGCGATCATCGGTCGGTACATCCTCACCCCGGACATTTACCCGGCGCTCGAAGCGACGGCGAGCGATCGCACGGGCGAGATTCAGCTGACGAACGGGCTGCGGCGGCTGCTGCGCGAGCGCCCGCTCTATGCGTGTGAAATCAAGGGCGTGCGGCACGATACGGGCAACAAGCTGGGGTTCCTGAAAGCAGTCGTCTACTTCGCGCTGCAGCGGCCGGAGCTCGCTGAACCGTTCAGGCAGTATCTGGAAACGCTCGATTTGAAGATTGGCGTGCAGTCAGGACGCTAGCGATCGGCGACGCTCAGTTCTCTGCGGCAGGTGCCTTGGTCGTATTCGTCGATGACGAGGCCGCCGCCGTTCCCGCGTCGCTCTTTTTCGTGTCGCTCTTGCCGGCATCGGTCGACTTCGCGTCGCCCTTGGATCCCGACGCCGAGTCACTGCCGTCGCTCTTTCCCTTCTGCGAGTAGTCGGTGATGTACCAACCCGAGCCCTTGAACTGAATCGCAGGCGACGACAGCAGCCGCTGCACCGGACCTTTGCCGCAAAGGGTACACACCTCGAGCGGCGGATCAGAAAACTTGCGAATCATCTCGAAGCGTTTGCCGCACGCTTCGCATTGATACTCGTACAACGGCATGAGTGGCTACTCCAGCGACGCGTCGGTCTCTTCTCCGAGCAGCAGCTGTCGGTGCGCGCGGAACGGCGCGTTTCCCTGAGACAGCAGGGCATCGTGAAATGCGCGCAGCGAGTACTTGCCGCCCTGTTGTTCCTTGAAGTCGCGTCGCAACTTCAACAGCATCAGCTTGCCGACGGAGTACAGCAGATAGCCTGGATCGAATGTCCCGCGTTCCGCTTCTCGTCTCGCCGTGGCTTCTTCGAGGAACGCTTCGTCGCGGAAAAACCGCATCCCCTGCTCGACCGACAGGTCCTCGCAGTGGAGCCGGATCGCAACGATGAACCTCGCGAGGCGGACGAGCGCTTCGGCCAGCTGTCCGAGCTTGATGGTCGAGTCGCCGCGGCGGAATCCCGCTTCGATCATCATCTGCTCGCAATAGTGCGCCCATCCCTCGACGAACGAGACCGGTGCAAACAGCGTCGACTTCCGAACCTTGGACTCGACCTTCCGGAGATGCCGGAAATGCAGGAAGTGTCCCGGGTAGACTTCATGAATCGAGATGTTCCAGAGCGTCGGGATGTTGAAATCCCGCATGTGCTCTTTCTGTCGATCGGACGGCCACGCGCGGTCCGCGTCGGTGAGGTAGTAGTACGCGCGACTGGGCTTCGACTCGAACGGGCCCGGCGTCCACATGCTTGCAAACGCCCACCGGTAGAAATCGGGCGACGGCGCCACGACCACAGGTTCGGAATCGGGCAGCGAAACGATGTCCTCGGACCGGAGGAACGACTCGAGCTCCTGGATCTGTGACTCGGCGACGGCGAGCAGACGCCCCGGTTCCGGATGCTGCTCCTTGGCGCGACGCCACGTATCCAGCGGATCGCCGCCATTCAATCGGCCGGCGACGATGCGGAACTCCTCCTGCACGGCAGCAAGCTCCCGCATCGCGATCGCGAGGAGCCGATCCGCATTGAGGGTGACGCCCTCGTCCAGCTTCAGCTTCTCCTCGAAACGCTCCCGGCCGAGCCGGAACGACGCCTTCGCGCGCGGCGCCAGTTCGTTCTCGAGGTAGTCGATATACGACTTGATCGAGGCCGCAGCTTCAGTCGATGTGTCGGCGAGATCGCCAAGGATGTGGAGGTCATCGAGTCCGGAGAACGCCCGTGGCAGATCGTTCTCGATGAACTTGAGCGCACCTCGCCAGGTCTCGAGTCCGACTTTGACGAAGATGCCCGGGCACTCCTTGACGTTGTCGCGCGCGGCTTGCACGAGTCGCGGCACCTGCCGCAGCTTTGACACCACGCGTCGCGCTCGCTCGGGCTCCGGCGCATAGGCAAACAGCGCCTGCCCCGCGATGCTGCTACCGATCAGATCGGAATAGAGCTGCGGGCTGCGCTCCCAGGACCGGATCACCTCGTGCTCGTACATCCGGGCTTCGATGTTGGCCGCAACGATGGGATGCTCGATCCGTTCGATCGGTGAGAGGAGTTGCGGGTCGATCTGGTGCAGCCGGCGGCCGAACCCGGCAAGCGCTCGGACGTGTGCGTCGATAGCCGTCCGGCTCAGATCTTCGAGCAGGTCGTCATGAACGTGGACTCCGTCCAGAGCGGCGTGACTGGGTAACGCCTCGTGCAGATAGGCGAGGTAATCGTCGACGAAGTGCGGAAAAGGCTCCGATGGGTACATGCCCGCTGTTCATGGGTAGCGCTCTATGGCTCAATTTGGGAGCGCTCATCCTGCCAATGGTACAATAACCGCTCCCCACACGCGATGTCCGGTACGTTGTTTGTGGTCGCCACGCCCATCGGCAACCTCGAGGACGTCACG
>DATFRP010000318.1:0-10030 GCA_035263125.1 Vicinamibacterales bacterium
TCAGTCTAGCACGCGTCGTGACGCTGAGGAAACGGAGGACACGGAGGGAACGGAGAACGATCAACACGGAGGCAACGGGGATAACGGAGTCAACAGGATCATTCCGTTTCCTCCGTTTCCCCCGTTCTCTCCGTGTTGATCTTCTTTCTCCCTCTCCGTGTTGATCTTCTTCTCCGTTTGCCCCGTCGCCCCCGTTTGCCCCTCAGCTCGTGTCGCGCTCGAACGTCAACCCTAGCGGCGTCGCGCCAAGCACCATCAGAAACCCGAACGCCGCCCAGCCCGCGCGATTGATTGCGGTAAATCGCGCATGCTCGCCCGGTTGCAGCACCACATCGTGCGTCTTCCAGAGGAGCGTGTTGTGCGCGCGGATGCGATGCGGGCCCGCGGGCAACTCGTGTGTGATTGCCTCGCCGTGTTTGAGAATCGCGATGTTGTCACCGTCGACCGACACGAAGATCTCGCGCACCCCGGCGTCGGTCGGCGATCGGCGGCTCACAGTGATGCACGCAACGTCGCTCATTCGCGCGGTGACCACGCCGGCGGCGGATCCTTCGAGCCCCCCTGGCGGTCCGCTCTTCGACCTGGTGTCGCGCAATTCCATCAACACAACGTACCATCCTACCCGGACCGGCCCTCACCCGGAACCCCGAACACCGAACCGGGTGTTCGAGGCACAATCTACTGGATCCAGTGTTGAAGAGTCTCCGCATCCCGCTCGGTCGTGCGCATCTGCTGGCGTCCTCGATCATCCGCGAGGCGCGCCGGGCCGGGCTGCCTGTCGAGAACCTGATCCCGCTCGGCAGTCTGCGACGGCATGCGCCCGATGTCGGCGATGTCTCGCTGCTCGCGGTCGCGCCGGCGCAGTGGCACGGCGACGTGCTCGACGGCTTCATGCGACTGCCGGTCGTGACGTCCGTCGAGTCGTTGCTCCCGACGAGCGTCGAGATCACCACTGAGCGCGGACGCGTGCGCCTGCACGTCACCACGGGTGACGATGCGGGTGCCGCGCTCGTGTGGCACACCGGGGCCCATCGCCATACGCACGCGCTGCAGAAGCACGCGGCGCGGCGCGGCCTCACGTTTCGCGACGGGCTTCTGAGCCGTGACAATGGCGTGCTCGTCGCCGCGCCGGACGAAGAGGAGCTCTACCATCACCTCGGGCTGCCCTACATCCCGCCGGAGCTTCGCGAAGGCAACGGTGAAGTCGAGGCGGCTGAACGCGGTCGCCTGCCTCGACTCGTCGCCCGCCCGCACATCCGCGGCGATCTCCACATGCACAGTACGTGGAGCGACGGACGCGACAGCATCCAGCACATGGTGCTGGCGGCCAAACAGCTTGGCTACGAGTACATCGCGATCACCGATCACTCGGAGCGTGCGTTCGCATCACGCAAGCTGCTCGCACTCGAGATCCCGATTCAGCGTGAAGAGATACAGGTACTCCGCTCCCGCGTGAGCGGGATCGAGATCCTGCATGGCATCGAAGTCGACATCATGGGCGACGGATCACTCGACTTCAGCGACGAGCAATTGCGTGGCTTCGATATCGTGCTGGCCTCGCTCCATGACGATCACGGGCACGACGGCGCGCGGTTGACCGAGCGGTATCTGAACGCGATCCGTCATCCCCTCGTCAACATCATCACCCATCCAGCCAACCGATCGCCGGCCGTATCGACCGGCTACGACATCGACTTCGACCGCGTCTTCAGCGCAGCAGTCAAGACCGGCACCGCGCTCGAGATCGACGGTGCGCCAGGACACCTCGACATGGATGGAACGATCGCGAGACGGGCCGTCGCCGCCGGTGTGACCGTCACCATCGACAGCGATTGCCACCGCGCCGAAGCGCTTGCGCGTCAGATGCAGTTCGGGATCGCGACGGCGCGACGCGGGTGGGTCGAACCGAATCACGTGCTCAACGCGGGCAGCGTCGAGACGGTTCGTCAGTTCGTGGCGAAGAAACGTAGCGGTCGCTGACGAACGGGAGGACCATATGCTGTTCGCTGACGAACGGGACACCTACGCGCCGGTCGCTGTCGAGCGGGAGGACCGCCTCTCTCTCGCACTGCTGGCCGCCACGTGCGTCGTCGCGACGATCGCGTTCTGGGCGTACACGCGTACGCTGTTGCCCGGCGTCGACCTGGGAGATACCGGCGGATTTCAAGCCGGCGTGCTCTGGCGGGAGCCAACCCCGCGACGCGCGTATCCGCTGTACTTCGCCCTTGCCGCCCCGTTCACACAGGCGCTGAGCGCGGCGAATCCCGCTCGCGGACTGAACCTGTTCTCCGCGGTGTGCGCCGGCGTCGCCACCGGACTGCTGACGTTCCTGGTCGGTCGTCTCACCAGGTTCACGCTTGCCGGTGTCGTGGCAGGACTCCTGCTCGCGTTCTCGCACACGTTCTGGACGCAGGCGGTCATCGCCGAGGTGTATTCGCTGCACCTCGCATTGGTCGCAATGTCTCTGATCGCGCTGTATGTCTGGTCACAGCGGCCGACGACCATCCGACTCGCGATCTTCTTCGCGGTGTACGCGCTGGCGTTTGGGAATCACCTGAGCACGATTCTCCTGCTCGTGCCCTGTACGGTGTTTCTGTTTCTCGTCCATCCGAGCCCGCGACAACTGCTGCGGCCATCGATCATCGTGCTGGCACTCGTCATCGCTGCCGCGGGGGCGATGCAGTACGCACAGAGCTTCATGTGGCTGTGGACGTCGATCGAGACGCCTCGCGCGTGGACCGACCGCATCGCCGCGTTCTGGCTCGACGCGACCAAATCCGACTGGCGTGCGGAAATGGTGCTCGGCGTCCATCCGAGTCAACTCAGAGATCGACTCGCGATGGTGTGGTGGGACAGCCGCCAGCAGTTCGCCCTCCCCGGCCTGGCGCTCGCCGCATTCGGTGCCTTACGTGTGTGGACCGTCTCGGCACCCTGGGCGGTGTTCCTCTGGCTCGCGTACATCGTCTCCACACTGTTCGCGTTGACCTACAACGTCGGCGACGCGCACGTCTTCCTGCTCCCGGGTCACTTCTTCACGGCAATGGCCGCCGGGATCGCACTGACACCATGGCGTGCGGTCACGTCGGCCGGTTCAAAAGGACCGGCCCAGCTCTTCCCATATACCCCGCCTCCCCCATCCACTACCCTACCCGCCTCATCAACCCTCTCCAAGACCATGGCCGCCCCATCCACCGTACTCGCCCTGGCTGCCCTCATCTACGCCGGATGGCGTGGCTGGGAGACGTGGCCGGCGGTCGATCGCCACACCGATCGGCGAGCCGACGCGTTAGTCAGCCGGCTCACCCAGGGCATCGACGAGCGCAGCGCGCTTCTCGTCACGAAGATGGACTGGCAGATCGAAAACGTCATGTTGTATTCGGGACGATACGAGCGCCCGGGACTGGCCTGGGTGAGACTCGACGATGTCCTGCCCCACTTTCCGTTTCTCGTGCGCGACAACCTCGCTAAGGGCCGCGACATCGTCCTCACCGCCGACGCCGCACGCCAGGTGCGCTCCACCTACGGCGACACGTTTCCGATCGTTCAGGATCGTCCGGATGCCCCATCGATTGCGGCGCTGGCCAGTCAGGTGCCGCGAGGCGCCGCCTACGTGCTGACGTGGCTCGTGCCGCCGCCTTTCGAAGCGGATCTGTCCGATCTCAATGCCGGCATCGGTGTGCTTCTCAATGGCGGCGTCAGTGTCAATCTCAATGCGGGCATCGGTGTCCTCCCGAAAGGATTACCCCCCGCCCGCGGCGACGCGGGCTACGAGGTGTGGGCCGGAATCGCTGGCGAGGAACCTGCTTACCATCGGTCATCGGCTCATCCCTTCATCGATCAATTCGCGATCGCGGGCGATGTGTACACAGTTCGGATGGATTCGTGGCTGCCTGAAGACACGTTCCGGCGTGGCGGTTTCGGGCATATCCTGCGCGGCCGCGAACATGTGCTCTGGATCGAGCGGGGCGTGTCGTTGATGTGGGTGAAGCAGAATGGCGAGCCGGCTCAGGCATATGAGGCAAGCTTGTACGCGCCGGAGGCGCGCTTCCGGATCACGGCACCGTCGGTGCAACTCGCCAGAAAGGCCGATGGCAGAGTCCAATCACAGTAGACTGAGAACCAACGTGCGCATACCGACCACCCTGTGTGTCCTCCTCGTGATCGCGGGAACGACGCACGCCCAGAAATGGGACTCGCCCGACGCATTTGCGCGGGCCCTCCAGAAGCGATACGACGGCATTCGCGATTTCACCGCCGATTTCGTCCACACCTATCGCGGCGGAGCGCTCAGAACGGAGAGCCGCGAGCAGGGCACCGTCAGCATCAAGAAGCCCGGTTTGATGCGGTGGGTGTACACGAAGCCGGAACGGAAAGAGTTCGTCTCGGACGGGCATAAGGTGTATTCCTATATCCCCGAAGATCGACAGGTGATCGTGACGACCGTTCCCGCGGAGGATGCGGCCACGACGCCGGCGATGTTCCTGGCTGGAAAGGGCGACATCGTGAGGGATTTCACCACGTCATTCGAGAGCAATCCGCCTCCGGGTACGGTGTCCCTCAGGCTCACGCCCAGGAAAGTCGAGCCCGAATACGAGTATCTGATCGTAACGGTCGACGAGAAGACCCTCCAGCTCCGGGCGCTGACCACGCGCGACCGACAAGGCGGCCTGTCCACGCTGAGCTTCACGAACCTGAAGGAAAACACGGGCATATCCGATAAGGAGTTTGTATTCCGCGTCCCGAGAGGCGTGGACGTGATCACAGATGGCACACGCAAATAGTCGTCTGCTCAAGCACTTACCGATCGTCGTCACCTGTGCGCTGGCCCTCGGCGGGTGCGCCACGTCCAGAGCGCTCAAGGCCGGCCACACGGCCGAGCAACTCCAGGACTACGACCGCGCGATCGTCGAATACACGAAGGTCCTGCGTGAGCGTCCCGATGACCGGACGGTCCGGCAGGCCCTGGAACGTGCCAAGGTGCGGGCAGCGCTCGATCACTTCTCCCGCGGTCGACGGTTGCATACGGGCGGCCGCCTCGATGAAGCGATGGTCGAACTGCAGACCGCCGCGGAACTGAACCCCGCCAACAACGAGATCGCGGACGAACTCGCGCAGGTGCGCTCCGAACTGCGCAACAAGGTCGCCGTCGACCGCGGCGGCAAGACCGAGCTGGAATCGCTGATCGATCGGACACGCAACCTCGCGCCCGCCGGCTACGAGCTGCCAACCGACGTGCGCATGCCGGAGTCGCTCACCTTTCCCAACGCGTCCGCGCGCGACGTGTACAACGCGATCGGCAAGATCGCGAATATCTCAGTCGTCTTCGACCTGCAGTTCCGCGATCAGCCGGTCAGCATCGATCTGCGCAACGCATCGCTCGAAAGCGCACTCCAGTCGCTCGGCGCGGCAACCCGAAACTTTTATCGCGTGTCCGCGCAACGTACGATCACAGTCGTCCCTGACACACAGGCCAAGCGACAAGAGTATGAAGAGGAGATCGTCCGGACGTTCCCGCTCAGCAACGCTGATCTCAAGGAGACCGTCGACCTCCTGCGCATCGTGATCGACGCCCGTCGCATCGCGCCGGTGAGCGCGACCAACACGATTGCCATCAAGGACACGCCGGCACGCGTCGCAGCCGCAGGACGGCTCATCGCCGCGATCGACAAGGCACGGCCCGAGGTCGTGATCGACGTCGAACTCCTCGAAATCGATCGCACGAAACTGAAGGAGTACGGACTGCAGCTCGCGTCGCCGATCCCGGTCGGTACTTCCGATCCCACCGGAATCAACAGCGTGGCGGACATCAATCGTCCGAATCTCACGCTGCAGAATCTTCGCAACCTCAGTGCATCTGACGTGGTGCTGACGAACCTCCCCGCGCTGTTCTTCCGCCTGCTGAAGCAGGATACCAACACGCGTATCCTCGCGAACCCGCAGCTGAGAACGTCGGAGGGTATGCCGGCACAGGCGAAGTTCGGCGAACGCGTCCCTGTTCCTGTGACCGTGTTCTCTCCGATCGCGACCGGCGGTGTGAATCAACAGCCGATCACCTCGTTCAACTACGAGAACATCGGCGTGAACATCGACATCACGCCGCGCACACATCACGACGACGAGGTGTCGCTCGCGCTCAAGCTCGAGGTGAGCAGCATTTCAGGAACAGGGTTCGGCGGACTCCCCACCTTCGGCAATCGATACATCAGCACGGTGATTCGTCTGCGCGACGGCGAGACGAATCTGCTGGCGGGATTGATCCGCGACGACGAACGTCAAATCCTGAGCGGCGTTCCCGGCCTCAGCGACCTCCCGATCGTCGGTAAGATGTTTGCGAAGACACACCGTGAGACGCAGGAAACCGATATCGTCCTCACGCTGACGCCGCGCATCGTCCGCGTGCTCGATCTGTCGGAAGAAGATCTGCGACCGTTCCGCGTCGGACGTGATGGCGATCAGCCCGGCGTGCTCACGCTGCCGCTTCCAGCGGCTGTCCCACCGGCCCAACCGCAGCCGCCGCAACCGGCGCCGCCACCGGGCCAGCAACCGCCACCGGGCCAGCAGCCGCCTCCCGGACAACAGCAGCCGGGGGCGCCAACGGCGCCCATTCGGCCGCCGGCGCCGCCGACGACACCGACACCGCCGCCGCCGGAACGGTAGTCGGGCCCCCGCTCTACTCGACTTTCGCGACTTTCGCGCCGAGCGACTGCAACCGATCGACGAGCTGACTGTACCCGCGCTCGACGGTCTCGAGCGGCGTGACGCGCGTCTGCCCTTCCGCGGCGAGACCCGCGGCAATCAGCGACATCCCTGAGCGCAGATCACGACTGTCGAGCGTACGACCGCCACGCAGTTTCGTCGGGCCGGTCACGATGATGCGATGGGCGTCGGCGAGAAACAGGTCGGCTCCCATGCCGCTCATCTGCTCCAGGGCGAAGAGACGCAACTCGTACATCCAGTCGTGCACGAGCGTCCGGCCCGCCGCCTGCGTGGCGAGCACGGTCACGAGGCTGACGAGATCGCTCGGGAATGACGGCCACAGCCCGGTCGTGATCTTGCGAATCCCGACAGGGCTCGACGGCTTCACCTCGAACACGCCTGCCCGCATACCGCACTGGACGTGCATGCGCTGCAGCACCGCGGCGACGACCTCCATGTCTTCGTCGCGCGCGCCGTCGATCGCCATCTCGCCACCGGTGATCGCGCCCACCACTGCCCAGCTCCCGGCTTCGATGTAGTCACCGCCGAGATGATGTGAGGCGCCACCCAGCTTCGGCACGCCTTCGACGCGGATGTTCGACGTCCCGATGCCGGAGATTCCCGCTCCCATCTTCGCGAGGAACTCGCACAACTCGACGACGTGCGGCTCGGTTGCGGCGTGGCGAATCTCGGTCACGCCCGTGGCTGACGCCGCCGCGAGGAGCGCGGTCTCGGTGCCGGTCACCGATGCCTCGAACAGATACATCGACGCGCCTTTGAGGCCGTTGGGCGCTTCGAGCATGTGATCGGCGCCGTTGTGTTCGCGCGCACCGAGCGCGCGCAGTGCGTCCATGTGTGTCGCGATCGTGCGTCGCGCCGGAAAATCGCCGCCCGGAGGCGCGATGTGCGCCCGGCCGCACCGCGCCAGGAGCGGCCCGAGCAGCAGCACCGATCCCCGCAGTCTGCCAACCAGCGATCGGTCGGGCGACGCGGTGGTGATCCGCGGTGATTTGATCTTCAGCGTCGTCGTCCCGATGCCCGCGACTTCAGCGCCGAGGTCGAGCAGCAGGCGCGCCATGACCTCGACGTCGCCAATCCGCGGGACGTTGGTCAGCACGCACTCCTCTTCAGTGAGGAGGCACGCGGCCAGCAACGGCAGGGCCGCGTTCTTGTTGCCCTCGACAAACACACGGCCTTCGAGCCTGTGGCCGCCTTCGATCAATAGACTCGACATCAATGTGCTCGCTGAAGAAACGCGACGTCGGGGTCCTGGCCGAACCCGACGAACACCGGTTCCGGACGCAGCCACACGCCAAACTGATCGGCGACGCCTCGCTTGATCGCGGATGCAAACTGCACGACTTCGCGCGCAGACGCGGTACCGTGATTCACGATCGCCAGTGGATGCTTGGTTGAGATACGGACCGGGCCATCGCCGTATCCTTTGCTGAACCCGGCGCGCTCGATCAGCCACGCGGCGGGTATCTTCACATGCGATTCGTCGCTCGTGTAGCCTGGCACCGCTTCACCTGTTGCTGATGCGATGCGGTCGCGAACGTCTCCTGTGACCACCGGGTTCATGAAGAACGATCCGACGCTGCGCGTGTCTGGATCGGCGGCATCGAGGACCATGCCCTTACGCCTGCGAATCTCGATGACGGCATTCCGCACGTCGAGGAGCGTCGGATTCACGAGATTCCTGCGCGTCACATGCGCCACCACGTCGGCATACGTCAGCGTTGGCGAACCGGCATTCACCCGGAAGGTCACGTCGCAGACGACGAATCGTCCGGCATCGGAGGTCTTGAATCGGCTCATGCGATATGAGAAGCGACAGTCTTCGCCGGACAAGATCTGCATGCGCCCTTCGACGGTGTCGTAAACGGTGACGCGGGCGATCGCGTCCGAAACCTCCTGCCCGTACGCGCCCACGTTCTGAATCGGCGTTCCGCCGACAGTCCCGGGAATACCGGATAGACACTCGACCCCGGCCAGCCCGCGAGCCACGAGCGTCTCTACGAGTCCATCCCAGGACTCACCCGCTCCTGCCGTCACCAGGGTACTGTGTGACTCCTCCGCGATGTCGAGACCTCTGATGCCGACGCGCAGGACGAGCCCGTCGAACCCCTCGTCGGCGATCACGAGATTGCTCCCGCCGCCGAGCACGAACAGCGGAACGTTGTGCTCCTGCGACCATCGATGTGCGGCCGCCACGTCCTCGATGCGTTCGGCCTCGACGAACCACCGCGCCGACCCGCCAACGCCGAGCGTGCTGAACGGCTGCAGCGGCACGCGCTCGCGCGGCGCGATCAGGTTACTGGAGAGCAAGGAGCTTTCCTTCCTGTGCCACCAGCGCGGCCAGTGCTTCCCGGCGCGTGCAGATCTCGAACTCCACCCAATCACCGGGCGCCAGTTGGCCGGCGAGCGGAAGATCCGCCGTGATCACGGTTGCGATCTGCGGATATCCGCCGGTCGTCTGCCGATCGCCGACCAGCACGATCGGATCCCCGGACGAGGGCACCTGAATGCCGCCGGTAAAGGCCGCGTCGGAAATCATCTCGCGCCCCTCGACGCGCGGGAGCGTCGCGCCCTCCAAACGGTACCCCATTCGATCCGATCGCGGCGTGACGATGAAGCGCGCGCGGCGCATCCGGTCGAGCGCTTCGTCGGTGAAAAAGCCGTCCTGTGGTCCCGGCAGGACACGAAGACGCGCGCCGCCCGACACGATCGGAGGCACATCGACTCGCCGCGGCAATCGCGTTCGGGTGGGCACACCAAGCGGAAGGCGATCGCCGGCAATGACCGCCCGTCCATCGACGCCGCCGAGCGCACACAGCGCGCTCGTGGCGCGGCTGCCGAGCACTGGCGGCACGACGATGCCGCCGTCAAACGCCACGTACGCGCGCGCACCCGACCGTCGCTCGCCGAATCGAAGGACACTGCCGGCCCGGCACGCGACCGGTGCGTTCACTGCCACCTCGGAGCCATCGAGCCGGGCTCCGAGATTCGCGCCGGCAATCGCCACAACGGCGTCGGCCTCGAGTCTGATTTCCGGTCCGAGCAGGGTCACCTCGAGAGTCGCAGCGTCATCATCGTTACCGACCATCGCGTTGGCGACGCGATGGGACACCCGATCGAGCGCGCCTCCCACGGGCACGCCGCTGGCCTGATGTCCCCAGCGGCCGCGATCCTGAATCGTGGTGAAGAGCCCGGGACGCAGCACGGTGATGTGCCTGCGCGAGGGAGACTCGAACGTCACAGGCGTGGGTGACGTTGGCCGTTCCGGCGCATGAACATCGGCCGCGCGCGTTGGTATGAACCGAACCACATCACC
>DATFRP010000319.1:0-48360 GCA_035263125.1 Vicinamibacterales bacterium
CCACGCCGGCGTGCCCTTCTTGCGGAACGTCACCTCGACCGCCGCGTTGCGGTTCGCGTCGCCCTGGATGAACCATTCAAAGCCAAGATTGATCAACGTCGGCGGCTCGATGACGAGCTCGCCTGGGACGACGGCATTGGGAGAGGGGGACGGGGTGGCTCCGCCCTGCGCGACTATCCGTCCGGACTGCAGAAGCATCGCGACGGTCAGACCTGCAAAGACATAACGAGTCATCACAACCCTCTCGACGCCGGGCCTAAAGAACAGGCCCGGCCTACACTGTATTGCTTAGCGAGTAGTGTAGGCCGGGCCTGCCTTTCAGGCCCGGCGAACTTTATGCCCACGATCACAATCGCTTCTAAGGGAGACTCTAGGTTTCTCGTCACCATCGAAGAGCGCGGCCGCACGACGACGCACATGGTCACAACGACGGCGCAGGACGTCGCGCGCTATGCACCGCCCGGCGCCTCGCCCGAACGGTTGATCGAAGCGTCGTTCGAGTTTCTGCTGGAACGTGAGCCTGCCAGCTCGATCCTTTCGACATTCGCGCTGCCGGTGATCGAGCGCTACTTCCCCGAGTACCCGGCCGAGATTCGAAAGCGGCTGTAAGCGACACCTGCAGGGTTCAGCCGGGCGGTCGTTTGAACCGTTCGACGAGACGATCGGTCAGCGTGCGACGCCCGGGCGAGAAGTGATCGACGGCCGCCCGCACATAGGGACCGAGCTGCCGTGTGGCAAACGCGGCATATCCCACACGACGCATCTCGTCGAGCGTCGTCCGATAGTGCTCGAGCAACGCCGCCGCGACCACCCGTCCGGTCCGCGTCGCGCCGACACGCGTCGACGCCGACAGCCAGCGTGCGCCGTCGGGCAGGCCACGAATCGCTGACATTGCCATCATCGACGAGGTCTCGAAGATCGATCGCTCCTGCCGCGCCGATTCGGCGCGCAGCTGCTTCCACACGGTCGTCAACGCCTCGATCGACGGCAGGCGATCGGGCTGCAGTCCTCGAGAGGCTTCACGGATCGCCGCCCACTCCCGCCGCAGCGCGGGCACATCGAGCGGCGGCGTGTTGATGGTCTCGGCCAGGCGGCCGGATGTCTGCTCGAGCCCGTCGAGGAGCTGGTCCACGGTCGTGAACTGTTGGTCCGGATCGAGGAGCCCTCGTTCTTTCAACGCGGTTGCGACTTCCGGAATCATCTGACGGCCAAAGCCGCAGACGTCCGACAACGCCGCCAGCACCCACACCGGTGACGCATGAAAGGCCACGATCCCGAGCGCCTCGATGGCGTTGCCGGCCGTGCGCCTGACCAGCAGGTCGTTGGTCGCCGCCGTCTCCTCGGCGCGATACACCCCTTCGACGCCGCCGACCTGTTCGATCAGGATGCGCAGCGTCGTCTCGACGAGATTGCGATAAAGCTGCGTCTCGCGCACCCGATCCGGCAGCACGACCTCGCTCGCTTCCCGCGCCAGCCCCGCGCCAAGACCCAGCACCGATCGGACGATCCGCTCTGGCAGCGAGACCAGATATGCCTTCACGGCCATACATCAAATGGTAAAGTCATTCCCATGCGTCGCCTCTTTGCAGCGGCGATCGTCCTCGCCCTCGGGATCGTGGCCCGCGCTGCCGCGTTCGATTGGCCGCAATTCCTCGGCCCCGATCGCAACGGCACCTACGCCGGGCCGCCGCTCAACGAAACCTGGGGGCCGTCCGGCCCCAAGGTCGTCTGGCGCAAACAGGTCGGGCAGGGCTTCGCCGGACCGGCGGTCGTCCAGGGCCGCGTCCTGCTGTTCCACCGCGTCGGCAATGAAGAGGTGCTCGAATCGCTCGATGCCAAAACCGGCATGTCGACGTGGCGCTACGCCTACCCGACGAACTATCGCGACGATTTCGGCTTCGACGAGGGCCCGCGTGCCGTGCCGGTGGTCGCCGAGGGCATCGTCTACATCTTCGGCGCGCAAGCGCAGTTGCATGCGGTCGATCTCGCCAAGGGCACGCGCGTCTGGACTCACGACACGATGAAGGAATTCAACGTGCCGAAGGGGTACTTCGGCCAGGGCGGCTCTCCCCTCGTCGAGGGTGGACGCGTGATCGCCAACGTCGGTGGCGACGGCGCAGGGGTCGTCGCCTTCGACGCGAAGGCGGGCAAGGTGCTCTGGAAGGCGACCGAAGACGACGCGAGTTACTCGTCAGGCGTGGCGGCGACGATCGGCGGAAAGCGAACGGCCGTGTTCCTCACGCGCGACAACCTGCTCGGTCTCGACCCCGCCACCGGCATGGTTCTCTTTCAACGCCGATGGCGCTCGCGTAACGCCGCGTCGGTCAATGCGGCGACCCCTCTCGTGATTGGCGATCAGATCTTCGTCTCCGCGGAATACGGTCCCGGCGCCGGCGTGCTGCGTGTCGAAGGATCGAAGCTGGTCGATCTCTGGAACTCCGATGAGGCGCTGTCCAATCACTACGCGACGAGCGTCTACAAGGACGGATATCTCTACGGCTATCACGGACGGCAGGAGTTCGGACCGAGCTTCCGCGCTGTGGAGTTCAAGACCGGCACCGTCAAATGGAGCCAGGATCAGTTCCGCGCAGGAAGCGTACTACTGGCCGGCGATAAGTTGCTCATTCTGCGCGAGGGCGGCGAGATGATCCTCGCCCCCGCGTCGCCTCAGGCGTTCAAACCGATTGCCCGCGCCCAGATTCTCAATGGCGTCGTTCGACCGTACGCCGCGTTGGCAGACGGCTTCCTCTACGTGCGCAATGAGAACACACTCCTCTGCCTCGATCTTCGGAAGCAATAGGAAGTACGTCGCGCATGTCCTGTGGACGTGCCTTGGCCTTGTCCCGCTCGCGATCACGCTGGCCGCGCAGCAACGCACGCCGAGCGCACGCGAGATTCTCGATCGCGCGATTGATGATTTTCTCGCCGGCCGGATCGCCGAATCCATTGTCGGATTTGACCAGGTCGTGAAACTGGCCCCTGAGGCGGCACCGCAGTTGTGGCAGCGTGGCATCGCACTTTATTACGCCGGCCGCTACCGCGACTGCCGGGCGCAGTTCGAGTCGCATCGAACGGTGAATCCCAACGACGTCGAAAACCCGGCGTGGCATTTCCTCTGCGTTGCCCGCGCCGAATCGCCTGAGAAGGCGCGCGCTGCGCTGCTGCCCGTCGGTCCCGATCAACGCTCACCGATGCGCGAGATCTATCAGATGTTCAAGGGCACGCTCACGCCTGATGCGGTATTGAAGGCTGGAGGAAACGATCTCTCGTCACAGTTCTTCGCAGAGTTGTACGTAGGCCTGTACTACGATGCGCTCGGCGACGATGCCCGCGCGCGCGAGCATCTCACGAAGGCGGCATCAGGCCGCTATTCGGAGGTTGGCGGTTACATGTACCGTGTGGCCGCGTTGCACCCGCGGGTGCGCGCGCAGAAATAGGCCCCAGGGACCGGGCCTCAGGGCCCAGGGCTGGGCCAGGCATCAGGCGATAGGGATGAGGATCAGGATCGTTTCGAAAACTGCGACTTCGGCGCCTCTTTCAGATCGCAAGAACGTCCACCTTTTCATCTCGCAGCAACAGATCATTCGAGAGTCGGAGCGGCATGGCCCATGCTCTTCGAAGGGACATGACTGACATCATCAAGTCGTTCCGCGAGTTGTTCGTGTGGCAGAAGTCGATGGATCTCGCCGTGCGGACGTACCGCGTCGCACAGCATCTCCCACGCGACGATCGACCGGTTCTCGGCTATCAGCTGCGCAAATCCTCGTTGTCGATGCCGTCGAACATCGCTGAGGGCTTCAGCCGTCACTCGACTCCTCACTACATTCAGCATCTCTGGACCGCGCACGCGTCTGGCGCTGAACTCGAGACAGGTTGAACTCGGTCAACGACTCGATCTAATCGTGGCGACCCAGGCAGATCTACTGATCCGGGACGCACAGGAGATCGCTCGGATGATCAATGGGCTCGTCGCGTCATTGGAGCGATCGGAACGAGAACGTCTGACGCGCAAGCGTTGATCTACAGCCCGCGTCACTGAGCCAGGCCCTGAGGCCCGGGCCCTGAGGCCTAGCCCAGCCCTGGGCCCTGAGGCCCGGGGCCTGGGGCCTAGAGTGTCCTGCGCCTGAGGCCCGAGGCCTAGGGCCTAGTGTCGCTCTCCGATTCGATACAGATGCGAGTGACTTCGAATGAAGAGTGATCCGCCCGACACCGCCATCGAGGCGAGCGTATAGCCATCCAGCCGATTCACCGCCAGCTTCTTGAATTCCTTCCCCGGCGCGATGACCGTCGTCTCACCTTCCTCGCTCTGAAAGTAGATGCGGCCGTCGGCGAACACGGGTGACGCCGAGTAGTTGCCGCCGAGTCGCTGCTGCCACGCGATCTTGCCGGTCGATGCGTCGGCGAGTGAAAGCACGCCGGTGTCACTGACGTAATAGAAATCCTCGCCGATGAGCAGCGGTGACGGGGTATAGGGCGCACCACGAGTGATCGTCCAGGCGACGTTCGTGCGGGTGACATCGCCTTTACCCTCCGGTCGCACGGCGATAAGCGACGGCGTCTGAAATCCTGTGGCAATGTAGACGAGACCGTTCCCGAACACCGGACGCGGGACGTTCGAGAAGCCGTCGCCATAGCTGACGCGCCAGATCTCCTGGCCGGTGAGCGGATCGTACGCGGCTGCACGATACGCGCCGGCGGAAACCACCTCGTCGCGATCCCCGACGGTGATCACGAGCGGCGTCGAGTACGCCTGATCGGCCGGCTTTCGCCGCGGCGTCTTCCATCGAATCTTGCCGGTCGCCGTATCGAGCGCGGCGACGTACGCTTCCCCGCCATTGCCGTCGCAATTCACGATCAGCAGATCGCGATAGACGATCGGAGATCCGCCGTTGCCATGCTGTGATTCGTACGGGAGTCGCGCGGTCCAGAGAATCTGGCCGGAGGTCGAGAGCGCCGCGGTGCCATCAGCGCCGAAGTGCACGTACACTCTGTCGCCGTCGATGATCGGCGTGGGCGACGCGCGGCTGTTCTTCGGATTGATGACGCCGGCGTCCTTGATCTGAAAGACCTCGACGTTGACGAGTTCCTTCCCCGTCTCCACGTCGAAGGCCAACGCGCGAAGCGAGGCGCTCACGCGATCGCGCTTCTCTTTCGTCTCGACGACCGTGGTGAGCCAGACTTTCCCGCCGGCGACTACGGGAGAGGACCACCCGAAGCCGGGAACCGGTGTCTTCCAGAGGATGTTGCGCGATTCGCCCCACTCGAGCGGCAGGCCCCGCTCGGTCGCATGGCCCTGCCCGGTCGGGCCGCGGAACTGAGGCCAGTCCTCCGCGCTCACCCGCGTCACCGCGACGGCAAGCGACAGGAGAACTGGCGTCAGGCGCATCGAACGGCTACGACTTCTGCAGCTGGAAGTCGTTCACTTCCACTTCTGTCACATGATTCACACGGAAGCCGACGATGCCATCGGTCGGGGCCTTGAGGTCTCCCTTCGGCGTCGTCGCCACGACCATGCCGTTGACGACGTACGAGACCGTATCGCCAGCGACGCGAACCTCGAGTGCGTTGACCGACTTGCCCGAGGCGTCCGGTGTCTTCACTGCAGCGTTCGGCGTGTAGCCCTTGATGTCGTGTGTGCTCTCGCCGGTGCGCTGCTTGATCAGGAACGTACCGTTCTGCGCGACCATGAAGTACGTGTAACGCTGATTGGCACCTTCGAGCGCGTCACCACCGAAGACGAGTCCGTAGTAGTTGGTGTGGCTGCTCGGCTTGAGCAGCGTGAACGTCCCCTTCGCGGTGAAGTTGCCGGTTGCAGTGTTCTTGGGGTCCCAGTACACGCCTGCCGGGCCGCCCGCCACGTGAAAGCCTTTGCCCATCGCCATGAACGTGACGTCCTTGCGGTCGTCGGGATCCTGGGCGCTCTGGCTTCGATCGATTCGCATCTTCCACCCGGCGGGCTTCTGGGCGGCCAGCGGTACAGCCATCGAGACGACGAGGGTTGCGAGAAGAACACGCTTGAACATGAACAGCATCTCCTAAATGCGCAGTGTCGTGTGATCGGGATCGTTGGTCCCGGTCGAGCTGCGCCAGCGTTTGTAGAGAATTATCCCCCCAGCGATGATCACGCAGCCGACCAGTGCTGCCAGCAGAAACAACCCGGCCATCGCGAACATGCCGGCCACGAAGTCGAGCGTGATGTCGTGGGTCGGCGGCGGCGGTTTGCCGACGTCGACGATGATCGGCTTCTGCTGCAGCAGCGTCAGCAGCGTCATCGCACTCTATTACGCCCCGCGGCTCCAGGACGTTGCGTCGAGGGCGAGCTCGACCAGGGTTCGGACCCCGACCCCGGTTGCTCCCTTCGGCTGATACGGTTTGGCTTCTTCGGCCCACGCGGTGCCGGCGATGTCGATGTGGACCCACGGATGATCGGCGGTGAACTCTTTCAGGAAAAGCGCCGCGGTGATGGCACCGCCCGAGCGCCCGCCGGAGTTGGTGAAGTCGGCAATCTCGCTCTTGAGTTGTTCCTTGTAATCGTCGAACACCGGCAGCGGCCACGACCGCTCGCCGGCGCGCTCGCCGGCGCGGCGAACCGACTCGACCCATGTGTCCGGCGTGCCGAACACACCGCTCGTCGTCTTGCCGAGGGCGATGACGCAGGCGCCGGTGAGCGTCGCGACGTCGACGAGGTGCGTCGCGCCGAGTTCGCGCGCATACCAGAGGCCGTCGCCGAGAACGAGACGTCCTTCCGCGTCGGTGTTGATGATCTCGACCGTCTTTCCGCTCGCGCT
Organism: Vicinamibacterales bacterium; assembly: GCA_035263125.1. Classification (GTDB taxonomy): domain Bacteria; phylum Acidobacteriota; class Vicinamibacteria; order Vicinamibacterales; family UBA2999; genus Gp6-AA40. The sequence continues at coordinate 6,789 of DATFRP010000319.1, forward strand.
CGTGAGCACGTCGCCCGGCTTCACGGCCCGGCCGCCCGGCATGTTCTCGGTCATCGGCACGATGCCGATGCAGCGGACCGGCACCTCGAGCCTCGCGATCGCCGCCATGGCGCAGACGACCGCCGCGCCGCCCGACATGTCGTCCTTCATCTTGTCCATGTTGTCGGCCGGCTTGATGGAGATGCCGCCAGTATCGAACGTGATCCCCTTGCCGACCAACCCGAGCACCGCACCCGGAATCGCGTCGGGCGGGTCATGCTTCAGCACCACGAGCCGCGGCGGTTCCTGACTGCCGCGGGCGACGCCGAGCAGCAGCCCCATCTTGAGTGCGTCGAGGCGATGTTCGTCGAGCACGTCTGTGGTCAAACCCGCCGCCGCGGCGATCGCCGCAGCACGATCGGCAAACACGCGCGGCGTCAGCTCGTTGCCCGGAGCATTGGCCAGCGCGCGCGCTTCGTTGCTGTATTCACCCATCACCCGTCCACGCGTGATCGACTGCTCGATGCACTGACGATCGCCGGCCACGCGCACATCGGCCGTTTCGATCCAACTCGTGGGCGGACCGCTCGTTCTGAAGGACCCGCCGTCGAAGTTGGCCAGAAGCAATCCTTCGACAATCGCCTGCGACGCATCTTCGGCGGAGACCGGCGTGCCGGCGCGATGAAGGATGGCGATCTTGGTGATGCGCCGCTGCCGCGCGGCAAGGCTTCCGACAATCGCGACACGGCGCAGATGATCGCGCGTGAGATCGTTCCGGCCGCCTATGCCAACGAGCACCGCGCGCGACGTCTTCCATCCCGAAAGCGAGATCGGCAGCGTCTCGAACAGCTTGCCGGTCAGCTCGCCCCGGTCTCGAGCACGGGTGAGCTCATTGCCCGACGCCGCGTCGAGTCCGGGCTCATCGGCGAGGTCATCGTCTGCAAAGATGGGAATGATCAGAAGGTCAGCGGCAATCTCCGCAGCGGGTTGTGCAACTGCACGAATCGCCGGAGATTTGTGGGCCATCTGCATCGTATCGGGCTCCAGGTGCGTACGCACGACGGGGGTGTCGGCGGACGTCCACCTCGCTTGTTCGGCTATACATTCGGGCTTAGAATCAGAACGAGTCTGCTCCAGGGACAAGACCATGACGTATCAACGACGCGCGGTATCCGCGCTCTTCGTCGTGCTTGCGCTCGTCATCGCGTCCGGTGGTTCGTCGGGCGCGCAACGGGGCGGCGGCGACGAACGGAAGCCCAGTCTATCACTCAAGGCGAATCCGCCCGTGGGCTTCTCGCCGCTGAGGGTCCGGCTCGTGGTCGATGTGAAGAACGGCTCCAACGACTACGAGGAGTACTACTGCCCGAAGGTGCAGTGGGATTGGGGCGATGGCACCGTCTCGGAGAATTCGGAAGACTGCGATCCGTATCAGGCGGGCAAGAGCGAGATCAAACGCCGGTATTCCGTTGAGCACGTCTTCAAGCAGGCGGGCACATATCAGGTCTTCTTCCGCCTCAAGCAACGGGAACGCGTGACCGCCGCGATCAGCGCGAACGTCGAGGTCAGGCCGGGCGTACGCGACGATCTTGGCCAGTGAGGTGCCGGTCGACGTCGTGACGGCCGAACTCCGCGAGCGCGTGCGTGCGCGCCTGCGGGAACGGTTGAAGCTCCACGGCGCCTCGCACGCATTCGAGGATCCCGCGCTCTTCGCCGACGTCGATCGGCTCCTGCAATCGTCGATTGCCGAAGGCGATGCGGGAGCGCTGCTGCTCCCCGAGCTGCTCGGCGATCCCGATACCTGGCGTCTGCAGACCGCGATGCACTATCAGTCCCACCGCGGCACGGGCGCAGCCGCCGTCGTGCTCTTCTTCAAACGGCGTGTCCTGATGCCGATGTTCCGATGGCTGTTCGAGTACAGCCGCGATAACTTCGAGCGACAGCGTCGCGTCAACCAGGTGCTGTTCGCCTGCATTCAGGAACTGGCGATCGAAAATGCCGCACTGCGGAAGCAGCTGCGCGCGTCCGGAGCCTTCGAAGGTCGGTGAAGCTCGCCTTCGTCGTCCAGCGATACGGTCCCGACATCGCTGGCGGATCGGAAATCCACTGCCGGGAGATCGCCCGCCGGCTCTCCACACGACACGCGATCACCGTCCTCACCTCCTGCGCCAGTGACTACGTCTCGTGGCGCAATACATTTCCGCCGGGCGAGACGCGCGACGGTGACGTCCGTCTTCTCCGGTTCGCCGTCCGCCAGCCGCGCAACCTCCATGCGTTCGCCGATCTGAGCGACGAAGTGTTCGACGGCGGCGCGCCACGCGACCGGCAGGAGGCGTGGTTCGCGGCGAACGGACCTGATGTTCCCGATCTGCTCGAGCATCTGCAGCAGCACGGTCGCACGTACGATCTCGTGCTCTTCTGGACGTACCGCTATTCGCCGTCGTTCTTCGGCGTGCCCATCGTCAAGGACCGCGCGGTGCTGCTGCCGACCGCCGAGGAAGACCGCGCGATCGACCTCGATGTGCTGAGCGAGTTCTTCTCGCTGCCCGCCGGCTATCTCTTTCTGACGCCCGAGGAGCAGGCACTCGTCTCGTCACGCGCAGCCCGCGCGCTGCCCCACTGCTCCATCATCGGCATGGGTCTCGATCCCGCATCGCCGGTGAATGGACGCTCGCTGCTCGACGCCAACGGCATCCCCTCGGAGTACGTGCTCTACATGGGGCGCGTCGATCGCAACAAGGGGTGCCACACCCTGCTCGAGCACTTTCATCACTACTCATGGAAGTTCTCGACGGACGATGTCGCCCTCGTGCTGGCGGGACCTGCGAAGATGCGCGTGCCGACGCACACACGAATCAAGGCGCTCGGCTACGTGTCCGATGAACTGCGACGAGCGCTGCTTGCCAATGCGCGCGTGCTCGTCGTGCCGTCGCCGTACGAAAGCCTCAGCATCGCGCTGCTCGAAGGATGGAACTACGGAGTACCGGCCGTCGTGAACGCACGCTGCGCCGTGCTCGAAGGCCAGGTGCGTCGTGCGAATGGTGGGCTGCCGTACCGGTCAGCGCAGGAGTTCTGCGAAGCGCTCGCGTACTTGCATGAGCATCCGACCGAGCGAAAGAGTATCGGTCAGCAAGGGCTGGCGTATGTGGATCGAGAGTATCGGTGGCCTGTTGTGATAGAGCGCATTGAGCGGCTCTTGACGCAAATCGCAGAACGCCGGGCCTGAAAGGCAGGCCCGGCCTACACTGCTGCTTAGCATTTCCGGGACAGTGTAGGCCGGGCCTGTTTTCCAATGGCCCGGCGTCCTTGGTCGGTCGTTCGCTCTTACACCGACGCCGGCAAGGGCGGTGGCATCAACCGTCGTCCCACTAAAAGCGTCGACAGCGCCGCGCCAAGCCCGATCGTCCACGCGACGTACTCGATGAGCAGTCCGGTCGTCCGCACCATCCAGCCGAACGGGCTCATCCAGCCCGGGGCCAGGCCAATGAAGTGCGCGATGATCGTGACGCCGGTGATCGCGAGAAAGCCGGTGAGCAGATCGAGGTACGGGGCGGACGTCCGATCACCACGCGATCCGCGCAAGCGCGCACCGAGCGTGACGGCAACGGCTGCGAACCCGCCGACCCACAGCAGCGCGACGCCGGCCAGCACGAACGGAATTGCCCCAAGCAGCGGGATCCCGACGACGGAGATCACCAGTCCCAGCGTGATGATCAGCAGTGCGGGCACGAAGAGCACTTCGACGATCGCACCGAAGACTCCAGAGGCGCCGACGTCGGCTGCGCGCCCCGACATCGAGCGGACCCAGCCCGGGGCGATCAACGTGAACAGGAGTGAGATCGTCAGCACCATGCCGAGCCGCATCACCATGGCGCCGAGCGAAGCGAATGGCCACCAGCCCGACGGCACGCCGAACCCGCCCCAGCCCAGACCCGCCGGCAGGTCGATGACGGTCTGATCGACTTTGCCTTTCACTTGTGCGGCGGGATCGATGGTGGGATCGCTGCCTGCGGTGAACACGTCGCCGTCGACGACGGCCGTTGGTCCAAGCTTCAGATGACCGCCAATGACGACGACGTCGTCTTCGACGTGGCCGTTGATGGTGGCAGTGCCGCCGACCACGACAACCGGTTCGGATGCGGTGGCGCCGGCGGCGAGGTCGTAGTCGCGGAAGACTCGCAGGTGAACGCCATCGTGGCCGCGGCGCGGGGACCAGTCGTCCCAGTCTCGATGGTGTCGATACCGAAAACTGTCACGACCGCCATGCGGCCGATCCAACGGGTCCTCCGCCTGCTGGGCAAATGCGGTGGCCGCGCTGAGCACGAGACTCACGGCCAGCAGGAATCGTTTCACGGGGCTGCTCCTCGGCCGTTGGGACGGAGGCCGGCGCCCGGAAGTTCCGCGCCTTCGCCTTCGGCTTCGGCTTCGGCTTCGGCGAGGCTACGCCTTTTAGCGCAGCAATTGCCAGACGACGAGAGCAACCTGAACGAACGCGATGCAGCCGACGCCCAGCAGTCCGCGCCGCAGCATCGCAGCCGTCTGTCGCTGGCTCTCACGGCGCCTGGCCAGGACCACAACATCTACTGGCGCTTCCCTGACGGTTTCGTACGCTCTTTCCATCTCGAGTCGAATGTGTTCTCGGTGTTCGGCCGAGACTCGTGCGTTACTCATGAGGGCGCTGGTCACCGCCTCGCTGCTCTCATCACGAAGCCGCCGAAGGACTGCGACCGCATCGTGTCCAGGAGACCCGTTGACCGCCCCATCGCGCCGTGTCCGCTTGAGCAGCCGGGCCCACGCCCGCGCGATCAGGAACTCGAGGCGGTGAACGATCTCGTCGTTGCTGGGCGCGGGTGTGCAGGCGCGATAGAAGGCAATCGCATCCGGGAGCGCGCGAATGGTGCCGTTTTGCACTGCATGCATCAACTGCGTCACGAAGAGGGAATCACGCCTGGTCTGACGTCGGCGGCGCCTGGTGTAGGCCTGCCGGACGACAACCGACGTGCAGGCGTATCCGGCAGTCGCTGCCGCGGCGACAGCGATTTGCGCGAGATCGATGTTCACGGCGCATATTGTATCGGGTCTGTCTAGGGCCCGAGGTCCGGCTGAAGCCGGACACTACGCCTGTCAGTCCGTGCTATACCGCGATGACCATCGCGATGCCCATACCGCCGCCGATGCAGAGCGAGGCGAGCCCTTTTCCACCGCCTTTGGCGCGAAGCGCGTAGATCAACGTGGTGAGGATGCGGGCGCCGCTCGCTCCGATTGGATGGCCGAGCGCGATCGCGCCGCCGCGGGTGTTGACCTTCGCGGGGTCGAGATCGAGCTCCCGCATGACGGCCAGCGATTGCGCCGCGAACGCTTCGTTCAGCTCGAAGAGGTCGATGTCGCTGGACGCGAGCCCGGCGCGTCGCAGGGCGGCGCGCACCGCTTCAACCGGGCCCATACCCATGATCATCGGCTCGACGCCGACGGTGGCGAACGAGAGGATCGTGGCAAGCGGCTCACGGCCCCATTGCCGCGCGCGGTCGCGTGACGCAACCACGAGTGCTGCGGCGCCGTCGTTGATGCCCGACGCATTGCCGGCGGTCACGGTGCCGTCTGCCTTGAACGCGGTCCGCAATCCGGCAAGCGTGGAGGCGGTTGTCCCGGCGCGCGGATACTCGTCGGTGTCGACGCGATCCGCATCGCCTCTCTTCCTTGCAATCTCGACCGGGACGATCTCGTCGCGGAACCAGCCACCTGCGATCGCCGCTGTGGCTCGACGCTGGCTCTCCGCAGCGAACGCGTCCTGATCGGCGCGCGAGATCTTGAAGCGCGTGACGATCTCTTCCGCGGTCATCCCCATGTGACACTGCTCGATCGCGCACGTGAGCCCCTCGCCGAGCATCGTGTCGTAGACCTCGGCGTTCCCCATTCGAACGCCCCACCGGGCTCCCTTCAGCAGATAGGGCGCGTTCGACATCGACTCGGTGCCACCGGCAACCACGACGTCGACGTACCCGGTGTTGATGGCCTCCGCCGCGTGTACAACGGCCTGGAGTCCCGACCCGCACACGCGGTTGATCGTTTCGGCCGGCACCTCTTTCGGCAGACCGCCTCTGAGCGCCGCCTGTCGGGCGACGTTCATGCCGGCACCAGCCTGCAGCACGCAGCCCAGGACGACATCGCCCACCTGCGCCGCATCGACACCCGCGCGGCAGATGGCCTCGCGGATCACGCGCGCGCCGAGATCCGGCGCGGACAGGTCTTTCAACGCACCGCCGAAGGAGCCGATTGGCGTCCGGCAGGCGCTCAGGATCACCGACGGTTCATAACCAGGCACATGATGATTGTCGCTATTTTTTTGCGTTTTGCGTCTTGCATGTTGAGTTCGCGACCGGTGTGGTTAGATCACGCGAATGGCTTCAGATCAGTTCGAGTTCGGCGGCGCGATCGCCTGGCGTCCCTCGCGGGACTACCTGGAGCGCAGCCGTCTCGCGGTGTTCATGCGGAAGCACGGCCTGCGCGACTACGCCCACTTGATGCAGCGATCGACGACCGACCTCGACTGGTTCTGGCGGGCGGTGCTCGACGATCTCGGGATCGAGTTCTACGAGCCGTATCACACCGTGCTCGATACGTCGGCCGGACCGGCTCACGCGCGCTGGTGCGTCGGCGGCCGCATGAACATCGTGCACAACTGCCTCGACAAGTGGGAGGGCACACCGACCGATCAGCGCATCGTGCTTCGCTGGGAAGGCGAGGAAGGCACGACCCGCCTCCTCACTTATGCCGAGCTCCGCCGCCAGGTCAATCAATGCGCGAACGGATTGCGAGCGCTCGGCGTGCAGCGGGGCGATCGGGTGGCGCTCTTCATGCCGATGTGCCCCGAGCTCATCGTCGCGTTCTTTGCCGTCATCAAGATCGGCGGCGTGATCCTGCCGCTGTTTTCAGGATATGGCGCCGATGCCGTCGCGACGCGGCTTGCTGATGCCGGCGCGTCAATCGTGATCACCGCAGATGGCTTTTGGCGTCGCGGCCAGATGGTCTCAATGAAGACGACTGCGGACGCCGCAATCGCGTCCTCGCCCATGGTGCGCCATGTGATCGTCGTTCCGCGCCTGGGCATCGACGTTTCAATGGGATCACGCGATCGTCGATGGGCCGATGTCGTCAGTCGCCAGTCGGAGTCGAGCCCCACCGAGCGGACCGACGCCGAAGAGCCGCTGATGATCATCTACACATCGGGGACGACGGGGCGACCGAAGGGCGCCGTCCACACGCATTGCGGGTTCCCCATCAAAACAGCGCAGGACATGGTGCACTGTTTCGACGTCCAGGCGGGCGAGACGATGTACTGGGTGAGCGACATGGGCTGGATGATGGGGCCCTGGGAAGTGCTCGGAATGTCGCTGCTCGGCGGCACTTTCGTCTTGTACGACGGTGCACTCGACTATCCCGGCCCGGATCGCCTCTGGTCGATTGCGGCGCGACATGGCGTCAACCTGCTCGGGGTGTCGCCGACGCTCATTCGATCGCTGATGCGTAGCGGCGACGAGCCTGTGCGACGGCACGATCTGTCCTCGCTGCGCATCCTTGGCTCGACAGGCGAGCCCTGGAATCCCGAACCGTGGCGATGGTTCTTCGATGTCGTTGGGGGCGGCCGGCTGCCGATCATCAACTATTCGGGCGGCACTGAGGTCTCTGGAGGGCTCGTTGGCGGCAACGTGCTGACCCCGCTCAAGCCTGCCGCATTTGCCGGTCCTCCCCCCGGCATCGCCGCCGACGTCGTCGACGATCACGGGCGGCCCGTGCGGAATCAGGTCGGTGAGTTGATCGTGCGCGCGCCCTGGATCGGCATGACGCGCGGCTTCTGGAACGACCCCGAGCGGTACGAGCAGACGTACTGGTCGCGCTTCCCCGGCGTCTGGGTCCACGGCGACTGGGCCGCGATCGATGAAGACGGCCTCTGGTACATCCTCGGCCGCTCCGACGACACGATCAAGATCGCCGGCAAGCGTCTCGGGCCCGCGGAAGTCGAGTCGGTTCTCGTCGAAGATCCAGCCGTGATCGAGGCCGCCGCGATCGGCGTTCCGGATCCGTTGAAGGGACAGTCGCTCGTCTGCTTCTGCGTGCTTCGCCCCGGCCACGATGGCACGAGCGCACTCGTCGATCGTCTGAAGGCGCTCGTCGCCGATCGCCTCGGCAAGCCGCTGCGACCCGAGACGATCGAGTTCGTTCGAGAGCTGCCAAAGACTCGCAGCGCCAAAGTGATGCGCCGCGTCATTCGCGCCGCCTACCTCGGTGATCCGCAGGGTGATCTCTCGTCGCTCGACAATCCGCAAGCGGTAGCAGAAATCACAGCAAGGCACGGAGGATAACGGAGAAACGGTCTCACAGGAGACTGGTTCCTCCGTTGGTCTCCGTTCCTCCGTTTCTCCTGTTAATCCGTGTCTCCGTCATCCTCCGTTAACTCGGCGAGTTGTGATCGAATGCCCCATCTCGAGACGCCTGAAATGGCGTGACTTTCACAACCGCAGCGATTGGGATTGCACCGTAGACGTGTGGAAACTGCGACTCGCCTCCTTCGAGGTTCTCGTAGACGACCCGGGCGTCGAGCCGTGTCGGGTCGATGTGCAGCAGAACGAGACCACTACGGCCGTGGAACCGCATGTTCGCAACCCAGACGACTTGCGCAGGCGTCGAGCAGTGGATGAAGCCTTCGGTCGCGAGCGAGTCCGCGGTGTAGACCCCACGCGACTGCGCTTCGAGCCAGGCGGCCTCGGCGGTGATGTGCAGTATCACATCACTACGCACAAATCACTCATCACTCCCGGCCCTTCATGAGTTCGGCACGCCAGCGTGCGGCTTCGTCGAAAATCTCTTCCACCGCCTTGCCGCTTCCGAGATCAGATCGCAGCTTCGTCAATGTGGCGATCAGTGCATCGAGAGCGCCGCCGAGCACATCCGCATTCGCGGCGCAGACTTCACGCCAGCTGCTCACCGGACTCGACGCGAGCCGGGTCGTGTCGGTCAGGCCGCGACCGGCGACCCGCAATCCTTCGGCGGTCGCGGCGTCGCCGACCACTTGCATCAGCGCGCTCGCCGTCAGTTGCGGCAAATGACTCACGTACGCCATCAGGCGATCGTGCTCCGCCGCATCCATCGTGGTCGGCCGCGCGCCCAATCCGCGCACGAACTGGCAGAGGCGATCGAGCACGCCGGATGCCGTCGTGGCGTTCGGCGTGAAGATCCACGGCTTCCCTCGAAAGAGATCGGGCCGTGCGAACCCGAATCCGCCGTGCTCCGAGCCGCCGATCGGATGTCCGCCGAGAAATGCCGGCGTGCCGTTTCCACGCGCCGCAGCGGCCTCGACGATATCGCGCTTGGTGCCGCCGACGTCGGTGATCACGGTGGCCGACCCGGCAAAGTGCGACGACGCTTGTGCGAGCAGCTGCACGTTCTGCTGAACCGGCGCAGCCAGCACGAGGAGATCTGCGCGCCCGATCTCTGCAACGCTGGCCGCTTGCCGATCGATCGCGCCGCTCCCCGCTGCGTGGGCCAGCACGGGCGGACGATCGACCGCGACGACGCGAACCGCGGGCCATCGCTCGCGGACACCCAACGCGATCGATCCACCGATCAGGCCCAGGCCGGCGATGGCGATCGTGTCAAAGGGAGGAACGTCGTCAGAAGACATCAGAGAGTGCCGCTCGAACGGGCGCTCCAGCCTGCCTCGCTTCGCCAAGGCGGGCCGAAGCGGGGCGCGACGGCGGGCGAAAGCACGGTTCGCGAAGACGGGGGCGCGACGTCAGCGAGCCCAGCCGCGCCGCGCCACCGGCTCGAGGCAGATGCTGCGACCGATCGCCGGTGCGATGATCCGCAGCTCCGCCATCAGCCGATCGAACTGCGCGGGGAACATCGACTGCGCGCCGTCGCTCAACGCGTGATCGGGATCGTGGTGCACTTCGATGATCAAGCCGTCGGCGCCCGCCGCCACCGCCGCTCGCGCCAGCTGCGCCACCATGTCGCGACGGCCGGCACCGTGGCTCGGGTCGGCCACGATCGGCAGGTGACTCAGTTTCTTGACGACCGGAATCGCCGAGATGTCGAACGTGTTGCGCGTCGCGGTTTCGAATGTGCGGATGCCCCGCTCGCACAGGATCACCTCGCCGTTGCCGCCCGCGAGGATGTATTCGGCCGAGAGCAGCCACTCTTCGATCGTCGCCGAGATGCCGCGTTTCAGGAGCACCGGCTTGCGCACGCGACCCAACTCGCGGAGCAGCGTGAAGTTCTGCATGTTCCGCGCGCCGACCTGGAAGATGTCGCAGTACTTGCCGATCAACTCGATCTGGCTGATGTCCATCACCTCGGAGATCAGCTTCAGGTTGTGCGCATCGGCCGCCCGCCGCAGCATCTGCAGGCCCGGCTCGCCCAGCCCCTGAAAGCTGTACGGTGAACTTCGCGGCTTGAACGCGCCCCCGCGGAGGATCTTGGCGCCCGCGCGCTTCACCGCAGCGGCACTCGCCATCACCTGCTCTTCGGTCTCAGCCGAACATGGACCGGCCATGACGATCACCTCGTCACCGCCGATCCGCACATCATCGAGTGTGACGACGGTATCCTCCGGCTTGAAGGCGCGGCTCGCACGCTTGTACGGCTCCGTGATGCGGAGTACTTCGTGCACGCCATCGAGAATGCCGATCAACTCGGAATCGATCTTGTGCGCGCCGACGACGCCGAGCACGGTGCGGGTCGCGCCCGACGACCGGTGCACGTCCATGCCCAGTTCGATGAGACGCGCGATCACCGCATCGATCTGCGCCTCGGTAGCCCGTTCCTTCATCACGACGACCATGATCTACTCTCCGATTGATGATCCATTACGCCGATCGCTTGCTGCCCGCTCCGCGCGCCTGGCCTCGTCGATCACGCGCTCGAAAATCCGCACCACCGCTTCGGCCGTCAGCGGGCCCGCCAGTTCCGTCGCCGACTTCCGCACGCCGCTGAGTACCTGCGCCTCGCGGTCCGGCTGATAGATCGGCAGCCCCGCCTCATGCTTCAACCGGCCGACTTCCACCGCGCACGCCACGCGCACGTTGAGCAGTCGCACCAGTTGCTCGTCGATCACGTCGATGCGGGTCCGCAGTTCTTCGATGGTCAGGACTTCAGCCAACGCACGTACTCCTCTACCCGTCTATTGAGATCCGCCGCTGCTCCGGCTTCGGCAATGACGTTCACCAGCGCGCTCCCGACGACGGCAGCATCGGCCCACCGGCCAACTTCACACACGTGCTCGGGACGGGAGATGCCGAACCCGAGCGCCACCGGCAGGTCGCTGACGCGACGAATCCGTTCCACCATGCTCTGCGCGCCGTCGGCAATGCGATCGCGGGCGCCGGTGACGCCCAGACGCGAGATCGCATAGAGGAAGCCGCTGCCAAGGGCCGCGGCCTTCCGCAGGCGCTCATCGGTCGTCGTCGGGCTGAGCAGGAGGATTGTATCAATCCCCCGCGCGCTCAGCATGTTCCGCGATTCGTCGGCCTCTTCGATCGGGAGATCGAGGATCAGTACCCCGTCGACGCCGACCTCGCGGGCACGGTCCGCGAAACGCTCGGCGCCCATGCGCAGAATCGGGTTCGCATAGCTGAAGATCACGATCGGCGCGCGCAGATCGGCGCGCACACAGCCGACGACGTCGAGGACCTGCGCGAGCGTGGTGCCAGAGGCCAACGCACGTTCGGTCGCGCGCTGAATGACCGGTCCGTCGGCCAGTGGATCCGAAAACGGCACGCCCACTTCGAGCACATCGGCACCGGCGCTGTCGAGCGAGCGCAGAATGCCCGCCGTTCGCGTCACATCAGGATCGCCGGCTGTTACATAGGTCACGAGGCCGGGCGAGCCCTGTTTCCGGATGCGTGCAAACGTTTCTGCGATCTGACTCATCGCAGTGCCTCGCTCACGCTCTGCACGTCTTTGTCGCCACGGCCCGAGAGGTTGATCAGAATGACCGTGTCCTCGTCGACCTCCTGCGCGAGGCGCATCGTGTAGGCAACGGCGTGCGCCGACTCGAGCGCGGGGAGAATACCTTCGAGCTTCGCAAGCGTTTGAAATCCTTCGAGCGCTTCCGCGTCGGTCACATATCCATATTCAGTGCGTCCCAGGTCGCGAAGCCACGCGTGCTCGGGACCGACGGCCGCATAGTCGAGCCCCGCCGAGATCGAATGCGTCAGCTCGATGTTGCCCGCCTCGTCCTGCAGCACGAAGGTACGCGTGCCCTGCAGGACTCCTGTGCTCCCCCCTGCGAATCGCGCGGCGTGTCGTCCCGGCGCGATGCGTTCGCCGCCGGCTTCGACGCCGATCAGCCTGACGTCGCGATCGTCGACGAACCCGTCGAAGATGCCGATCGCGTTGCTGCCGCCGCCGACACACGCCACGATGATGTGCGGAAGACGGCCGACCTGATCGAGCATCTGCTGACGCGCTTCCCTGCCGATCACCGATTGAAATTCGCGAACCATCAGCGGGTACGGATGCGGCCCGAGCGCCGATCCGAGCAGGTAATACGTGTCGCCGACGTTCGTCACCCAGTCGCGCATCGCTTCGTTGATTGCGTCCTTGAGCGTCTTGCTCCCGGCATCGACCTGTCGCACCTCGGCACCGAGCAGCTGCATGCGAACGACGTTGAGCGCCTGTCGACGCATGTCTTCGGCACCCATGTAGACGTAGCACTCGAGTCCGAGGAGCGCGCACGCCGTAGCGGTTGCGACGCCGTGCTGCCCCGCGCCTGTTTCCGCCACGATGCGCGTCTTGCCCATCCGGCGCGCGAGCAGCGCCTGCCCGAGGGCGTTGTTGATCTTGTGCGCGCCCGTGTGCGTGAGGTCTTCACGTTTGAGCAGGATGCGCAGTCCCTTCTTGCCGGTCTGCTCCGCCAGTCGACGCGTTTCATAGAGGGGCGTCGGGCGGCCGACGTAGTGTTTCAGCAGCCGATCGAGCTCGGCGCCGAACGAGGCATCCGCTCGTGCAGCCAGGTAGCCGGCCGTGAGCTCTTCGATCGGCGCGACCAGCGTTTCAGGAACGAAGCGCCCGCCATAGGCGCCGAAGTAGCCGCGGGCGTCAGGATCACGCCGGCCGAAGACCACCCGATCAAGAGACATTGAGCTCACCACCTTCACCGCTCCACCCCGGCGCGCCGGGCGCGCTGGAGGCCCCGTTGTTGCGCGAATGCCGCACGCGCGTGCGCGAGAAACAGCGACACTTTCTCCGAATCCTTCACACCGGGCGAGGCCTCGACACCGCTCGACACATCCACGCCGTAGGGACGCACGGTGACAATCGCGTCCTCGATGTTGGCGGGTGTGAGCCCGCCCGCGAGGATGAACCGCTGCGCGCGGGCGAGCCGGGCTGCCCGCAGCCAATCCACGACTTCGCCCGTGCCCCCGCGTCGTGCCGGATCGGCCTTGTCCAGGAGCAGCGTGGTGTCCGCGGGCCATTCACGCGTCACGACCGCGACGTTGTCGAGCGTCACCGACCGGATGATCGGCTGGCCGATCGCGTCGACGTACGCTGGTGGCTCGTCGCCATGCAGCTGCACGATGTCGACACCCGTCTCGCTCACCACGGATCGAATCTCCTCCGCCGGCGTGTTCACGAACACGCCGACTGTCTTCACCGCTTTCGGCAGCGCCGCAACGATCTCCGCCGCAGTGCGCGGAGTCACCCGCCGCGGACTCGCCGGCCAGAACACGAATCCGATCGCCGTCGCCCCCTCATGCACCGCATGCAGCGCATCGCTCAGCCGCGTGATCCCGCAGATCTTGAGAATGGGGTCGGGAGTCACGATGACCCCGTCAGCTGTCGGATCGCGCTCGCTGGATCGGGGGCGGTCATGAAGCGCTCGCCGATCAGGAATGCCTTGTAGCCGGCGGCAGCAAGGCGCTCGAGATCGCTCCGCGTCTGCAGCCCGCTCTCGCTGACGCCGGTCACGTGCGACGGCATCCGCGCCGCGAGGCGATCCGAGGCTTCGACGTCAACCGCCAGCGTTCTGAGATTCCTGTTGTTCACGCCGATGAGCCGCGCGCCGCAATCGACCGCTCTCGACAGCTCGTCCTCGTCGTGCACCTCGACCAGTGCCGCGAGTCCCAACGCATCACAGCGCTCTCGCAGTCGAACCAGCTCACGCTGCTCCAATGCGGCGACGATCAACAGCACCGCATCGGCGCCGGCGGCGCGCGCCTCGAGCAATTGATAGTCGTCGACGATGAAGTCCTTGCGCAGAAGCGGCAGCCCGACCTGTTCGCGCACCGCTGTGAGATGCGCGAGCGCACCATCGAAAAACGTCGGTTCGGTCAGCACGGAGATCGCCACGGCACCGCCGGCCTCGTACTGCTTCGCGATCGCCGCCGGATCGTAATCACGGGCGAGCACGCCACGCGATGGCGATCGACGCTTGCACTCCGCGATCACATTGACGCGCCCGTCCATGCCCAACGCAGCTTCGAACAGCGCACCGCGCGGGCTCGTCGCCTGCGCGTTTCGCTCGAGCGCACTCACGGGCACCTGCTCGCGACGGACCTCCGTGATCCGGCGCGTCGCCGCGACAATCGCCAGCAGCAGATCGGGCGCGCCGGTCATGCCACGACCTCCGCGTTCGACCACTTCACCATCGCCGCCAGCGTCGCGCGCGCCGCTCCGGCATCGATGGCGCTCGACGCCATGCGAATGCCGTCCGCAATCGACGCGGCCTTTCCGGCGATGAACAACGCCGCCCCTGCGTTGAGCGCCACGACATCACGGTGCCCACCGGCCCGGCCTTCGAGCACCTCGCGGATGATCGACGCGTTCCGGGCGGCGTCACCACCACGCAGATCGGCAGGCATGGCCTTGCTCACGCCGAAGTCGGCCGGATGGATATAGAACGTGTGGACTGCGCCATCGCGGCACTCCGACACCTTGGTATGTCCCGTCGTCGAGATCTCGTCGATGCCATCGGCACCGTGGACCACCCAGGCTCGACTCGAGCCGAGCAGCATCAGCGCGCGCGCAATCGGCTCGGTCAGCTCCGACCTCGGCACGCCAACGATCTGCCGGGTGGCGCCGGCGGGGTTCGTCAGCGGACCCAGCAGATTGAAGACGGTCCGGATGCCGAGTTCGCGTCGCGTGGGCCCGGCATGCTTCATCGCCGGGTGAAACGTCGGCGCGAAGAAGAACGCCAGCTGCGCCTCGGACAGCGTCCGCTCGACGACCGCTGGCGATGCGCTGATGTTGACGCCCAGATGTTCGAACACATCGGCGCTGCCGCACCGACTGGAGACCGATCGGTTGCCGTGCTTGGCGACCTTCACCCCGCACGCCGCGACGACGATCGCCGCCGCTGATGAAATGTTGAAGGTGCCGGACCGGTCGCCCCCGGTTCCGCAGGTATCGAACACCTCGCCCGCTGGCGTCGCCAGCTTCACGGCGTGTGCGCGCATCGTTTTCGCGAAGCCGACGATCTCCGCCGGGCGCTCACCCTTCATGGCGAGGCCCGACAGGATCGCGGCGAGCGCCGTCTGCGGGGCGCGTCCCTCCATCACCTCGTTCATGACGGCAGACGCTTCCTCGGTGGTCAGGTCTTCGTGTCGAACGAGCTTCTCGATCAGCGTGGTGAACATCACAGGTCAAGAAAATTTCGGAGGATGCGACGGCCTTCCTCGGTCAACACCGACTCGGGGTGGAACTGCACGCCGTGCACCTGATAGGTGCGATGACGTACCGCCATCACAGTGCCGTCTTCCTTCGTGCGCGCCGCGACTTCGAGATCGGCCGGCACGCTGTCGCCCGCGATCACGAGCGAGTGGTAGCGGCCGGCGAGAAACGGTTCGTTGATTCCCGAAAACACGCCTTTGCGATCGTGCACGACCGTCGACGTCTTCCCATGCATCGGCACCGTCGCGCGGCACACGGTGCCGCCGTACACCATGCCGATGGCCTGATGGCCGAGGCAGACGCCAAGGATCGGCGTGCCCGGTCCAAATCGCCTGATGACGTCCGGCGTGATGCCGGCGTCTTCGGGACGGCCAGGCCCGGGCGAGATCAGGATGTGATCGGGCGCCATCGCCTGGATCTCCCCGATCGTCACCTGGTTGTTGCGACGCACGCGCACGTCGGCGCCGAGCTCACCCAGGTATTGCACCAGGTTGTAGGTAAACGAATCGTAGTTGTCGATGACGAGAACCATGACGTTGTACCGGCCGCGGTCCACGAGGACCGGCGCTACAGGCCCTCCTGGGCCAACTCGAGGGCACGAATCACAGCACGGGCTTTGTCGCGCGTTTCCTCGTACTCGGCCGCCGGGTTCGAATCGGCGACGATGCCGGCGCCCGCCTGCACGTACGCCCGACCGCGTTCGATGAGCACGGTGCGAATCGTGATACAGAAATCCAGGTTGCCTGCGAAATCCAGATAGCCGACCGCGCCCGCGTAGACACCACGACGCCGGTTCTCGAGCGCGGAGATGATCTCCATCGCACGCACCTTCGGCGCGCCCGACACGGTTCCCGCGGGGAAGCAGGCGACGAGCGCATCGAGACGATCGTGCTGCGCATCGAGCTTCCCTTCCACGATCGAGACCAGATGCATGACGTGCGAGTAGCGTTCGAGCGCCATGTAGGTCGGCACGCGCACCGAGCCGTACTCCGAGACCCGCCCGACGTCATTGCGCCCGAGGTCGACGAGCATCACGTGCTCGGCACGCTCCTTCTCGTTGCGCTTCAACTCCTCGGCCAGCCGCACGTCTTCCTCTTCGGTGCGTCCGCGCGGACGCGTGCCCGCAATCGGATGCGTCTCGACCCGGCGGCCCTCGACGCGCACGAGCATCTCCGGTGAGGAGCCCACGATCGAACGGCTGCCGACTCGGAGGAAATACATGTACGGCGACGGGTTCACGTGGCGCAGCGCCCGATACACCGTGAACGGGTCGGCGGCAAGCGGCGCCTCGAAACGCTGCGAGATCACGACCTGGTAGATGTCGCCCGCGGCGATATGCTCTTTCGCCGTGCGCACCATCTGCTCGAATTCCGCCTTGCTGACATTGGACGTCACCTCGAACGCCCCGGCGTCGGTCCGCGGCGCTTTGGAGAGCGCGCGTTCGAGCTCGCGCTCGACGAAGTCGATCTTCGCGCAGGCGAACTGATACAACGATTCGAGCTGTTCGTCCCCGGTAATGCGCGCGTTGGCGATGATCAGAATCCGGTGCCGCACGTGATCGAACGCCAGCACGGTGTCGAAGAGCATGAAACCGGCTTCTTCGTCGGACTCGGTCGTGGGTTGCAGGGTGACCGGCTCGAACCACGCGGCCGCATCGTACCCGAGGTAGCCGACGGCGCCGCCGGTGAATCGCGGCAGCCCGGGGACGAACGGTGCGTGAAAGCCGGCCATCAGCTCGCGCAATGCGGCGATGAAGGGTTGATCGGATTCGGCGGTCTGCCCGGCGCGATCGACGATCGTCCTGCCGCCTTTCGATCGCAGGATCAGGAACGGGTCTTTGCCGAGGAACGAGTAGCGCCCGACGTGCTCGCCACCTTCCACCGACTCCAGCAGGAACGCGTAGTCGGAGTGTTCGGCGATCTTGAGGAACGCCGAGACAGGCGTGAGCATGTCGGCGACGATCTCCTTGCAGACGGGCACGAACGTACCCCGCTTCGCGAGGTCCTTGAATTCGTCGAACGTCGTGATTTTCATCCGTTCCGTTGTCGCCAGCATCGTCGTCTCCGCGCACGCTAACGGGTGCGCGCCACGTTCATCGTTCTTCTGCGCACGGCTTCGGCCATCACGCCGGGAACCGGCCGCTGTCCCGTCCACCATTCGAACTGCCGCTCCGCCTGCGCGACGAGCATCGGCAGCCCGTCGAGTGTCTGACAGCCCGCTGCGCGCGCGTCGCGCAGCAACGCCGAGTCACCCGCCCCATACGTGAGGTCGTACACGAAGCGGCCTGTGATCAGATCGCGCGGCAACGGCGACGAGTCGCGCGAGCCCGCTCCACCGAGCGGTGTGCAATTGACGAGCAGGTCCCATGAGCCGGGAGCTGGCGGCCAGTCGCCGGCACCGACCCCCAAGTCGCGCGCGAGGCTCTGCGCCTGTTCCGGTTTTCTCGCATGCACGCAGACGCTGACACCATTCGACGACAGCGCAACGACCACTGCCCGCGCGGCTCCACCTGCTCCCAGCACCGAGGCACGAGCCCCCGCGAAGGGCGGGCCAAAGGCAGACTCGAGCGGCTCGAGAAAACCGTTGACGTCGGTGTTCGTCGCTTCCCACTCGCCGCCACGACGACGAATGGTGTTGGCCGCACCCACGGCCCGCGTGAGTTCGTCGGCGCGTGTGGCCACGCGAAGCGCCTCGATCTTGTACGGAATCGTCACGCTCGCCCCTTCGATGTCCATCGCCTCCGCGAACGCGGTGAAGTCGTCGAAGTCGGCTGCTCGCAGCGGCACGTACACCGCGTCGATTCCCGCGGCGCACAGCGCGGCGTTGTGCATGACCGGCGAAAACGAATGCAGCGCATTCGTGCTCACGACGCCAAACAGCCGAGTCGATGAGCTGACTTGTCGAAACCGAAAATCCTCGATCATCCTCGACGCCGGCAACTGACCAGGGGCCACGCCGTGTCCCGCGTACGTCCATGCCGAGCCATAGCGCGAGGCGAGGAGGCGCGACGGAACCCCGGCCTCACCCATCCCGATCACCACAGCCCGACCTCCCTCTGCGATCCGCCTGAGACGCAGCGTGTCGGTCAATCGTCCGGTCGTCATCGCGATCTTGATCATGCCGGTGCCGACCGCCCGCATCCGACGTGCCCGCTCATCCAGATCCGAAGGAATGCCGTCGAAATCGTGCGAGGACAGCACGATCCGCGTGCGGTCCTGTGCGATCACGTCGTCAAAGCCGGCGCGCCATTCGATGTCGACGAACTCTGCCCCCAGCGCGAGCGCGCGCGAGAGGATGCCGCGCCGCTCCTCTTCGCTGCCGGCGAACGATCCGCCTTCCCACGTGGGACGACAGGTCACGACAGCCGGCCGGGATCGACCGTGCAGCGCCGCGGCGACGTCGAGGTCGACGATCCCGTCGAGACGCAGTTCGACGAGATCGCTGGTGGTCGCGCGGTCGCGCGCCGTCAGCAGCTCAGCCATCGAACGGCCGGTCACGGTTTCACAGAGAAGTGATTTCATCGTTCCCGGGCCGCCTGAAGGCGGCCCCCACGTCGCCATAAACAAAAACGCCTCTTCAACCGGTGGGCTGAAGAGGCGTTCGGGTCTTGCCGAAGTTGTCTGCGCGTGTCTCAGACGCTGGCAGCTGCCTCCTCAGTCGCAGTCCCGTACCACCACCAATAGCTGGCGGAGGCCGGGCGGATGAAGAAGCTAAAAGAATGCCGCATCGGAGACGAACTCGTGAGGCGACGGTACATGCAATGACTGACACATGTCAAGACGAGAGCCTCCGTTTTCACGCTGTTTCCCAGACGCAGGCTCCCGTGAAGACTGGAGGTGCGACGTAACGGCGGTGGATCTCTCTCGCCGCCGCCCTTCGATCGACCCCGCGGCAGAGCCGGCTTTGCCTGCGCGAAGTCCTAGCAGTTTCAGTGTTTTATCCGTATCATCAAGTTTGAGCTTTCCCCATGAACATCCGAAACGGCGCTCTCGTCACAGCCGCCTTGCTTGCCATCAGCGCAGGCCTTCCGGCTCAAACCAAAACCTTCCCCGTTGACGAGATCCGACCTGGCATGGTCGGCATCGGTCGAACGGTCTTCGACGGCGATCGCCTCGAAGAATTCAAAGTCCAGGTCCTGGGCGTTCTCCGAAACAGCGTCGGCACTCGACGCAACTTGATCCTCGCGCGACTCGAAGGCGGTCCGCTCGCCAACACCGGCGTCATCGCCGGGATGAGTGGAAGCCCGGTATATATCGACGGTCGTCTCGTCGGCGCCGTGTCGTACTCCCTCGGGCAGTTCCCGAAAGAACCGATCGCCGGCATCACGCCGATCGATGAGATGCGTGAAGACGCCACACTGCCGGGCCCGCGCCGGCAGGTCGCTCGCATCGATCTCCCGCTGCCGTTGACGCAAGAGGGGCTACGCGCCTCGTTGAGTCAGGCGTTCGCGTGGATGCGTCCGTTTGCCGACAACCCGTCCGACGTGCAAGTGCTCGGCGGCACGTCAGTCAATGCCGGCATGGCCACCATGCTGCGACCAATCGCCACGCCGCTCACGCTTGGAGGGTTCGACCCCGCGGTGATCGATCCGATCGCAACGGCCTTCCGTGATCAAGGGTTCCTGCCGATCATGGCCGGTTCCCTGCAGTCGCCTCCGTCTGCGAGTCGAGCGGCGGCGCCGCCGCTGCGCCCCGGTGATCCGATCGGCGTGGCACTGCTCAATGGCGACCTCGAAGTCGGTGCCACGGGAACGGTTACCGATGTCGACGGCAACCACGTGTACGCGTTCGGTCATCCGTTCTACGGGCTCGGCCCCACCGAGTTCCCGATGACGCGGGCACACGTGTTCGGCATCCTGCCCAGCCTCGCCGCTTCGCAGAAGATCGCCAGCACCGGTGACGTGATCGGGGTCGTGCAGCAGGATCGCGCCACGACGATCGCCGGCACGCTCGGCCCCGGCCCCACGATGATCCCGATCAAGCTGACGCTGAACTCGGAGCGCGGGACGCGCAAGACGTTCAACATCAGCATGGTGCGCGATCAACTGCTGACGCCGCTGCTTGCGTACGTGTCGATCCTCAACACGCTGACGTCGTACGAGCGGCAGAACGGCGTCGGCACCTACGCCGTCAAGGGTTCGGCCACGCTGAAGAAGTACGGCGATCTTTCCTTTGAAGATCTCTTCACCGGCGATCAACCGTCGGTGGGCGCCGCGGCGTCGATCGTCGGCCCGATCAACCTGCTCCTGCGAAACGCGTTCGAGGACGTCGAGTTCTCGAGCCTGAACCTCGAAATCGATGCCAGCGAGCAGCCGCGCAGCGCGACGCTCGAGCGTGTCTGGGTGAGCGAGACGCGCGTGAGGCCAGGCTCCACTGCCACGGTCAACGTGCTCCTGCGAACGTATCGCGGCGATCAGGTCACCAAGTCGATCCCGATCCAGATTCCAGCCAACGCCCGCGGAAGCGTCAGCATCATGGTGGCCGACGGCGTCCGCCTCTCGCAGTTCGAAACGCGCGAGCTGCAGGTGCAGCCGATGCAGACGCGCGGTCTGCCGCAGATGATCCGTGTGCTGAACGGCGCCCGCAAGAACAATCGCCTCTACGTGCGGCTGGTGACGCGGGACGATGGCGCCGTGGTCAAAGGCGAGTCGTTGGCGGCGCTGCCCGGCTCGGTGCTCGCGGTCATGGAGTCCGATCGCAGCGGCGGCAGCTTCCGCCCGCTTCAGACCGCGCTCGTCGGCGACTGGGAGATCACGCCCGGACTGGCGGTTACCGGAACGCGGACGCTGACGGTCCCGCTCGAGGAATGACGATCATCTCGAGAGGCAAGACTCGAAACCCAGAAACCTGTCTTGCCTCTTGTCGTTCTCGAGTTTTTGCGTTTTGAGTCTTGAGTGTTGAGTCTCCGCATGTACAAATTCCGTTTTCTCATAGCCGCGCTTTTTCTCTGCACCTCCGCGACCGCGATGTACGCCGCGCTGCCCACCTTCTGGCAGGTCTCGACCGAGGCCGATTTCCTCAAGGGTGAGGTCGAAAACCTCGCGATCGATTCGTTCGGACGGCTGATGCTCGGTCCGACCGCGACCTCGGTCTACGACTCGAGCGCCCCGTTCTTCTGGACGGTCCTCGCCGGACCCGACGGAGCGATCTACGCGGGGAGCGGAAACGAAGGAGTCGTCTACCGCATCGACGCATCGGGCAAAGGGACGACGTTCTTCGATGCCGAGGAGCTCGAGGTCCACGCGATGGCCCCGGCTCCTGGCGGCGGCCTCTACGTCGGCACCTCGCCCGACGGAAAGATCTACAAGGTCGACGCGAGCGGCAAGGGCACGGTGTTCTTCGATCCGCCTGATCGATACATCTGGAGTCTTGCCGTCGATCGCGCAGGGAATGTCTTCGCCGCGACCGGCGACAAGGGCGTGATCTACAAGATCACGCCGGACGGCAAGGGCGCGCCCTTCTACGAAACGAAGGCCACGCACGCGATGTCGCTCGCCTTCGATCGCGATGGTCGCCTGATTGCGGGGACCGAATCACCCGGTCGGGTCTTCCGGATCGACGCCGCGGGCAAAGCGTTCGTGCTGCTCGACTCGAGCTTCAACGAGATCCGCGCGCTCAGGGTGGACGGGGACGGCAACATCTACGTGGCCGCCGTATCCGGTCGCTCTCCAGGAGCGGCGCCGGATCGAACACCGCAGCCGGCCCCCGCGCCTGAACCCGCGCCGACGCCGTCGCTCACACCGAACGTGACGACCGAGATCACCGTGGTTGCCGTTGCCGACAGCGCGCCGGCGCCAGCGCCATCAGGCGGTGGCCCTCCGCCTCGCAGCGGTCCGACCGCGGGCGCGATCTTCCGGATCCTTCCCGATGGCGCATGGGATCAGATCTGGGAATCGCGCGACGACATGCCCTATGACGTCGCATTCGAGCCGGGCGGCTCGGTGCTGGTGGCCACGGGCAACAAGGGCAAAATCTATCGGCTCTCGGGTGATCCCTATCAACCGACGCTCATCGCCCGCGCCAACGCGCAGCAGATCACGAGCATCGTCCCTGAGAAAGAGGGTCGCATGCTGGTCGCCACGTCGAACCCGGCCAAGCTGATTCGACTCGGTGCAGCGCGTGCCGATCGCGGGACGTACACGTCCGATGTGCGCGACGCGCAGACCGTCGCCTTGTGGGGCACCATCAAGTGGCAGGAATCGCCGGTGCTCGGCGCACGCGTCGAAATCTCGACGCGATCCGGCAACACGCGCACGCCTGACGATACGTGGAGCGAGTGGTCAGCGCCCTACATCGATCACGACGGCAGTCAGATCACCAGCCCGCGGGCGCGATATCTGCAGTGGCGAGCGGTGCTCGTCGCCGCCAAGGGCGAGTCGCCCGCACTGACCTCGGTCACCGCGGCGTATCTGCCACGCAACCTTCGGCCACGCGTCACCTCGATCACCGTGCAACCGCCGGGCACGGTCTTCCAACGACCGTTTCCCGTCGACCCTGAGATCGCAGGGTTTGAAGGCGACCCTCCCGAACGACGGGCCGCATCAGGACAGGGAGCCGGCTCAGGGTCCGGCCCGAATCTCGGCCGACGCACGTACCAGAAGGGACTGCTCACCTTCATCTGGCGCGCCGAGGACGACAATCGCGACGAACTGAACTACGACGTGTTCTATCGACGCGAAGGCGACACGTCGTGGAAACCGCTCAAGACCGGATTGAGTGATGCGATTCTGGTCTGGGACACGACGTCGGTACCGAACGGCCGCTACCTCATTCGCGTCGTCGCGTCCGATGCCCCATCGAACTCGGCCACGACAGCGCTGACCGGCGCGCTCGAGAGCACATCGTTCGAGATCGACAACACGCCACCGTCCATCATGGTGACGTCGACACGCCGCGACGGAAATCGACTGACGATCGCGTTCGACGCGCGCGACGCCAACTCGGCGATCCAGAAGGCCGAGTACTCGCTCGACGGCGACAGGTGGCAGACGGTGTATCCGAAGGATGGGATCGCCGACTCGAAGTACGAGCACTACGAGCTCACGCTGGACGGCACAGCGCCGGGACGAGGGGTGATGCTGCGGGTGACCGACGCGCTGAACAACCTCGCGGGAACCGAGGTGCCGGTGCCGGCGGCAGAGAACGGATCAGGCCGTCGTTGATTCCAACGCGACCTCGGACCGCTTGAGCGGCGGGTCCCCGACCGATTCGGGAGGCGCAATCGCTGCGGGTGGACGCACGACAGGCGTCACGCGGACGGTTGATGAACGGACCGCCGCCGGCGGCGTCTGCACGTTCGTGACAACCATCAACCACACCATGTTGACTGCCACGGTGCGACCGAGTGAGGTTTGCGCCGGCTCGAACCTCGACTGACGGACGACGTCACGCATCCGCGCAATCTCAGTCGCATGGACCGGCTTCTCCCGCTCGCCCATGCGCTCGGACGACAGCAGCTCGTAATTCGAGACCCGTCCATCGGCACTCACGACCGCGGCCACCGCGAACATCGCATCCTGATCCGCCATCTCCTCGAACACCGTTCCTTCGCGAAGCCGGGGCAGCGAGATCCCGCCTGAGCGGTTGCTGTCCATGTACCTCCCGAAGTACGGGTTCACGCTCGCGGTGTTGCCGGGACGAAGCGGATTGCGCTCGGTACCAGGATTCGACAACGAATCGATCATCCGCGCCAGCGATTCGGGCCGCTCGCGCGAGGCCAGCTGCAGTACGCCGAGCGCCCCGCTGACGCAGAAGAGCACTGCGGCGGTTGCACCCAACGCCGGCCAGAACAACCGCATGTCGGCGAACATATCGCGCAGCCGGGTGCCGATCGACAGCTCACGCTCCGTGCGGATACGCATCAGCACGCTCGCGTGTACGGCGCTGACGTCGCGCCTCTCATGCGCCACCATCTGCACTGGAGATCCGGTGCGAATCGAATCGCCGATGAGCCGCAGATCCTCGACGCGTGCGGCACACGTGCGGCACCACCTCAGGTGAGACTCGACGGCCACCTGTTCGGCCAGCGACAGCTCATCATCGATGAACGCATCGAGATGTGCGCGCGCGAACTCGCAGCCGACATACGGAATCATGAACGCAACCCCAACAGCTCTTCGCGGAGCGCCTGCCGCGCACGGGTCAGCCGGGACTTCACGGTGCCAACGGCGACGCCCAGCGAGAACGCGATCTCGTCGTAGCGCAGCCCGTCCACTTCCCGAAGGATGAGGGCGGTGCGCTGATCGAACGGCAGGTCATCGAGCGCACGCCAGATCCGCGCAGCGGTCTCTTTGCTGGCGAGCAGCCGATCGGGCAGAAGCTCCCCTTTCGACTCGACATCGCCGAACTGCTGCAGGTGCTCGTCGAGCGAGACCTGACTCGAACGGTGGCGCCGACGCCACCAGCGCTGCCGGTTTCTGGCCTGATTGATGACGATCCGGTAGATCCAGGTCCGGAGGGACGACTGTCCGCGGAAGCTCGAAAGCGTCCGGAACACGCGCAGGAATACTTCCTGGGAGAGGTCGAGGGCTTCGTCGCGGTCCTGCAGCAGGTGCAAGGCGAGCGTATAAACCATGCGTTGATGCGCGGCCACCAGGTCGGCACACGCACCTTCGTCACCTGTCGTGCAGCGCTCGATTAGCGCGGCCTCTTGGGTGTCGACTTCTGACCAGCCAATTGCGCCGGCGTTCTTCACCAGGCCTCCAGAAATGGGCGTCTGCATGAAGTTTAACACCGTCCTTTGCAGTCATTAGACCCCGAGACCGGCTGGAGGTTCCCCCGATGCCCGTCCCGGGGAAAATCGGGTCGGGAGTCATTCTACGAAGTGTGAAAAAATGACTCCCGACCCCATCTCTGCCTCATGAAACGACCGCTGGTCATCGCCGTCGGCGTGGCCGTGCTCATCGCGTCCGTCGTCCTCGTGTGGGCCGACGTGCGGCAGGAGCGCGAATTCCGCCGGCTCCTGACGGTCGGCGACGAGGCGGTCGCAAACGGTCAGACCTTCCGCGCCATCGAATCATTCAGCGGGGCCCTGGCGCTCAAGCCGCGATCGATGCTGGCGTATCTCAAGCGCGGCGACACGTACCGGCGGCGGAGCGACTTCAGCGCCGCGCTGCGCGACCTCAGTCACGCCGAAACGCTCGATCCGACGGCGCCGCGACCGATCGAGCTGCTCGGCGATACGAACGCCGCGATCGGTCAACACGCGACTGCGGTGAAGTATTACGAACGGTATCTGACAATCGACGATCGCGCACCCGCGGTCCTGTACAAACTCGCGCTCGCCTACTACTACGCCGGCACGAGCGCGCGTGCGCTCGAGCCGCTCCGCCGTGCGATCGCTCTCGATGATCGCTTCGCGGAGGCGCAGCTGCTGCTCGGGTTGTGCCTGCGCGATCGCGGCGATCGGCCGCAGGCACTGCGCGCCATGAGACAGGCGCTCGACATCAACCCGTCGCTTCCAGCGGTGCGACAGGAACTTGCCGCGACCTACATGGAGGCCGGTCGACACCAGGACGCGCTCGAGCAGTTGAGCGCGCTGGCGGCGATCGAGAATCGCCGCCCCGAGCGGCTCGTCAGCCTCGGCCTCGCCTACGCCAGGCTCGGGCGCCGCGATGAAGCGGTGCTCACCCTGAGACGAGCGATCGAACGTTATCCCGACGCGCCGATCGCCTACGTCGCGCTCGGTCAAGTGTGGCTCCAGGCCGCCGAACGTGGTGACAACTCCGTCGCACTCGGCAGAGCCCTGCGAGCGTTGAGGCCGGTCGCCGATCTCCCGAGCGCGTCGAGCGAAGCGCTGACCGTGTACGGACGCGCGCTGTACCTCGCGGGCAACTTCACCCAGGCCGAACGCATCCTTCAGCGCGCCGTCACCCGAATGCCGATCGACCCACTCGCCTTCCGCTACCTTGGCGACGCCGCGCGTCGGCTTGGCCATTCGGTCACTGCCCGGGAGGCTGCGAGACGTTACGCGAAGCTGGGGGGCTGATTCCTGTTCCTCAGCGATCGAGCCGATCCCTCAGCCCATCGCCAAGAAAATTGAATCCGAGCACGAGGACTGCGATCGCTAGTCCCGGGAAGATCGTCACGTGGGGCGCGTCGAGCAGATGCGAGCGGCCGTAGCTGAGCATCGTCCCCCAGCTCGGTGTTGGTGGTTGCACGCCGAGTCCGAGAAAACTCAATGACGCTTCGGAGAGAATTGCGCCGCCCATGCCGAGCGTGGCCTGCACAGAGACGGCTGGCAGCACTGCGGGCACGAGATGCCGCAGCAGAATCCTTCTCGTCGTCGCTCCCGCCGCTCGCGCCGCCAGGACGTACTCGAGCTCGCGCACACGCAGCACCTGACCGCGGACCAGGCGCGCGTACCCGACCCACCCGATGATCGACAGCGCCAGGACGACGTTCACCAGACTCGGACCCAGCACCGCGACGAAAGCGATCGCGAGCAGCAGACCCGGAAACGCGAGCAGGATATCGATCATCCGGCTGACGATCTCGTCGACGCGGCCACCGAAGTAGCCGGCGATCGCTCCCAGCATGATGCCGATTGTCGCTGACACGCAGACGACAACGAGTCCGACGACGAGCGAGATGCGCGCGCCGGTCAGGACGCGCGACAAGACGTCGCGTCCGAGCTCGTCGAGGCCGAGCCAGTGTGTCGGCGTCGGCCCTTCGAGACGAAGCGCGAGCTGCTGCGTCGACGGATCGAATGGGGTGATGAACGGACCGACGACCGCCAGGAGAACGGCCATACCCACAATGATCGCGCCCGCTCGCGTCATTCGAAGCGGATCCGCGGATCGAGCACGCCGTAGAGGACGTCGGTGACGAGGTTCACACCCACATAGGTCACGGCAATCAGGAGAATACAGCCCTGCACCATCGGGTAGTCACGGAATCCGATCGATTGAATCAGCAGCCGTCCGATGCCCGGCCACGAGAAGATCGTCTCGGTGATCACCGCGCCGGTGAGCACGGCGCCAAACTGCAGCCCCGCGATCGTGACGATCGGAATCAGACTGTTCCTGAGCGCATGCGCGAGGACGGCGCGCACCCGCGACACACCGCGGGCCCGCGCGGCCCGCACGTACAGCTCGCGAAGCTCCTCGAGGAGCGTGGCGCGCGTCATCCGCGCAAGGATCGCTGCCAGTGCACCGCCGAGCGAGATCGCAGGCAGCACGAGATGGTCGAGCCCGCCGCGCCCCGACACCGGGAGCCATCCCAGCTCGACGCCGAAGATGAGGGCGAGCAACGGTCCGAGCCAGAAATTCGGAATGGAAATCCCGGCGAGCGCGAACGCCATCGCGGCATGATCGACCGCGGTCCCTCGCCAGACCGCTGCAATCACACCCAATGGGATGGACACGACCATCGCCACGACCATCGCGGCCACCGCGAGCTCGAACGTGGCGGGCACACGTTCGGCGATCTGAGAGGTCACGGGAGCGCCGGTCCTGAGCGATGTTCCGAGATCACCTTTCACCAGCCCCGCGAGAAACGATCCGTATTGCACCACCAGCGGTCGATCGAGACCGAGTTTCCGGCGCAGCGCGTCGACATCGGCCGGCACGGCCGACTCGCCGAGCATCGATTGCGCCGGATCGCCAGGGATCATGTGAATCAGCGCGAATACCAGTGTCGCGACGCCCACGAGTACTGGAATCGTCAGCACGACCCGGCGCGCGAGGTATCGAAGCACGGCGTCATTCTACAGACGCCGTCGTCGTGGTGTCCGTCTTTAGCGGAACCGGCAAAACGTATCTTCCGGCGCTACAATTCCCCGATGCGCACATGCACCGCGTGTGGGCGAGCATCTCCCGGGGCCGCCAGGTGCCCCCCGTCCCTCCTGATCGTGCCTGCTCACTTCTCGAGGTAAGCCGATGCTGTCTCGCGCCTTCGTCGTCACGTGCGTCATGCTGGTCGCAGGGGCTCTCCTTCCGTCTGCGCAGTCGGCGAACAGCATCCGCATCTGGAAGGTGGGTTCTCCCTACACCGGTGACACCCCGACGACGAAGGTGCCTCCGACACTCCAGCGGGCGGCTGCCCGACTCGGCTACGGTGTCCTCATCGAAGCGTTCCCCGCCAAGGGTTTTGCGCGGCGCTTTCGCACTGCGCTCGCAACGGCGTCGCCTCCGGACGTGATCGCATTCGACAACTTCGGGGTGTTAGAAGGGAGCACGACTCCGCGCGGAAAGTTCGAAGGCATTGGTGACATCCCGGGCGTCCGATCGAACCTCGTTCAGGTGACGGCGTCGTTCGATGATCTCCTGACGCCCACGCGTGGCTGGGCGTTCCTGTTCGCGACGTCGGCGAACCACGCCGCCGCCAAGGCATTGGCGCTGCGCTCTCCATCGTGCCCGGCGACGCCTTTTCCATCACAACTCCCGACTGATCTGGCGTCGATTGCTCCCGCGGTCGCGCGGGCGTACGTGCAGAACGACCCGAACGGCCTTGCCGCGTACTTCGATCCCGATCGCCTGTCGTCGGCCCCACGAAGTGCCGAGAGTACTGAGTTCCCCGCGGGGGCCGCCGTGCCGGGCGTGACCAAGGACGTTCGACTATGTGGAGGATGGGGAAACGATCGGCTCGCGATCGTGCGCCTCACCGCATCGTACACAACGAGCAACAGCCTGGGAGAGCTTCCCGTTCTGCTCGTCCTGCGCAAGCCGTCCTCTCGATGGCAGCTCCTGTCGGCGGCGCGCGATCCGATTTCGACGACAAACTTTGCGCTGAGCGCGCCCGCCTTGGCCGCGAAGTTGTCGTCGGGGCGCACAGCAGCCCTTCCTCTGTCCGCTCGACTGATCGCTCCAGCGGACGGTGAGTACCCGAAACCTCGCAACAACGAGCGGTTCGGCAATTTCGAGTGGCAGCCGAGCTCCTCTGACGACGTCGTGGCGGAGGTGGCAGAGTTTTCGTACTTCGACGATGCGCGGCTGTTCGTCACGATGCCTTCGCCGCCGCTCCGCGGACCGAAATTGTCCGGTCGCGTGTCCGCTGGCAGCTTGTGGTCCACCAGAAGTCGATGGACGTGGCGAGTCTGGTCGATCACGCGCGCCGGCGATGTCGTCTTTTCCGACGCGAGGACGTTTCCCAATTGAATCGCCATCGTTGATTGACGCATGCACATCGATATCTGGTCCGACGTGGTCTGCCCCTGGTGTTATCTCGGCAAGCGACGACTCGAACGCGCGCTCGAGGACTTCGATCACCGCGCGGACGTGACCATCGCGCATCGATCGTTTCAGCTCGATCCGTCGCGGCCGAAGGACCAGACGTCGAATCGGCGCCAGATGCTGATGAAGAAGTACGCGCTGACCGAGGATCAGGTGCGTCTGATGGACGAAAAGATGGAGCGCACGGCGGCCGCCGATGGGCTCGCGTATCGTCTGTCGCCGGAGGGCCTCACTGGCAATACGCTCGACGCGCATCGGCTGCTGCATTTCGCGAAAGCTCGCGGCCGCGAGGATGCGGTCCTCGATCGACTCTATCGTGCGTACTTCGGCGAGCAGCGGTCGATCTTCGACGTCGACTCACTGGTGACGCTCGCGAGCGAGGCCGGGCTCGACGCAGACGACACGCGACACGTGCTGCAGAGCGACGCCCACGTCAAGGACGTCGCCGCCGACCTGAGCGAAGCGCGCATGCTCGGGGTCAGCGGCGTGCCATTCTTCGTGATCGACGATCGCTACGCCGTGTCAGGTGCGCAGCCGATCGACATCTTTCGTCAGGCGCTCAGGCAGGCCTGGGCGAATCGCCTCATAGTGTCCTGATCTTCACGCTGCGGAACTTCACCGTGCCGGCACCGTACTGAAGCGCGATCGGCCCGCGCGGGTGGAGGTTGTTCTCCACGTCGACCGTCTTCGTGCCGTTGAGCGTCACAGTCATCTTCGCGCCCTTTGCCGTGACGGTCATCGTGTTCCACTTCCCGCCGGTGTTGATGACCGACGAGGGCTTGGCCACATCCACGATCGCGCCAGTGCGATAACTCTGGTCGGGCCGCTTGTCGTAGATGTTCACCTCGTACGCATTCATCGCGGTGATCGTCTTCGGATCCGAGCACCGGATGAAGATGCCGCTGTTGGCATCGTCGGTCACCCAGAACTCCGCGGTGACCTCGAAGTCGGTGTAGGACATGGGTGAAACGAGAAAGCCAGTGCCCATCGACGCCTGCACCGCCCCCTCGGCAACCGACCAGTTCGCGTTGCCGACAACGTCCCAGCCTTTGAGGCTCTTGCCATCGAGCAGCGTCGTCCACTGTCCCTGGCCGGCCACCTGATACCCCGGTTGTGCGCCGAACCCGACGAGCACCATCGCCAGTGTCAGAAGGAGTCTTCGCGTCATGACCATCTCCTTGGATGCGCGCGCATTATAGGTCTTATTTCACCCTCGCTTTCGCCTTGCGTCTCTCCGCCCAGTACTTCTTCATCCGTTCTGAAACCGCCTTCCTGGCAGCCGCGGACATCGTGCGCCCTTCTCTTTGCACGTTCCGGACTGTCTTGCGCACGGCTCGACGCTTCGCAGGCAGCGCCAGTTCCGGAAACGTACGCTCGATTGCGATGATCTCTGCGCGAAGATTTTTCAAAACGGCCTCTGCCCCGGCGCGAGCCAGTTCCCGAATGCGCTCCGCTCCCAGCCCTTTAGCCATGCCGCTCCCCCAATGTGCGACAAGAATATCGTCGAACCCCGCGAAACCTTTCGTTCAATGAGACCCCAACAGGCGGGCAGGGAGCAGGACTGATCCGTTCATCGCTCCGGGCGAAAATCGTAGATGAGCCGAGGCGGGCCGAACTGGCCGCGTTCCCAATCGAACACCGGCTCCTCTGCGATGGTTCGCGGTCCCTGCGGCGTCTGCTCCACGCGGACACGGCGCAGCTTGTTCGCCAGATGACGGTCGAACGCTTCCTTCGACGGAAAGCTGAACGAGTACATCCCGTAGTCGGAGATGAGCGGCTCCATCTCCAGGTGAAGCGACGAGAAGACGACCTGCTGCAGCACGAATGCCGCGATGACTGCCACCTGCCATCGCGGCAGCCACGCGTGAGGATGTTGTTGCGGCTGCTGTCGAGGCCATGGCAGGAATGCCACGAGCAGCGTCCACCAGAGACGCCAGAAGACACCCTGGAACAGGAAGAAGCCGAGGAGGAGGCTCGCGGCCACGAGGCCGAAGGCCAGTCGCACGCGCCACGTGCGCGCGAGGACGTGAACGATGATCACGCTCTCGACGACCACGGCGCCGAGAGAGAAGAGTCGGGAGAGCACGTCGCTCGCTGCGATGCGCAGGCCCCAGTCCACCGGCGCGTGGCGCGAGTCTTCGACGAAGTGATACCGGACCGCGCCTTCCGTGATCCAGCTGATGCCGGTGGCGTCCATCTTGGCAAATGCGGCGGCGAGAAAAGCCAGCCCTAACGCAACACCCGGGATCCAGATGGCCAGCCCGTATTGGGCGGCGTCGCGCACCGGCGGCGGCGCACCCGATCGCCGACGCATCGCCGCGTCCACGCTGTACGCATCACCCCACGGAACGATCGTCAGCAGCCAGAGCGTCACGACCGGCAGTCCCCAGTCGTGCGCCGATTGCCGCTGCAGCAGCACGATCGCGTTCAGCGTCGCGACCGCTGCGAGCATCACGGTGACCGTTCGAGTGAACAAGCCGATGGCGAGGATCACGACCAGCGCAACGAGTGAGTAATGGATCCAGATCGTCGCGCTCTCACGCACCGCGAGCGCCGTCGCCCACGACCAACTGGCCAGAGGGCCTGCTGGCCGCACCAGATCCGGATTCAAGCCCGGATGCACAGGGCCTTCGACCAGGAGCGCCCACAGGAGCGCCATCGCAAGCGCGATGCGAAACAGTCCGGCCGCGTCGGCCGTGAGCGGCGGGATACCAGCGAGCAACCGTCCGCACGCATCGCGGCGCAGAAGACCCCATGCCGCGGCAGCGACGATGGCAAAAACGACGGCCGTCGCGATCTTGCGTGGCGTCAGCAATGCGACAGCGTCGAGCCCGATGCGCTCCGCTGGGAGGCCCAACACTGAGGCCGCCAAGGTCACGACGCCGCTCAGCTGCACGAACATGCCTGCGGCGACGAGCAGCACCAGCAGCACGCCCGCGCGGCGCAGTGTCAGCTTGAGTTCAATTTTCGCTAGGTCGTTCGAGACTATCGATGACGAGCACATCCTGGAGCGCCTTATCAGCCTGCAACCGCAGTCCAAGCTGCTCCTGCACGGCGGTGAAAATCGAGACGCGATCGGGATCGAGCACATCGCCAGTGTCCAGTGTCGGCGACCACTCGAGATCGATATCGAAATTACCGGGTAGGCCGGTGCGGTCAACAACAGGACGCTGCACTCGTGAGCCCAGAGCGGTCACGAGGTTTCTGATCGGCAAGCCTCGGAACGACAGGCTACTCGCACCAGCTCTTTCCCGACAAACGAATTCTCCTGGTTTCTTTTCTGCCTCCGCCTTTTTAACGGACTCCCTGTCGGCGCAGTTCACTGTCGCCTGACGAAGTCGCGCGCCCAACTTTCCGTCGGGACGAGCAAGGGTCAGGGCGTAGATCGGTATCTCGCGCATCTCGGTGTGGACTCGAAACCGAAAGCGATCCCTCAACATGGCTTGGAACAGGACCCTGACATCCTTCGGTTCGCTCGCGGCCGTTGCTTCAATGTCGTAGCGTTCGTTGCGACTCCACGCCGGCTCTCCAGCCATCCGTTCCGGTGTGAACGTGCCGTTGTATGAAAACAGAATCAACCAATACGGCGTGACACCGCGCAGCGTGACTCGACTACTCGGCTGGACGCTGCCGCTCACGCGGTCCTCGAGCGTGGTGCTGCGACGAATGGATACCGCCTCGAACCGCTCGGCATCTTGCTTCCCGCTTACAGGCGGGACGACTCCTTGTGCGGCGACAGGTGTCCCAGCAACCCACAGCAACGCGAACCACGAAAGGATAACGTTCGTGAGGGCAACATACCGAAACCCTCCTGTGCGGCGCAGCTCGGTAATCCGCGATGTTGGCTGAGAGGTCATAACGAGGCCTCCGTTCGAGACCAAGCTGGGACGTGCCGAGCGTTCGTTCTCCCACCCTTGCGATGCACGTAGGATACAAGGATTGATCTGCACTCACTGCGCGGCCGTCCGGACGACCAGGGCCCAGAACACGGCAGCACCCACGACACCACACGGGCCGGAGAGCAATGCCGCGCTCGCAATCGCCGCTCTCCAGTCGAATGCCGTTCCTGCCTGCGCGAGAAAAGAGATCGCCTCGACGGCGGATAGAAGCAGACCTGCGGCCAGCCCCGCAAGAAGGTACGGGACAAGGCCCTTCACCCCGAATCGACGGAACATCAGGTGGATAGGAAGGCCCACGATTAGAGCAACAGCGAACGCCACGAAAAAACCGATCGCGACGATCCATGCCACGCCCGATCCCGAACTCATGGCCGAGTGACTGCGCAACGCCAACACCGCCACGAGCGTGATCACGGCGCCCGTCGCGGCACCTGCCAGTCCCCTCCCCACTGAGCGCTCCCTCATAGCGGTCACATGTTATCTGCGCGACGTCATCGCCCGGACGCGTCCTTCGCACGACGCATCGAACGTCTGCATTTGCCGCCTCGTCTCTCGGGCCTGCCGCGGCCGGAGACGTTTTGATGTCAGGCTATGGTTCGTCGATTCGAGAAACCGTGACTTCCAGTTCGTTGCTCTTGATGACGGCCGCGGAGGCCGCTTCAGCTCGTTCTAACGTCACCAGCGCTGAGACTTTAAACTGTGAACCGGTGGCAGCGCCGGGGGTAGGAGCAGTCGCGAAATTGATGACACATGTGCCCGGGAGACGCACCATGACTGACTCACCAGGTCGTACACCTCGCATGACAAGTGGGTCTCCGGGATCCCCATAGAGCGTTTCGACCATGCCCAATGATGCAGTCGGGTCATCCAATACACGCAATGAAACCATCATCGTCGTAAACGCAGTTGCAGAAGTTGATGGCAACGGATTGTCCGACGCGATACGACTCCACGGCAACGCGATGGACGACTGGGTGACATTGCGTATCTCAACGTCGTACGCGATCGGTTCGTTCCAGTAACAGCTTCTGGGCTCAACTGCAACCAATCGAACTGCCACAGGCGCGTGACCCTGCCAGAGGCCCATCCTTCCTGCACTCGCGATTCGGCCTGGAGAGTCCGACACGGGGGCCTTTGGCAGTGACCGTACATCCAGATCAGGGATACGCTGGGCGTCTGCAGACCTGACGGGGAGGAGAAGAAGGGCGATTAGAACGGCTGTGCGTGTAATCATCTTCTTTCGTCGCCCGACACTCGACTGGTCCGGCACGGGCCTCCGTCCGATCGTGCTTGGGAGTGGACATCCACTCTTTCACGACGGTGCTGCCCCGTCGAGCCCGATGAAGCTTCGAAGCGCAAAGAGACTGGATGGCGGAGCTGTCTCTTTAATCTACGAGCCGTTGGCGGTGAGAGGGCGCTGACGATCGTCTGCGAGGTGACCACCCCCGTGAAGATCGTCAGATCGTTTCTCGACGGAGCCACTTACGCGAGCGTCTTGTTCACTTCCCCTCGAGGCTGAACGCAAAAAACTGGTTGTTGCCGCTGCCCTCGACGCCAGATCTCGAGTAGCCCGATCCCCAGAACACGGTACCCCTCATCACGGCTGGTCCGGCATTGACGGAAGACCCTGCTTTCCACTGCCACAAGATGCGGCCCGTTCGTGCATCCAGCGCGAAGAACTGGTTCTGACTCGGCAGCTTGGCCATCGACCCGGCGTAGACCACACCATTGGCGACCGTCAACGGCGCCAGATCCCACACGCCAACGTTCGTGAAGCCGGGCACCGATTCGGTTTGTGGATCTGCGGTCTGCCACAGGATCGTGCCGGTGATCGGATCGAGCGCCGCCCACGAGCCGCCGGTGATCGTCGGCCCTGTGACGTCGAGCACGCCGTTCTGGGTGAGCTTGTAGGGAATGTGGTGCTGGTTGGTGATCGGCACATAGATGCGCGTGCCGTCGAAGGCCGTGCCCCATTCAACGCCGCCCTGATCTCCGCCGGGACCGATCAGCGTGCTCCAGATGTGCTCACCGCTCCTCGCGTCGAGCAGCGTGTAGACGCCGCTCTTCGCGCCAATGCCAACGGCGTCGCGCCAGTCACGATTGAGGCTGAACCCGTCGTCACGATCGTCCCGGTCGAACTCACTCTCGTTCCGATCGTCGTCTTTGCCATGCCTGGTTCGTTTGAGCCTCATCACGTTGGCGCCAGAGCCACCGAGATCCCATTTCTCGGTGTCGCTGTCGGGAGCGCACCACGTGACCGCCGCAGGTTGATCGGCGCAGAGGCCGTGAGAACGATTCATGCGATACGACCACCGCGGCGTGCCGGTCTGCAGATCGAACGCGACGATCGATTTCCAGAAGGCGCCGGGCAGCTCGCATGATTCATCGAAGCCGCCATGTGCCGCGTCCTGCTTCGCATGGCAGTCGGTGACGCTGGCGGGAACGTGGTAGGCCTGACCAAACGTCGCGTAGACGAGGCCTGCGGCGAAATCCACTGCAGGCGGCGAGAACATCGTCGCCCCGGCATAACCGGGAACACCGTTGGTCTGCGGAAGCGCCGGGACCGAATCGGCGCGCCAGAGGATCCGTCCCGTGCGAGCATCGAGCGCCACGATGGAAGCCCGGAACGTCGACGTGGCGCCGCCCGCGCCGTTCGCGGAGATGCCAGTGATCACCCTGTTGCCGGCCAGCATGGGCGATCCGGTCATCGCCGCGCGCGTATCCTCGTGGATGCGCGCCGACCATCGCAGTGCGCCGGTCCTGGCATCGATGCCCAGCATGTTCGGGCACGCGTTCGGATCAGGATCGCAGGGAACGGCAGGCGTGCCTTTGATGACGCCGACGATGAGCGTCTCGCCAGCGAGCGATGGGCTCGTGCGTGCGTAATCGCCGGCGTGCCCGGTATAGTCCGCCACGGCCGCCGACCACATCACGTCACCCGTTTCGGCGTCGAGCTTCCACAACGTGCCGCCGAAATCGCCGAAGTACACGGCGCCGTCGGCAACGGCCGGCGTTCCCGACACATCGCCGGTGGTCGTTGCCGTCCACTTCGGGAGAAGGCGATCGACGTTGCGCGGCCCTATCTTCTGTTCGAATGGCTGGTTGCGACTGTTCGCCGGATCGTTGCCGATCATCGTCCAGTCCGACTCGCCCCCGTCGTCACTGGCCACGATGATGGCTGCGCCGACGACGGTTGCAAGCAGGATGAAGACGAGCAGAGGTCGCAGCCTGTCCATGACAGTCCCTTTCTGCAGTTGGGGGCCGACTGCGTCGAGTCGTGAATCTTACGTCAGGATGAGATCGTCGCCGGGGATCGTTGCACACAAGCGGCTGGACGCAACGATACGATTTCAATCGACCGCGTGGGGGCATGTCCGGCTGAAAACCGGACCCTCCGTACATGAAAAGAGGCACGAAGGCTTCATGCCTTCATGCCTCTCATTCGCGGCCGTGGGCCGCCTAAAGGCGGCCAGACCCTTTGTCGCCGTGTTGGGATGCGCCGATGCTAGTAGCGACGGTCGCGGTCCCCACGCCGGTCGCGATCGTCATCCCGTCGATCGTAATCGCGATTCCGCCGGTCGTGATCGCGTTCCCAGTACCCGTCATAGTACTGGCCACGCTCATAACGCGGTGCGATCCAGCGAGCCTCCCGATATGGCGGCCGCGCCCAGTAGCCCTTGCGCCACACATAATGATTTCGGACTGGATGCCAGTAGCCGGCGACCCACACATAGTCAGGACCCGGACGATTCGGCACCACACGCACCACTCGCGGGGGCGGTGGCGGTCCGATGCGAACGCCGATCGACACCTGCGCCGCTGCGGCCACGCCGCCAGAGAGCAGTACGGTGGTAAGACAGAACGCGGATATGAGTCTCTTCACGATGTCCTCCTCTCTGCCCCTGACTTGGAGCAAGGGACGGACCAATCCGCCTTGTCGAGTCCTTGCTGTGGAACTCATTGCAATCACAGGACATCGACGCCTGAGGTAGACAACACGCCTTAGGTGAGCGGAGTAATTAGGGGTCAGTGACTGTTGTCGTGTCCGGTCGGACTCACCCGGATACTACATACAAAGAAACGCCGGGACAGGATGGTGTGGGCGCGCCTGTGATCACGCGGAAGAAAAGGAGAAGAATGGTCTTTATCTGCGATGAGTGTGTCGAAGTCTGCAAGGACTTCGATTCCGGTGGTGTCAACCGTGCCCAACCAGTCACCGTCTGACGTCGGTATTTCATCTAGCCAGCCAACGCCGCCGAGCCGATACACTGAGGGCCGTCGCCCGTTCGTTACTGCCCTGCCTCGGACAAACGCACCAGCCGATGCGACCGTGCCGTTGAAGGCGTAACCGGAAGACCACGGAGGAACAGACGTGAGACGAACACTCATCACAGCACTCGCGGCGTTCGCGCTGTCCACGGGCACGGCAGTCGCCGCTGACCCGCCGGACAGCGTGTTGATCGGCGGGAAGGTCGAAGTGAAGCTCGGAGACAGCCAGGGGAACGTGCTGGCGGCGTTGTCCACGGTCTACAAGCTCGAGCCCTACGCGTGGGAGACGGGCACGGCGTTCGCGGTGAAGACAACGGATGGGAAGGTGGTGGGTACGGTGGCGTTCGACACGAAGGCGCGCGTCTGGTGGGCCTCG
The DNA here is from genome assembly GCA_035263125.1 of Vicinamibacterales bacterium. Taxonomy (GTDB): domain Bacteria; phylum Acidobacteriota; class Vicinamibacteria; order Vicinamibacterales; family UBA2999; genus Gp6-AA40. Next base: position 45,145 of record DATFRP010000319.1, read on the forward strand.
AACCGGCTCACGGAGCCGCGGCCGGCGCTGGCACGCGTGGACGGCCGGGACTGCCGCATCACCACATGGAATGCCGGCGCCACCATCGGGGTGGACTGTGGGCGGTACCGGATCGGCCACGATGCCGGGGGCGCGTTCGAGGAGGTCATCAAGTAGCTCAGAAGATGCGCGGAGCGTCCGGCGGTCCGGCGTGGCGGTGCCCCCGCAATCAGCCACTCGTAGCCCCGAACCCACCTCTAGCGGAGCGAATCAAGCTTCGTCAGTGGCACTTCGGCGATCGCGACGCGGCTAGGCGGCTTGAAGCTCCCACGCTGCCAGTCAAATCCTACCCGCTCGGCAGTGACCGCGACGCTGTCGATGTCTGCACCAAACAACTTCTTGTATTGCTCGCGGAGCCGCCCCAACATCTTGACAGACTTCCCGTCCAGAGGATCTCCCACCGCGAGATCCTCAGCGACGTTGAGGAGGTTCTCGGGCGCGTTCGCTATCGCATAGACGTTTTCGGTAATGTTCCTGCCGCCCGACTCGAAGAGAAGCCGCTGCATTTTTCGATAGCGGATCCGTTCGAAGGCTTCTGGTGAGTCGTAGGTGAGCGAGTACATCGGATAATCAGAGATCAGCGGCTCAATTTGTGTAGCCGTAACGGACGCTAGAACCTGCTGAAGCACCAGAACAGCGACTAGGACAATGTGCCACGGTCGCAGTTGCCCGCGCTCGGACAGTACCACTTTCTCACGATCCAACATTTGCCACGGGAGGAACACGCTGAAGAGGATGAGCCAGGGGAACCACAGCACCCCCTGAAAGACGAACATGCCACCAAACAGCGACAGACCAAGGATGCCCATAGCCAGTCGCGACCATACCGATCTTAAGAAGACGTTGCAAATAAAGCCGCCCTCAATAAGAACGGCGCCGAAAGACAACAACACCGAAGCGACAGGGCTCGCCGCTACCCAAAGCCCCCATGTCAATGGCGCATTCGCAGCATCTTCGACGAAGTGATACTTCACAGCGCCTGACGTAACCCACGCTAGTCCCCCGTTGGTCAGCTTGGCATAGGCTGCCGCCATCAGGGAGAGGCCTAGCATCAAACCGGGTAACCAAACCGCGAGGCCATAGAGTTGGCCCGCGTGTGATTCCTCTGCGGCACTCCGACGCCGCGCGTGGGCGTCAAGGCTAAATCCATCAGCCCAAGGAATCACAGTCAGGGCGAGCAGTGTCAGTAACGGAAGATCCCAATCATGCGTCCCACTGCTCTGTAGCCTCACGAGTCGGCTCGCGAATACGCCGACAATCAACCCAACATATGCCGCTCTGGTCCAGAGACCCACGGTGAACAAGACTATGAGCGCCAAACTGATAACGTGCAGGACGCGGCACGCCTGAGCGCTCGAAGCGACGAGATGTACCCACGACCAATCGGCTAACCAGCTGTAGTTGCGGTGCAGTTCGCCCGGTTGCGCGTGTGGCGGGTCGTTCATGACGGCAATGAACAACAACACCCCGAAGAGGGCACGGAACCGGCCCATCGTGGACGCAGACAAGACGGGAACCGCCAGCATGCCGGCTAGCGCGTGTGAGGTCCGTGCGTCCGGCGCGCTTCCATCCTGTCTCATGACAACGGGTCAACAGCGCAAGTCATCCCTGACGTTGGCCGATTGTGCGAGGGACGCCGAGGCACATCGACGCTCGGGCTGGAGTTTGCAGACAATGGCGATCGTGGAAACACTCATCGAGTTCGTGGTTCGCCCCGCCCGCGATATCAATGGCACGCGCATGCCCAAAAATGTGCCAACTCACTCCTGCATCCCTTGTCGACGCATTGTCCCACGCCGCCCAGAGGCGCACTGGCACGATCGCTGCCCACCATCCCGCCTCCACGCGTCGATAGGCGCGCAATGCAGCGACGGCATCGCGGAGGGGCGCGGTCGCCTCTTCTGACGTCGCGGGTGTCGCAATGACGCAGCAGCGGTGCGGGACTCTCGTGTAGGCTAGCAAATCGAACCCCGCGCGCGCCAGCAATTGCGCCAGGGAGCGACGGGTGAATGCGACGACGTGCTTGCTCTCGTTCACGCAGTAATTGAGTTTCCCATGCTGCGGTAGTCCGTCGAGGGTGGGCACGCCGATCGCCAGGACGCCGTCCGAACAGAGCGCGCGGCGACAGGCGGTGAGAACTGCCAGAGGGTTCTTCAGGTGCTCCAAAGAGTTCGGATTCGAGGAGATCGTCGGGAAGCGCGGCACAGTTGAGATCGCAGAATCGGCGCTCGCGACGGGCGCTCAGCTGATGAATCGCACGCGCCACGAGCTCTTTGCCGACTCCGCTTTCGCCTTCAATCGATCGGTAGTAGGAAATTCGTGGTTGATCTACGCGTGACCCATCTCGGGCTGGGTGGGAAGCGGAAGGTGGAGTAATGCCAACGTACGACTCTTAGACCCGCGGCCAGCCCCGCAAGAAGGTACGGGACACGCCACGAGCGTGATCACGGCGCCCATGGCGGCCCCTGCCAGTCCACTCCACACGCCCTATTTTCTCAACGCCTGACGAATCAGGAGCGCAGCTTGGTCAAGCGTCCACTGTTCCATCTCATCGCCGGATGGCGCGAAGGGATCTCTGGGATCTATGACTGGTCGCCTCAGCCGCATCAGCAGCGCCGTAGGGGATTCTGCGTAGCCGTCATACCGCTCAAACCGACCGTTATCCATGCGCCCGAACAGGAGGTATCGCTTTCCCGGAGCCATGGGCATTTCCCATGGATACACCGCCTCGACGAGCGTGCCACGAATCATGGCGGATCCGCCGTCCACCTCCAGTGACAGGCGATCGCCCACACCCAACTTATCGGCACCCTTGATGATCTCGTCAACCCGCATTGTTCCGCGCGAGATAATCCAATTCGCCTCGTCGGCCGGCACTTCACGTTCGTGGAACCGCACGTCGCTATGGATGAGCACCGGATCGAGTCGCTCGACCCTCACGACAAGAATGATGTCCCACTGCTTCGCGAGCCACTCAAGCCGTGATTCACCTTGAGGGGGCCCAAGGAAGTTCGATGGCCGGTCTCCGTTCCATTGCAGTATGACGTGACGATCATCGGGACGCAGTTGCGATGCAATCGCGACGCGGGGGTCGCGACCGATATGGCGGTTTGGCGATGACTGGCCAACTAGAGTCGCAGTCCCCACTGTGACGATCACGACGGCTAAAAGACCACT
>DATFRP010000320.1:0-22638 GCA_035263125.1 Vicinamibacterales bacterium
CGATGACCTCCCAGGAGAAGCAGGAATTCCTCAAAGTACTCCAGGCGCACGCGCAGACCGTGGCGATCTGCGAGGCGTGCGCCACGACCACCCGCGATCTGGCCGCTGAGGTCGCGCGTGGCAGCGTGCCGCGATCGTCGGACCTGCGCATCACCATCGCCGAAGCGGAACGTACGCTGTCGGAACTGGCCGCCGTTCGCGAAGAGGTCGAGCGGTTGATGACGGCGTACCGGTCGCGCTCGTGAGAACACCCGTTACCCTCGTCACCGGCGCGGGCGGCGAGATCGGTCATGGTCTGATCACACGTCTTGCTGGATCGTCCAGACCGATCGTCACCGTCGACCTGGCGCCGCTCGACGCGTCGCTGCGCCCGCTGGTCCTGCGGGAGTTCACCGGATCAATCACCGACGCGAATCTCCTCGAGCGGGTGCTTGCCGAGTTCGAGGTCGACCTCATCTTCCATCTGGCCGCGCTGCTCTCGACGCGATCCGAGTTCACACCGATCACCGCGCATCAGGTCAACGTCGAGGGCACTTTGACGCTGCTCGAGTTCGCGCAGCGTGAAGGGGAGTCGCACGGGCGAAGCGTGCTGTTTCTCTATCCCTCGTCCGTGGCGGCGTACGGGCTGCCCGATCTTGCGATGAAGACGAAGGCTGGACGCGTGCGCGAAGACGAGTGGAACACTCCGCGCACCATGTACGGATGCAACAAGCTGTACTGCGAGCACCTGGGGCGGTACTACGCGAAGTACTACAAGCAGCTGGCGGCACATGCGATCGGTCGCGTCGACTTTCGATGCGTGCGATTTCCGGGATTGATCTCCGCGCAGACGCTGCCCTCGGGCGGCACTTCCGACTACGCCCCCGAGATGATTCACGCGGCCGCGCGCGGAGATCCCTATACGTGCTTCGTACGGCCGGACACGCGCATCCCGCTCATGGCGATGCCCGACGCGGTCGGAGCGCTGCTCCGCCTGGCGGAGGCGCCGCGCGACCGGCTGACGCGAACGGCCTACAACGTCACTGCCTTCAATCCCTGCGCGCAGGAGATTCACGATGTGGTGGTCGCGGCGTTTCCTCGCGCCTCGATCACCTGGAGCACCGACGCGAAGCGACAGGTGATTATCGATTCGTGGCCGGAAGACGTCGACGATGCGGCGGCACGTCAGGACTGGGGATTCACGCCGCAGTACGACTTCAGATCGGCGTTCGACCGGTATCTGATCCCGGGCATCCGCGAGCGCTACAAATAGAGCGAGGGCCACCCGTGAGCGCCATGGACAGCGCGGCCGAACAGTACGTCAGGCTGGTACTCGAGATGGGCCGGCACGATGCGGATTACGTCGACGCCTATTACGGTCCGTCCGAGTGGCGTGCGAACGCCGAGAGCATTGCCCGATCACTCGAGGAGATCGACCATGACGCTGCAGACGTGCTGCACCTCCTCCACGACACGCCTCCGCCCGCGAGTGACGGCGAGCTGGTTCGCCTCCGTCACCGATATCTCACCCGGCAGCTCGACGCGTTGCGTGCCCGCGTGGCGATGCTGGAAGGCCGGCGTCTCACGTTCGACGAGGAGTCGGATGCGCTGTACGACGCAGTGGCTCCGCCGTCGGACATCCCGTCGTACGACGCCGTCATCGCCGAGCTCGATGCGCGCCTTCCGGGGACAGGATCCGTACTCGAACGGTATGACGCGTACCGTCGGCAGTTCGTGATTCCCCGCGAACGACTCGACGCGACGTTCAGAGCCGCGATTGAAGGCGGGCGGGCGCGCACGCTCGATCACGTCGAGCTGCCAGCGGAGGAGCGTTTCGTGGTCGAGTACGTCACGAACAAGAGCTGGAGCGGCTACAACTGGTATCAGGGCGAGTATCGCAGCGTGATCCAGGTGAACACCGATCTGCCGATCTACGTCGACCGGGCGATCGACCTGGCCTGTCATGAAGGCTACCCTGGTCACCACGTGTACAACGTGCTGCTCGAACGGCATCTGGTTCGGGCCAGAGGCTGGGTCGAGTTCTCGGTGTACCCGCTGTTCTCGCCGCAGTCGTTGATCGCGGAGGGAACGGCCAACTTCGGGATCGATGTGGCGTTTCCACGCGAAGAGCGTCTAGACTTCGAGCGTCGTGCGGTCTTTCCGACAGCGGGCCTGGAGTCGTCGCGCGCCGAGGAATATCAGGGGACGCTGGCGCTCGTCGATCGTTTGTCCTACGCAGGCAACGAGGCCGCGAGACGCTATCTCGACGGCGAGATCGATGCCGAGACCGCGGCCGGGTGGCTCGAGCGATATGCGTTGTATTCGCCCGCTCGCGCCCGGCAGCGTGTGCGCTTCATCGAGCAGTACCGCAGTTATGTGATCACCTACAACGTCGGCAAGGATATGGTCCGGCGCTATATCGAAGCGCAGGGTGGAACGTCGTCGAACGGGGCGCGTCGGTGGCAGGTGTTCGAAGAGCTGCTGTCGTCGCCACGCCTGCCATCTGGTCTGAGCTGATGATCTGCATTGACATCGCGGAAGCGGGTGGCCCGGACGTGCTTCGAGCCGTCGAGCGCGCCGACCCGGTGCCACGTCGGGGTGAGGTGCTCATTCGCGTCGCCGCCGCCGGCGTCAATCGTCCCGACGTCATGCAGCGGCGGGGCTCCTATCCACCGCCACCGGGTGCGAGTGACATTCCAGGCCTCGAAGTGTCGGGGACGGTCGCGGCGCTAGGCGAGGATGTGAAGGATTGGCATGTCGGCGACCGCGTCTGTGCGCTGGTGTCGGGCGGCGGCTACGCCACGTTGTGTGTGGCGCCCGCTCCGCAATGTCTGCCAATCCCGACGTCGCTCGACTTCATCGCCGCGGCCGCGGTTCCGGAAACCTTCTTCACGGTCTGGACAAACGTGTTCGAGCGCGGTCGTCTGCGCGAAGGTGAGACCGCGCTCTTTCATGGCGGTACGAGCGGCATCGGCACGACGGCCATCCAGCTGGCGAAGGCGCGCGGATCGATCGTCTTCGTCACGGCGGGCTCCGACGAGAAGTGCCACGCCTGCGAGGCGATCGGTGCCACCAAGGCCATCAACTACCGCGCGCACGACTTTGTCGAGGTCATACGCGAACTGACCTCACGGCGGGGTGTCGATCTGATTCTCGATATCATTGGCGGCGACTATCTGCCGCGAAACCTCGCCGCGCTCGCCACCGATGGACGACTCGTTCAGATCGGGTTGATGGGTGGAGAATCGGCCGCCGTCGACTTGCGTCGCGTGCTCGGACGTCGTCTGACGATCACGGGATCGACGCTGCGTCCGCGCCCGGTCGAGGAGAAGGGCGCGATCGCCTCAGCGCTGCGATGGGAGGTCTGGCCTCTCCTCGAACATGGCGTCGTCAAACCGATCGTCTATCGAACGTTCCCGTTGAAGGAAGCCGCGGCGGCGCACCGCTTGATGGAATCGAGCGAGCACATCGGGAAGATCGTGCTCGAGACGGGCTCCTAGCCACGAAGATGGCATCTGCGCGTTCTTCGCGGCCCGAACACCCTCACCACTCAGTAGCCGTATCATGGTGGCACGCAACGGCGCGCGACCCCAGCCGTGACCGCCCCGAATTCTGATCCGTTGGTTGGCCGCACGATTGGCCAATACGAGATCCTCGCCCGCATCGGCGGGGGAGGGATGGGCGTCGTCTATTCGGCACGCGACGGAAAGCTCGGTCGCACGGTCGCCCTCAAGTTCCTGCCTCCGCAGTGGAGCCACGACGAGAGCGCGAAGCAGCGCTTTCTACGCGAGGCACAGGCGGCGTCAGCCACCAACCACCCGAGCATCTGCACGATTCACGACATCGAGACCGCCGACGATGGGCAGCTGTTCATCGTGATGGCGTATTACGAGGGTCAGACGCTGAAGCAGCGGCTCGAGTCGGGGCCGCTTCCCATCGACGAGGCGCTCGAGATCTCCACGCAGCTCGCCGATGGTCTCGCCAAAGCCCACGCGCAGGGCGTTGTGCACCGCGACATCAAGCCAGGCAATCTGATGCTCACCGAGGATGGCGTCCGCATCCTGGACTTCGGGCTTGCGACGTTCGCGGATGCGGTGAAGCTGACTGCGGAGAACACGATATTCGGGACTGTTGCGTACATGTCGCCCGAGCAAGTCCGTGGTTTCGAGGCAGACGCACGCAGCGACGTGTGGGCAGCCGGTGCGGTGCTCTACGAGATGCTGGCCGGGCACCCGCCGTTTCGCGGGTCGCATGCCGAGGCGATCGGTTATGCCATCCGCAACGAGGCGCCCGAGCCGATTCGTGCGGAGCGACCCGAGGTGCCTGAAGACGTGGAGCAGCTCGTGTTTCGCGCGCTGCACAAAGAGGCCAGCGTCAGGTATCAGAGCGGCCGGGAACTCGCGAGAGCGTTGCGGCAGGTACGCGGGTTGACGTTGCCGGTCACCGAGCCGGTGCCGGTGGTACGGCCTGTTCCGAAAGCCGACGATGAGAGGCCTCATCGTGGGAAGCTGTGGGCGGGAATCGGTGCCGCGGTGCTCGTCGGCGCAGCTGCTCTCGCGTGGAACCTCTGGCCGGTCGAACGCATGTCGGCCATCATTGTTCCGGTTGTGAACCAGACGGGGTACGCGGAGCTCGATGACTATCGGCTGGCTCTGACTCAGGCTCTCGTCATGGAGGTGAGCGAATCTCCAAACATACGTGTCATGCCATACCGTCGGCTCGAGCCTATTGTCCGGGCGATCGCCGCCCAGGGGATCGACATGTCGAGTCGGGAGGCGGTGCAGGTACTGAGCACGCAAAGCGGCGCGCGCTTTCTCATTGTGCCAACCCTCGTGTATCAGAGCGGCACGTGGCGCGGCCGAGCCGAGATCCAGGCCGCAGACACCGCCACAAACACCGCTGTGATCGAGACGGCTCCCATTGCATCGTCGCTGGTCAGAGATACGGCCTATACGCTTGCGACCGATCTCGCTCTTCGAGTCCAGGAGTACTTCAAGACCAACGGTCCAGGGCGCTCGTATCCATCCCGCTCGGCATCGTCACGGTTCCGATCGCTCGACGCGGCCAGGCTGTTTGAACAAGGTGTCAGTGCGTTCGATCAGCTCGAGTACGACGCGGCGCAGCGCTTCTTGTCGCAGGCAAGAGCATTGGATTCGCGAAATGCGCTCGTGGCGATCTGGTTGAGTCGCGCCGAGCGAATGCTTCGGCATGACGACGCCGCCTCCGAAGCGGCTGAAAGCGCTGAGCGCCTGCTGACGTCGGGTTCGCCCGAGGCGGATGCGGCGTTCGTCAACGCGGTCGTGACGGAGACTCGGAGTGACTGGGCGACAGCGGAAGAGCGCTACCGATCTCTCACCAAGATGTTCGCCGACGAACCGTTGTGGCGAATCGAGCTCGGCGCGTTTCAGGACCGCAGGGGTGAGATCGAGGCGGCCGTCGTGACATACCAGCAGGCACTTGTCATGGATGCCCGGCTGGCGCGCGCCGATGTCGAGCTGTGTCGGCTGTACAACCGCTTGAACGACCGCGCGAACGCGCGGAAACACGGCCAGGACGCGTTGACGAAGTTCGGTGCGGCTCACGTCCGGTGGGGAGAAGCGCAGGCGCATTTCTGCCTCACCGATGTGCTGAGGTTCGGCACAACGAGCGAGCGTCAGGAGGCGCGCCAGCATGCTGACACTGCGCGGACCATCCTCGAGCAGATCGGGGCGACGTACAACCTCTCGAGGGCACTCTTTTACTCTGGGCTCGGACTCGCTGAGCAAGGCGACTTGAGCGGCAGTGTCGTGCTTTGGGAAAAGGCGGTCGCGGCCGCGAGATCGGCGCGGAACCGGACCCTCGAGCCCCTTGTGCTCATGAATCTGGGAGTGGCGAATGCTCGATTGGGGAATCGACGCGAGGCGATGAACTACTACCGCGAGAGCTCAGACGCGTACCAGGCGCTCGGCGACGGAGCCCGCGCCTCGCAGGTCCTGGTCAATCGGGCGCAGCTCGGAATCGACTTCGGCCCGAAGCCTGCCGAAGCCTTTCGCGATGCTCAGAATGCGCTCGCGGTGTTCGTGAAGAGCGGTGATCGCAATTGGCAGGTGTTCAGTCGGCAGGCCTTGGCCTCGTACTACCGGCTCAGTGGTCGTTACGTTGAATCGGAACAGGAGCTCAATCAGGCCCTGGCCATCGCCCGAGAGCGCAACCTGACTGACCACATTGCTGCCTTGAACATCGACATCGCTCGGGCGCGCTTTGCCATGAGCGACTATGTCGGTGCATTGAAAAAACTGCAAACGGTCGGCGACGATGCCGGCCAGCACACTCTGCATGCGCGGATCTGGATCGGTCGCGTGTATTCCCGTCTCGGCGATTTCGCACAGGCCCGGATGTTTCTCGAGCGCGCTGAGGAGAACGCGGCCGAGCGGAAGCAGACGGAATATCTACCGCTCTTGTACGAAGCGCTCGGCGAACTGGAGTACGAGACGGGCCGGCTCGACCAGGCCCGAAGCGATTTTGACAAGGCGTCTACTCAGCCGGACGGCGACCTCGCCGACCCGGCCAGTGTCGAGTCGAGCGCATGGATTGGACTGCTGGAGATGCTCAAAGGCTCCACGAAACATCCCCGATTTGCGGTGGAATCGAGCTTGAGGCGAGCGGTTCTGATCCAGCATGCCGCTCTGGAGGCGCGTTGCCGAATCATATTGGCCAGAATCCTCCAGCGCGACAAGGACTACGCCGGGATGCTGCGTGCTCTCGATGAGACTGCGAACGGACGCGCCTCCGCCTCTGGTCCAGAGCTGGTCGCGCTGATGCACCATTGGCGCGCTGAGGCAAACGCCGGCATGGGGCAGAAGGAGACATCTGCCGACGAGCGCGCGCAGGCGAGGAAACTGCTCGATGGCCTCCGTGGCTCACTGCCCGAAGCGTACCGCGACGGTTTTGCGGGGCGATCTGACATCCGAGCCAGCCTCGACTAGATTCATCCGTTCGGAAATCACGCGCGCATCGTTAGTCGTTAGGAACGCAGGAGGCCGGAAGTGTCTCCCTTAAGCGCTTGGGGTAACGGAGGTGTGAAATGGGCAGTGGCGAGTTTGGCGGCGGCGGCAGCGTGCGGTGGCAGGTGCGGTACGACGCCCATGAGGACGTTCCAGACCCGGGCGGTCCTCACAAGAATCAGGGCAAGGGAAAGGACAACGATCCTGAGACGTCGTACGGCAAGAAAATGCGCGTGGTCTGCAAGAAGGGGACGGTGACACAGGATAAGGACGGGAAAGTGATCGTTGAGGTGACGCTGGAGAATGACAGGAAGCAGGTCGTCGTGACGTGGGGCGAGGATCTCAACGCGGCGGTCTAGGCCTCGCGAGCAGGCGGCGAAGTCGTTTCGAGATCGAGTCGTTGTGCGACGCGACCGCGCCGAGGGCCTTGGCAAGGTCCAACGCGGATGGAAAACGGTCGCGCGCTTTCTTGCAAAGCAGTTTGTGCACGACCGTTTCGAGCGCCTTCGGATGCTGTGGCGCTACCTTGGTGAGCGCCATGGGCTCCTTATCGAGGACGTTCTCCACGGTTTCCCCCGGGGAGGCACCGGCAAACGGCAGCCTCCCCGTCGCCATTTCGTACATCACCACGCCGAGAGAGAACAGATCGCTCCGCAGATCGAGCGGTAACTGCAGGATCCGCTCGGGAGCCATGTAGTTGGCCGTACCCATCGGACGGCCCGGTATGGTCGAACCCTCGAGTCCCAGTTCGGACGTGTCGCTGGTCTTGAACTTCCGGGCCAGCCCGAAGTCGAGCACCTTCACGACGCCGTTCTCGCTGACGACGATGTTGCCAGGTTTGATGTCGCGATGGACGATGCTCTTGGCGTGCGCGGCGTCGAGTGCCTCGGCGATCTGCAGCGCGATGTCGACGACCTGCATCGTCGTCAGCATGTGACGGGCCATGTAGGTCTTCAGGTTCACGCCCTCGATGCACTCCATCACGATGAAGGCGCGTCCTTCGTGTTCGTCGATGTCGTAGACGGCGCAGATGTGCGCGTGGCTCAACGCCGCAATCGTTTCCGCCTCGCGCCTGAACCGGCGCACGGCGTCGGGGTTTCCAGAGAGCTCCTCGGGCAGGAATTTGAGCGCCACCTTGCGGTGCAGGCGGAGGTCCTCCGCTTCATAAACCACGCCCATCCCTCCGGTGCCCAGCTTCCCGGTGATCCGGTAGTGGCTGATTTTCTTTCCCTGCATCGCCCGGGCCGCAGGATATACGGATGGAGACGGAATTGCACGATTTCTAGGAGTTTTGAGCGGGCCGTCACACGGCGTTCAGGGTTCCCCGCTATGATGGCGGTCGAGAATCCCACCCCATGCCAGGCTCTTCTCGGAAGCCGGACCCGGCTGTGGACCGACGCGACGAGCGTGGTGTGCTGCTGAGCGACGAGCCCACGATCGAGCTCGTCGTGCGTGCGCAGGACGGCGATCGCGCCGCCGTCGAGGCGCTTCTGCAGCGCAGTATCCCATCACTGAGACGGTGGGCTCACGGAAGGCTGCCGGCCTCTGCCCGAGGGAAGCTCGATACCGGAGATCTCGTTCAGGAGAGCGTGCTCCACGTGCTCAGGCGCCTCGATGCGTTCGAGCCGAGGCACGTGGGCGCGATGCAGGCGTACCTGCGGCAGTCGGTGCTCAACCTGATTCGCGACGAGGTTCGCCGGCTTGGGCGACATCCAGCGCCGGGTCAGCTGCCACAGGAGATCCGGTCCGATCTCCCGTCGCCGCACGAGGAGACGGTGAAAGCCGAGCACGTCGATCGATATCACCGTGCCCTTGCCGAGCTCTCGTCGCGCGACCGCGAGCTCGTCGTCGCGCGGATCGAAGCCCAGTGGACCTACGACGAGATCGCCGATCGCTTCTGCATGCCGTCCGCAGACGCTGCGCGGATGGCGGTGTCGCGGGCGCTCAAACGCCTGATGGACTACATCGACGGGATCGTGCGCGCCCGGAAGGCGCAGAACTAGTTCGAACGCCTGCTACTCGGCGACGACTACTGTGCGGGTGCTGGTGTGCGTGAGCAGCACGTCAGACGTCAGCGGCTTGCTCAGATACACTTTCGACTCGCGATTGTCGGTCGGATGCACTTCGTACTTGATCACGTTGAACTCGAGTTGATCGAGCGTGCCCCGCATGTCGTAGAAGCGATTCTTGGTCTTCACGACGACCTCGTGGAAGCCGCACGCGTGCGCCCAGGCCTCCGACTCCTCGGTGAGCGCGCGGAAGTGCCCCTGACCGCGCCAGTCACGACGGGTGCCTCCGATCCAGCTGTAGAGCACCTTGCGATCCTCGAAGCGCACGCAGTCCCGGAGCCGCGCGACGAGGTCGGCGAGCTTCGGCTCGCTCTCGTGCGCGCGAATTTCGTGGACGATCTTGAACGCCACCGGCACCACCATTCCCGGATCGTCGGGGAGCGGGGCTTCCGCCATCAGAATCAGGAATTCGCGATCGGACAGACGCGCCACGATTTCCCGGGCCGTCTTCTTCCGCGGGAACTCTCCGAAGTATTCCTCGATGTATTGGATTTCGAGCGCGCCGGTCTCGAGCGGGTACTGCTTGATCAGATACTCCATCAATGGTCACAGCCTGTCGCGCCGTAGCCGCAACGCGGCGAAGGCGGACTCAATCATAGGCCAGGTTCGGACGGAGCCACCTTTCCGCGTCGGCCACACTGACCCCTTTTCGTTGTGCGTAGTCTTCGATCTGGTCGCGCCCGAGACGACCGACCGTGAAATAGCGGGCCTGCGGGTGGCTGAAGAGGAGACCGCTGACCGACGCCGCTGGCACCATCGCAAAGCTGTCGGTCAGCGACAGGCCGGCGCGATCGGCCTGCAGCAGTCGAAAGAGCCGGTCCTTCTCGCTGTGATCCGGGCAGGCAGGGTAACCGAATGCGGGACGAATCCCCCGGTAGCGCTCGGCGATGAGATCCGCGGGCGACAGTCGCTCTCCGGCGCCGTAGCCCCAGTCGTCGCGGGCCTTGGCATGCAGCCACTCGGCGCTCGCTTCGGCCAGACGATCGGCGAGCGCCTTGACCATGATCGCGTGGTAGGCGTCGAGCTCTTTTTCGAACGCTGACACGAGCGAATCGGCACCAAGACCTGCGGTGATGGCGAATGCGCCAAGCGTGTCTGGGGTGGGGCCGCCGAGCGGCGCAACGAAGTCGGCCAGCGACAAGTACGGCTGGTCGTCGGACTGCTGCTCCTGCTGGCGAAGCATCGGGAAGCGAGCCAGCTCCCTCACTCCGTCTCCGGGCCAGAAGACGAGGATGTCATCACCATCGGACCCCGCGGGCCAGAAGCCGTACACGCCGCACACTCGAAGAAGGGCTTCGTTCACGATCCGTTCGAGCAGGCGGCGTCCGTTGTCGTACACCTCGCGCGCAGCCGAACCGTACTTGGGGTGCTCGAGGATCGCTGGAAACCGTCCCTTGAGCTCCCAGGCGGTGAAGAAGAACGTCCAGTCGATGAATGGCACGATCTCCTCGAGCGGCGGCTCGACCAGCCGCGTGCCGGTGAACGCGGGAATGGCGGCGGGTACCACGCCGAAGTCGAGACGAGTGCGTCGCTCCCGCGGCCCGGGCCAGGGCACGAGCGGGCGCCGCTTCAGCGAGGCATGCTGCACCCGGGTCTTCTCCTGATCGGCGCGCAGGCTGGCGTCGAACGCGGCGCGGTCGGTCGGGCTCAGCACGCGGGTGACGACCTCGACGGCGCGCGACGCGTCGACGACGTGAACCACAGACTGCCCGTATTCGGGCGCGATCTTCACCGCCGTATGCGTCCGGCTCGTGGTCGCGCCGCCAATCAGCAGCGGCAGCGACATCTGACGCCGCTGCATCTCGCGCGCGACGAAGACCATCTCGTCGAGCGACGGCGTGATGAGGCCGCTCAGCCCGATGAGGTCGGCGCCCTCGTCGATGGCGGCATCGAGAATGCGATCGGCGGGCACCATTACGCCCAGATCGATCACCTCGTAGTTGTTGCAGCCGAGGACGACGCCAACGATGTTCTTCCCGATGTCGTGGACGTCCCCCTTGACTGTCGCCAGAACCACTTTTGACCTTTGCCCTTTGCCCGTTGACCGGTCGTGTGTCTCCTCCTCCATATAGGGAAGGAGAGACGCGACCGCACGCTTCATGGCGCGGGCGCTCTTGACGACCTGTGGCAGGAACATCTTTCCCGAACCGAACAGTTCGCCCACGATGCGCATGCCGTTCATCAGGGGACCTTCGATGACGTCGAGCGGGCGCGGCATGGCGCGGCGTGCCTCGTCGACGTCGGCATCGAGGTGGTCGACGACGCCGTGCACGAGCGCGTGCGCGATGCGATCGTTCACGCTGGCCTCGCGCCACGCGAGGTCGGCGCCTCGCGCCGCTCCATCGCCCTTGACCGTGTTCGCGAATTCGATCAGGCGTTCGGTCGCGTCGGCCCTGCGGTTGAAGATGACGTCTTCAACGCGCGTCAGGAGGTCGGCCGGGATCTCCTCGTAGACCGTCAGCTGTCCGGCGTTCACGATCGCCATGTCGAGTCCCGCCTGGATGGCGTGAAACAGGAATGCCGAATGGACTGCTTCGCGAACGGTCCCGCTCCCGCGAAACGCGAACGAGAGATTGCTCACGCCGCCGCTGATGCTGGCCCCCGGGCACGTACGCTTCAGGATCCGCGTCGCGTCGATGAAGTCGAGCGCATAGAAGTTGTGCTCCTCGATGCCGGTCCCGACCGCGAGGATGTTGGGGTCGAAGATGATGTCGAGCGGATCGAAGGCGGCCTTGTCGACGAGCAGCCGATACGCGCGTTCGCAGATTTCGATCTTTCGTCCGGCGGTATCGGCCTGGCCGCGTTCGTCGAATGCCATGACGACGACCGCGGCTCCGTGGCGGCGAATGATGCGCGCTTTCTCGAGGAACTCGGCTTCCCCTTCCTTGAGGCTGATCGAGTTGACGATCGCCTTGCCCTGCACGCACGCCAGGCCGGCTTCGAGCACGGACCACTTGGAGCTGTCGATCATGATCGGCAGCCGTGCGATCTCCGGCTCGGTCGCGATGACGTTGAGGAACGTGGTCATCGCCGTCTCGGAATCGAGCATCCCCTCGTCCATGTTGACGTCGAGGATGTTGGCTCCGCCTCGGACCTGCTCGAGCGCGATCGTGACCGCGTCGACGTAGCGGCCGTCGGCGATGAACCTGGCGAAGCGTTTCGATCCGGTGACGTTGGTACGTTCGCCGATGATGATGAGGCTGGAGTCGGGCCGGATCGTCAGCGTTTCCAACCCGGCGTACTGCGAGAAGCGATCGGAAGGGGTCGGAGGCGTACGCGGGCGGACGTCGGCGACAGCGTCCGCGAGCGCGCGGATGTGCTCGGGCGTGGTTCCGCAGCAGCCGCCCACGATGTTCAGGAGGCCGGCCTCCGCGAAGTCGCGCAGCAGCGCGGCGGTCTGTGCGGGGTGCTCGTCGTACCCGCCGAAGGCGTTGGGGAGGCCCGCGTTGGGGTGGCACGTGATGTATTCGCCGGCCACGCGCGCGAGCTCGGCGACCGAGGGGCGCAGCTCCCGCGCGCCGAACGAGCAGTTCAGCCCCACGCTGAACGGACGTGCGTGTCGAACCGAGACGTAGAAGGCGTCGAGCGTCTGGCCCGATAGCGTGCGTCCGCTGCGGTCGGTGATCGTCGCCGAGATCATGATCGGCAGCTCGCGTCCTCGCGCCTCGAACTCATCGAGGATCGCCGCAATCGCCGCCTTCGCGTTGAGCGTGTCGAAGATCGTCTCGAGCAGGAGCAGGTCGGCGCCGCCGTCGATGAGGCCACGCACCTGTTCGCGGTACGCCGTCCGCACGGCGGCGAACGTCGATGCGCGGAACGCCGGGTTGCCGACATCCGGCGAGATCGACAACGTGCGATTGGTGGGACCGATTGCGCCGGCGACGAATCGCGGCCGGCCCGGCGTTCGCCGACTCCACTCGTCCGCGGCCGCACGTGCCAGTCGCGCGCCCGCCACGTTCAGTTCGTACGCCGCCGACTCGAGACCGTAGTCCGCTTGCGCGATCGACGTGCTCGCGAACGTATTCGTCTCGATGATGTCGGCACCTGCCTCGAGGTAGGCCTGGTGTATGCCGCTGATGATGTCGGGGCGGGTGAGCACGAGGAGGTCGATGTCATTCTTCAGCGGCCGTGGATGGCTGCGGAATCGCTCGCCGCGGAATCCGTCCTCATCGAGCTCGTGCCGCTGGACCATCGTCCCCATCGCGCCATCGAGGATGAGGATGCGCTGCGCGAGGAGGTCGCGCAAGAGATCTGCGGTCACACGTACAGCTTATTCGAAGCATTGAGAACGCCGGGCCTACAAGACAGGCCCGGCCTACACGTCCGAACGCGGTAAGCGATGGTGTAGGCCGGGCTTGTTCTTTAAGCCCGGCGTACCCAGACGTTCGAATCAGCTAGTTGTCGTAATAGAGATAGAACTCGTGCGGATGCGGGCGGAGACGAATCGGGTCGAGCTCCTTGGTGCGTTTGTAATCGATCCACGTGTCGATCAGATCGTTGGTGAAGACATCGCCTTTCGTCAGAAAGTCGCGATCGTGCTCGAGTGCGCTGATCGCTTCCTCGAGCGACCCGGGCGTCGTGCGGATGCCCATCTCCTTCATCTCTTCACGGGTCATCTCGTAGATATCGCGATCGAGCGGCTTGCCGGGATCGATCTTGTTCTGAATGCCGTCGACCATCGCCATCAGCATCGCCGACCAGGCGAGGTAGCCGTTGCAGCTCGGGTCGGGGCATCGGAACTCGAGCCGCTTGGCCTTCGGGCTCTTCGAGTACATCGGAATACGAATCGAGGCCGAGCGGTTGCGCGCAGACAGCGCCAGGTTCACCGGTGCTTCGAACCCGGGAACCAGACGACGATAGGAGTTGGTCGTTGGCGCCGCAAACGCGAGCAGCGCCGGCGCATGCGTGAGGAGGCCACCCGCGGCCCAGAGGCCAAGGTCACTGAGGCCGGCGTATCCGTTGCCGGCGAATAGCGGCTTGCCGCTCTTCCACAACGACGTGTGCGTGTGCATGCCGCTGCCGTTGTCCTCGAAGATCGGCTTGGGCATGAAGGTGACGGTTTTGCCATGGCGCCGCGCCACGTTCTTGCAGATGTACTTGTACCACATGAACTGATCGGCCATTTTCAGCAGCGGCTGAAACTGCATGTCGATCTCGCTCTGCCCTGCGGTAGCCACTTCGTGATGGTGCGCTTCGACGACGATGCCGACCTTGCGCATCTCGTAGACCATCTCGCCGCGCAGATCGTGGTAGGTGTCGGTCGGGCTGACGGGGAAGTAGCCGCCCTTGAAGCTGGGCTTGTAGCCAAGGTTCGGCTCCTCGTGCCGCCCCGTGTTCCACGCGCCTTCGACGGAGTCGATCTCGTAGTAGCCGCGATGCTGGTTCTGCTCGTAGCGGACCTCGTCGAAGATGAAGAACTCCGGCTCCGGTCCGATGTAGCAGGTATCGGCGATCCCTGACTCTTTGAGATGCTGCTCGGCCTTGCTCGCGATGTGCCGCGGGTCGCGCGTGAACGCCTGCCCGGTGACCGGATCGACGATGTCCGCGATGACGCTGATCGTCGGCTTGGCGAAGAAGGGATCGAGACAGGCCGTACCAGCGTCGGGCATGGCGAGCATGTCGGACTCGTGAATGCCCATCCATCCGCGGATGGAGGAGCCGTCGAACCCGAGGCCTTCGGTGAACGTGTCCTTGCTGATGTGATCGAGAGGAAAGGAACAGTGCTGCCAACTGCCAAGCATGTCCACGAACTTCAGGTCGAGCATCTCGGCCTCGTGCTTCTTGGCGAGCGCGAAGAAGTCGTCGGGCGTCATCGAGGCACCTCCAGTGAGCTGCGGCGCCGCCGCTTATGAGGCGGGCGCGTGGGGAGGGAATTGTGGGGAAAACGTGGGTCGAAGCATAACGGATCTTGCTGAGATCGACGGGAGAAGACGCGTTTGCGCGGTTTCGAGCGTGTGAACCGCCGTAGTGTACGTCGAAACGTGCACAGCCGGCATGATTCTGTCGTCACTTCGCAGATTTCGGACTGCGGATGCCGGAGTCCGGGGTGCAGGCTTGCAGAATCGACAGTTTTGGCGACATAATCTGGCTTTATTCCGCTCGGTCCCAGTCGCCCGAGCCATGATTCGGGCATCACCCAACACATTTAGCCGCGAACATCGGTCCGCAAGAAAGGACGCATCCTCACATGGGATCTGCCGCACTCGCCGAAGCCGCCAAAAGCATTCGTGACTGGTCGTTGTCCGACCGCGCCTCCTCTACTCCAACCGTAAAAGCCACCGACGTCTTCGGCAGCCTGGCGTTCAACGACAAGCTGCAGCAGGAGCGATTGTCGAAGACGGCGTACCGCGACCTGCGGGCGACGATCACGCGAGGTGAACCGCTCGACATCGCGACCGCCGACGCGGTCGCGGCCGCACTCAAGGACTGGGCCCTCGAACACGGTGCGACCCACTACACCCACTGGTTCCAGCCGATGACCGGCATCACCGCGGAGAAGCACGACTCGTTTCTCGCGCCGACGGCGGAAGGGACAGCGATCGCGGAGTTCCGTGGCAAGGAACTGATCAAGGGCGAGCCCGATGCGTCGAGTTTCCCGTCGGGCGGCATGCGCTCCACCTTCGAAGCGCGCGGCTACACGGCCTGGGACCCGACGAGCCCGCCGTGGCTGCTGTTCAATGGCGGGAACAGCGTCACGCTCGTCATCCCGACCGCGTTCGTGAGTTGGACCGGTGAAGCGCTCGACAAGAAGACGCCGCTGCTGCGCTCGATGGAAGCGGTGTCGAAGCAGGCTGTGCGCGTGCTCAAACTGTTCGGATCGACCGCGGAACGCGTCTACGCGACGTGTGGCCCGGAGCAGGAGTACTTCCTCATCGATCGCAACTTCTATTTCGCCCGCCCCGATCTGATCAATGCGGGGCGCACGCTCTTCGGTGCGAAGCCGCCGAAGGGTCAGGAGATGGAAGATCAGTATTTCGGCGCCATCCCCGAGCGGGTGCTCGCCTGCATGGCCGATGTGGAGATGGAGTTGTACAAAGTCGGCGTCCCGGTGAAGACGCGTCATAACGAAGTGGCGCCGAGCCAGTACGAGATAGCTCCCGTATTCGAGAACGCCAACCTCGCCGTCGATCACCAGATGATGACGATGGAGATGTTGAAGAAGATCGCGCCGAAGTACGGGCTGGCCGCGCTGCTGCACGAGAAGCCGTTCGCCGGCGTGAACGGATCGGGCAAGCACAACAACTGGTCGCTGTCGGATGAATTCGGCAACAACCTCCTCAGCCCCGGTGACACACCCCACGACAACATGCAGTTCCTCGTGTTCTGCGGCGCCGTGCTCCGCGGGGTGGACCGTTGGCAGGGGCTGCTGCGCGCCAGCATCGCAAGCGCCGGCAACGATCATCGTCTTGGCGCGAACGAAGCACCGCCGGCCATTCTGTCGGTGTTCCTCGGCGAGATGCTCACCGACATCTTCGAGCAGATTGAGACGAACGGCGGAGCCAAGTCGACCAAGCAGGGAGGCGTGCAGGATCTCGGCGTCAGCGTGCTGCCGAAGCTGCCGCGCGACGCCGGCGATCGCAACCGCACCAGTCCGTTTGCCTTCACCGGCAACAAGTTCGAGTTCCGCGCCGTGTCGGCGGGCCAGAGCATCGCGTTCCCGAACATGGTGCTGAATGCGGCGATGGCCGATTCGCTCGACGAGATCGCGACCGAGCTGGAGGCCGCGACCGCCAACGGCGAAGACCTCAAGAAAGCCGTCGGCAAGCTCCTGACGCGGATCATCAAGGAGCACAAGCGCATCATCTTCAACGGCAACAACTACGCGCCGGAGTGGGAGAAGGAGGCGGGCAAGCGCAAGCTCCTGAACCTGAAGAACACGGTCGACGCCCTGCCGGAACTCGTCTCCAACGATTCCGTCAAGCTGCTCGATCGGTTCAAGATTCTCAACGAGCGTGAGGTCCACGCCCGTTACGAGATCTTCCTGGAGAACTACAACAAGACGATCAACGTCGAGGGACAGCTCATGGTCCTGATGGCGAACCGCTACATCCTGCCGGCGGCGCTCGAATATCAGAAGCAGATCGGGCAGAGCGTGGCTGCGGTGAAGGCCGGCGGCGGGCAAAGCGCGCAGGGTAAGAAGCTGCTCGGGACCTACACGAAGCTCGTCGACAAGTTCAAGGTGCAGACCGATACGCTGGCGGGACTGCTGGACCACAACGGTGGCTCGGCCGAGAAACACGCGAAATACATGCGCGACAAGATTGTCCCGGCTATGGCAAAGCTGAGGGAAGTCGGCGATCAGATCGAGGAGCTCACGCCCCACGAGATCTGGCCGCTGCCGACGTATCGCGAGATGTTGTTCGTAAAGTAACTCGGCTGTCGATAGAACGGGCAGGGAATAGGGGATACGGGATAGGGGAAAGGGGCAGGGCTGATCACGGGATCAGTCCTGCCCCTTTCCCTTTAGACTCCTGTCTCGTCGTCCACCCGCCCCCTTCCTGCCCCCTGCTCCTGCCCCTCGCGATCTCTTACGTGTTCCGCGCTTCGTTTTCGATGCTCGAAATGACGAATCGTCGATGCGTCGTTGTCGAAGCATCGTTGTAGACTTAGAGCTTCGCCTGCTTTTGAAGCGGCGGCACGTCGTATGGGAATTCTCGAGAAGCTCCGTCCCCAGCCCCGCTGGAAACATGCCGACCCCGGCGTTCGCGCCGCCGCTGTGTATGAACTCGGACCCGAGGAAGGCGATGCGCTGCGACAACTCGCGCGTGAAGATGCTGAGGCGCGCGTGCGGCGGGCCGCGGTCACGCGGCTGAACGACATCGCCGAGCTCGGCGACATCGCCAAGACCGACCCCGACGAAGAGGTTCGCGCCGAAGCGGTCCGTGGTCTCGCGGGTATGGCCGCGGAAACAAGTGATGCGGTTCGCGCGGCCGACGCCGTTCGGCAGCTGGTGGCACTCGGGCGGAACAAGGAAGTCGTGGTCGTCGCGCGCGAGAACGGCAGTGCCGGTGTGCGCGCGGCGGTGATCGATTTGATCGACGATGTCAAATCACTGGGCTCGGTGAGCCGGCACGCACCGGATGGCGTGACGCGGTTGCACGCGCTGTCGCGCCTGCAGGACGCCGACGAGATTCTGAACGTGGCGTTGAAGTCGGAGCACACCGACGTCGCGGTGTCGGCGCTCGAACGGATCGAGGTCCCCGATGCGTTGTCGGCGATCGCTCAGCGCGGACGGAACAAGGTCGCCGCGCGTCGTGCGCGCACCAAGCTCCGGCAGATCGAGGAGGCCGCGCAGCCGTCGGCGGAGGCGCCAATCGTCCGATTGAGCGCCGAGGATCGGCAGAAGGCACTCGATCTCTGCCGTCGCGCCGAGTCGCTCGTCGCGACGACCGATCCGGATGAGGCGTCGGCTGCGCTCGCGCAGGTCCGCCTCGCGTGGGCCGAGTTGCAGGCTGACGTCGAGATCGATTCCGCACTCTCGCAGCAGTTCGACTCGGCGTGCGATGCGGTGCGCGAGGCGATCGAGGTGCGGCGGCAGGAGCGCGCCGCCGAGGACGAACGTCAGCGCGCGATCGCGCGCGAACAGGCCGACCGGGTCGCGATCGTCACCGAGATCGAGCAGTTGAGCGGGCCCGACGCCGCGGACCGTATCGCAGAACTCCGCGTGCGCTGGGATGGGCTGCCGCCGATGCCCTCTGAGTACGCGGCGTCGCTCACACGTCGCTTCCAGGATGCCTCACGCGCATTCGAAGATCGCGAACGTCGTCGGCTGCTGGCCGACGCAGCGGCCGCGAGGCTCGAAACGCTGGCGACCGAGCTCGAGCAGTTGCTCGCTTCCGATCAATCGGTCGACGAGGTCGTGGCCAGATGGCGCGGCTTGCGGCGCGATGCTGACGTGCTGCGCGAGCACGGGTCGGCCAACGCAGTTGCCGCCGAACGGCTCGAGCATGCGGTGGCGGCGCTCGAGCAGAAAGAGCTCGAGCATCAGCAGGCGCGCGTGAAGCAGGAACTGGAGCACCTGCGCCGGCTTCAGCAGTTGTGTCGTCAGGTCGAAGCGCTGGCGGGGAGCGAGCAGTTGACGTTGAAGGCCGGCGACCGCGCGCTGCGCGAGATCCGCGCGGCGATCGAGGGGCGCGCTCCGCTCCCCTCGAAGAAGGATCGACAGGAGATTCATACCCGGCTCGAGGAGGCGCGCGCCAAGCTTGCGCCGCGGCTGCAGGAGCTTCGCGACGCCGACGAGTGGCAGCGATGGGCCAACCTGCAGGTGCAGGAAGAGATCTGCCGCGAGATGGAGGCGCTCAAGACCGAAGAGAATCTCGACATCGCCGGCCGGCGCATGCGTGAGCTTCAGGGGCGATGGAAACAGGTGGCGCTCGCGCCGCGGGTGCAGGGCGAGGCGATGTGGCGCCGCTTCAAGACCGCGCAGGACGAGGTCTACGCGCGGACGGCCGCGCACTTCGCGGCGCAGAACGAGGAGCGCGCCGGCAACCTCGCGAAGAAGCATGTGCTCTGCGAGCGTGCCGAAGCGCTCGCCGATTCGACCGACTGGATCAAGACCGCGACTGCGATTCAGGGGCTTCAGGCCGAATGGAAGGCCATCGGCGCCGTCCCGCGCGGCCACGAGAAATCGATCTGGGAACGATTCCGTCAGGCGTGCGACAAGTTCTTCACCAGGCGGCAGGAGGATCTCAAGCGCCGCAAGGAGGACTGGGCCGCCAACCTTGCGCGCAAGGAAGCGCTGTGCGCGGAGGCCGAGGAGCTCGCCGAATCAAACGAATGGGATCAGGCTGCTGCGCGCCTCAAGCATCTGCAGGCCACGTGGAAGACGATCGGGCCTGTCCGCAAGTCGCGATCGGAAGCCGTGTGGCAGCGGTTCCGCACCGCGTGCGACCGCTTCTTCGATCGCTACAAGCATCGCGATCAGGTGGAGCTCCAGGAGAAGGCCGCCGTACGCGACGTCGTGATACGCGAGCTCGAAGCGCTCGTCCCGGCGGCGGGGGCGGAGGTCGGTCCAGCGCCGGAACATCTCCATGCCACCGTGCAGCAGGCGCGCACCCGCTGGCAGCAGGCGCCGGAACTTCCTCGCACTGTCCAGCAGGACATGGCCGCGCGCTACTTCCAGGCGATCGGCCGTCTGGTGTCGACGTGGCCCTCCGCCTTTGCCGGCACCGACCTCGATCCCGAGACGACGCGAAAGCGGATGGAAAAACTGCTCGCGAGAGTCGAGGAACTGGTCTCGTCGCAGCCGGCACGTCAGGCAAGTTTGTCCCCAGCCGAGATGCTCGCGCAGCAGTGGCGCGAGCGGCTGGCGGCCAACACGATCTCGGGCGGCGCCGCGCGAAGCGCGGAGAACGAAGGGGCGCGGTGGCGGGCCCTTGAACAGGAAGTCCGCAACGCCCAGGCGCAGTGGATGCGCCTCGGGCCGGTTCCACCCGAAGTCGCCGGTCCGCTCAACGAACGCTTCCAGCGCGCGTGCCGCAAGTTCTACGACCAGCGCAAGCGCGCCTCGTAGCCTCATGCGTCGCCGTCAACTCTGGATCGTCGCCCTCGCTCTGTTCGGTTCGCACCTCGTCGCGCAGGCGCCTGCGACCGACGGACCAACACTGACCCCGGTCTGGAACATCACCACTGACTTCGCTGCGCCGGAGAGCGCGTACTACCACGCGGGGTCCAATTCGATCTTCGTTTCATCGATCAACGGACAGATTCTCGAGAAGGATGGCAACGGCTACATCTCGAGGCTCGCGCCCGACGGCAAGGTGGTGAGCGCGAAATGGGTGACCGGCCTCAACGCGCCCAAGGGGATTCGCAGTGTGGGCAATACACTGTGGGTTGCCGACATCGATGAAGTCGTCTCGATCGATATCGGGAAGGCGCAGATCACCGCGCACGTCAAGGTCGATGGCGCCCAGTTCCTCAACGATCTCGCCACCGCGTCCGACGGGACGGTCTACGTGTCGGACTCGAACCTGTCGCGGATCTACGCCGTCAAGGACGGCAAGTCGTCGATCTTCGTCGAAGGATCCGATGTCGTCGAGCAGCCGAATGGATTGCTGGTCGATGGCGATCGATTGATTCTCGGCACCATCGGTCCGGCACCTCAACGCGGTGCCGGCCCTCCATCAGGCCAGCCGCCAGCTGCGCGTGGCAATGCGCCGCCCGCGGCGCCGCAGGCGCGCGGCCGTGGTCCTGCGCCAAGTGGCCACCTGTTCGCGTTCGATCGCAAGACCAAGCAGCGTTCGCGCATCACCGTGGAGCCGGTCGGTGGCATCGACGGCATCGAGCTCGATGGAACCGGAGGATTGCTCGTCACCGACGTCGTAGGCGCGCGCCTTCTGCGCGTCCCGCCGTCTGGGAAGGTTCAGGTGCTCGCGAAGTTTTCAGCGGGTGGCGCCGACTTCGGATACGTCGCGAAGAGCCGCACTGCGATCGTGCCGTTCCTGTTTGAGAACAGAGTCGCGGCGTTCGATTTGACGGGTTCGTTGAAATGATTCGACTCGAAGCCCGGCGCTCATTAACCTTCGAGGTACGTATACCCGTAGAGACCGTCCTCGTAGAAGCGAAGTAGGCGGCCCGCGCCCTCGTAGTCGACGCGTCCCTCACGCACTGCAGTCTCGACGTCAGTACGGAGCTTGCCGAGCAGCATCTCGGCGTCGAACTCGACGTAGTCGAGCACCTCGCGGACCGTATCACCCTTGACCAGCGCATCGAGACGCGCTGCGCCGTTCTCGTCCAGGCTGACGTGTACGGCGTGCGTGTCGCCGAAGAGGTTGTGGAGGTCGCCGAGGATCTCCTGGTAGGCGCCGACGAGGAACACGCCGAGGTAATAGTCATCGCCCGCGACCGCATGAAGCGGCAGAGTCTTCTTCACGTCGCGTCGATCGACGAATCGATCGAGCTTGCCGTCGGAGTCGCATGTGATATCGCCAAGGACGGCATGGCTCGTCGGCTTCTCGTTGAGCCGATGGATCGGCATGACGGGGAAGAGCTGCTTGATCGCCCAGCTATCCGGGATCGATTGGAACAGCGAGAAGTTGCAGAAGTACGTGTCCGAGAGCTGCTCGTCGAGGTTCTGCAGATCCTCGGGGACCTCGGCCATCGTCGGTACTATGCGCTGGAGCTTGGTGCAGATTGCCCAGAACAGGTTCTCCGCCATGCTGCGCTGATCGAGCGGAAGGTAGCCGGTGTTGAACAGGCTCAGAGCCATATCGAGCGCCTGCTGAGCGTCGTGAAAGGCCTCGAGCGCGTTTCGGGCGGTGACGTTGTGGTAGGTCTCGATGAGATCGGCGAGCGGCTGCTCCCATTCCGGGTTTGCCGTGGAGGGCACTTTCTCGTCGCCGAAGCCGGAGACGCCAAGCACGTTGAACACGAGGACGCTGTGATAGGCCACCACCGCGCGACCGCTTTCCGAGATGATCGTGGGGTGCGGGACGCCCGCTTCGTCGCACACGCTCTGAATGTGATAAACGACGTCGTTGGCGTATTCCTCGAGCGTGTAGTTCATGCTCGACTCGAAGTTCGTCTGCGAACCGTCGTAGTCGACGCCCAGACCGCCGCCGACATCGATGTACTGAAGACCGGCGCCGAGCTTGGCGAGCTCCGTATAG
>DATFRP010000321.1:0-14834 GCA_035263125.1 Vicinamibacterales bacterium
AGATTCCCGGTGTTGAGCACAGCCTGCAGCGCGGCCAGCACGCGCGGCGAACGATCCGAGAGCCCGTAGGCGCGGTCGACGTAGTCGGGCCCGGGCAGCAGCAGGCTCGACCTGGGAATCGTCTTGCACTCGTGCTCGAGCAGCCCGGCATCGTCGCCGAGGATCGAAGCTATTCCGGTGGTTGCGCTTCCTAGAGTTGCCACGTCGCCCTCGCTTTTCGGCTTGTCGCGCACGAACCGAGACCTTCGATCCTACCTCTCCCGCCTTCGTGCGCGAAATTCGCGCGCTACGGCGAGACTGCGTCCGCCTCGCGGACGCGGCGCGAGCCCGGGAATTCGTACCATTCCAGCACCGATTCGCCTGACGCGCGGGCGATGAGTTCGTCGATCGGCAACATCTGCTCTGCTGCCAGAATATCCTCGAGTCGCGCGCGCGTGAGCGGATTGCGCGGGGTGAACAACGTGCAGCAATCCTGGTCGGGAATGATCGAGATCGGATAACTGCCGATCTGCCCTGCCTCGGCCGTGATCTCGCTCTTGTCCATGCCGATGAGCGGACGAAAGATCGGCAGCGTGGCGGCCTGGCCCACCACTGAGAGGTTCTCGAGCGTCTGCGATGCCACCTGGCCGATCGAGTCGCCAGTGACAAGGGCGAGCGCCCCGCGTTGGCGCGCGATCGATTCAGCAATGCGAAGCATGAGTCGCCGGTAGACGACCACCCGCATCGGCGCGGGGACGCTGAGCACCACCTGCTGCTGCACGTCGCCGAACGGCACGAGGTAGAGCTTCGAGCGCTGCTGCCATCTGGTCAGCAGCTGCACGAGCTCCCTGGCCTTTTCCTGCGATGCACGCGACAGGATCGGATAGCTGTGGAAGTGCACGAAGGTGACGGTGCAGCCGCGCTTCATGATCCGATGCGCAGCCACCGGCGAGTCGATACCGCCCGAGAGCAGACAGACCACGCGACCTGCCGTGCCTGTCGGAAGCCCGCCTGGTCCGCGTTCCTTGCCAAAGAAGTAGAAGGCTTGATCGGTCAGCATCTCGACGTGGATGTCGAGATCGGGTTCGTCCAGGTTCACGCGCCATCCCCTGGCCTGCTTGATCCGACCACCGAGTTCGCGTTCCACCTGGGGAGAGGTCAGCGGAAAACGCTTGTCGGCACGACGCACCGACATGCGGAAACTCTCGCAGGTGCGGTCGCCAAGATCCTGGAGAATCGAGGCAGTCAACGCGTCGATGTCGAGCGCTGTCCGCCTCGCGTAAGAAAAGTTCGCGATACCGAACGTCCGTCTGATGCGATCGCCGACTTCCTCTCGAACGGCTGACGGTCCGAGCACCACCTCGATTCGTCCCATCAGCGCTCGCACACTCTGCACGTCGAGATCAGAGAGCGCGCGCCGCAAGTTGCGCACGAGGCGACCGAGGAACCAGGGACGGTTCTTTCCCTTGAGGGCGAGCTCTTGATAGTGGACGACGATCGAGTTCATACGGACGTAGTGTCCGGCGTCAGCCGGACTCGTAGAGCGTGAGCTTCCGCCTCCGCCAAGGCTACGGCGGACACGTTAGCCCGCGCGCAAGAAATCCAACGCCGCGGCAGCCGCCGCATGCCCGCTGACAACCGCGCTTTCGATCGTAGCGGGCAGACCCGTATCGATCCAGTCACCGGCGAGAAACAGGCCTGGCACCGCGGTGCGCGTCGACGGGCGGGGCGGCTGCCCAGGTGCCACTGAAAACGTCGCGCGCTTTTCACGGACGACAACCGCGCGGCGCACGACCGCGTCGCGCGCGGCGGGTAGCGCCTGTCTGAGTTCTCCCAGCGCGAGATCGACGATCTCCTGATTCTCTCTGCCGACGAGAGCCACGGCGCCGCTCGACACCAGCGACAGGTGCGAGCTTGCCTCCCCGAAGAGCTCACGCTTGTCGAAGACCCATTGCATGGCGCGGCCCGGTAATCCGACGAACATGCCTTCGGTCACGGGACGATCGAACCACAGATTGACGGTCACGATCGGCGATGCCTGGGTCGCGTCGGCAGCGTCGAGCACGTTCGCCAGCGGCGCAGGGCGATCGAGGAATACCGACGACAGCGAGTACCACGCCGTCGCGCAGATGACAGCGCGCGCCTGCAGCACCTCGTCGCGCACGTACACCACCGGACGCCCTTCGACTCGCTCGTTGGGCTCGCTCGGGGCAGGCGCACCGCATTTGATCCTGGCTGGTGCCCCGGCCCTGACTTCGCCGCCTGCCTCTTCGACATAGCGGCGCGCGGGATGCACATAGAGCTCATCGAGCGCCTTGCGCGGGAGTCCAAGCGCGCAGTCGCGGCGGTCGCGCGTGAACATCCGGGTCACGACTCCGCCAAACTCCGCGCCAGCGGCCTCGTCGATCGATTGATTCAACGCGGCCACCGCAAGCGGCTCCCACAGCAGCTCGATCAACCGCGATGTCTGTCCATGACGGACGAGCCATTGACGCACGGTCTCGACGCGATTGCGTTCGTCGGAGGGCTCTCGGCGTCCGCCACTCATCGCTCGCCGCATGCCTGCAATCGCGACGCGATCGCGCCAGTCGATCGCATCCCATCGCATGACGCCCGCAATCAGGTGCAGAGGGGAGGGAAGCGGCGGGCACGCGAGCCTCGAGCAGCGACCGGAGCGATCGATGACGTCGATTGAAAGATCGGGCTGAAGACAGACGTCACGATCCGTGCCGAGTCGCTGCAGGAACGCGAACGTCTCGTGATACGCGCCGACGAGCACATGCTGCCCGTTGTCGACGCGTTCTCCGGTCGCCGGGTCGGTGAACGCTGTCGCGCGGCCGCCGAGCGACGGCCTCGCTTCGAGCACGAGCACTCGCACGCCACGCTCGGCGAGGGCGGTGGCGGCGCTCAGGCCGGCGAAGCCGCCGCCGATGACGATGACGATGGGGTCGGGAGTCATTTTCGGCAGGCGTCAGTATCGAAAATGACTCCCGACCCCCTTACTGAATCGTCAGGGGCTTCAGGCCGAGCAGCGCACGTATCCAGATGTGGAGGGCGATCACGGCTCGCTGTGGCCGGGGCACGCGAATCCGCGCGCTGAACACATCGTAACGCTTACGCTCGATCCGCTGCAGGATGCCGTAGTAGATGCCGCCCATGATCTCTGCAGCGACGAGACTCTGCGCATCGACCTGCGGCAGCTCCGACGCGGCTCGGTGATAGAACTCGCGTGCACGATTGCACTCGAAGCGGAGCAGCGCCGCCACCTTCTCGTTCACGAGGGCGGTCCTCGCCGTGCGACTCAGGTCGGCTTCGGTCACACCGAACCGTACGAGATCCTCCGTCGGGAAGTAGATGCGTCCCCGTCGCAGATCGGCGGCGACATCGCGGATGATGTTCGTGAGCTGCAGCGCCATCCCCAGGCTTCTGGCGTACGCGCGGGCGCCTGCGTCCTGGTAGCCGAAGATCTCGAGGCAGATGAGTCCAACGGCCGACGCCACCCGGCGACAGTACTCCGACAACGCGTCGAACGTGTCGTAGCGCGCGCAGGCGAGATCCATCTCGATGCCTTCGATGAGCTCCTCGAAATGCACGCGCGGCAGATTGAACTCACGCACGTGCGGTTGAAGCGCCACGCTCTCCGGCATCATCGGAGTGCCGCTGTAGATCGCGTCGAGCTCCGAACGCCATCCTGCGATCTGCAGCGCGGCTCGCGCGCGCGCATCCGCGGTCAATCCGCCCGCCCACTGGTGCTCTGGAATCACTTCATCGACGGCATCATCGACGGCCCGGCAGAAGTCCCAGACCGCGATGATGGCCTGACGCTTGTTCGCCGGCAGGACCAGGAACGAGTAGTAGAAGCTGGTGTCGCGACTCATGGCCTGATCGACGGCCCCCGAGCGAGGGCGTCAGACCCACGCGAGGCGAGGGGCCACGTCATCATCCGCCAAACGAGCCATGGTCCATCACCGGCGCCCAGGCTCGGCCGCTGTCGAACGACGTCGAAACGAGCACGTTCGAGCCGGGCCAGCACACGCATGCCGCCCAGCCACGTGGCTCGAAGCTCGTACTTCAATCGACCGTCGACGGCATCGCACAGTGGACGCCCGGCATCGAAAAGGTCGCGCGTGCGCCGTGACGCCGACGCCAGGGCGAGCGCCCACGGCTCGTCGATCCGTCCGCTCCCGACGACGTCGGCTGAAGCGCAGAATGCGCGCAGTTCCTCTTCAGGCATGTAGACCCGTCCACGATCGTAGTCGCGGCTGACATCCTGCCAGAAATTCGTGAGCTGCAGCGCCGTGCAGATGCAGTCCGACCACCGGTCGAGTTCGTCGTCACGATAGTCCGCGATACGAAGCACGAGACGACCGACCGGATTCGCCGACCGTCTGCAATAGTCGAGCAGATCGGTCCACGTGGCATAGCGGGACACGGTGACGTCCTGACGGAATGCGCTCAGGAGATCCTCGAAGAGGGACAGCGGCAGCGCCTTCGCCCGAATCGTTGCGCCCAGCGCGGCAAAGATCGCCTGCGTGTGCGCGGGCTCCCCGGATTCCACAGGGCGAACGGATCGGCCCGTCGACGTCGCGTCGTGCACGCGGCACAGCCAGAGGTCGAGCAGACGATGGCGCTCGGCCGCGGTGCGTTCGCCCTCGTCGGCAAAGTCGTCCGCGGCGCGCGCAAACGCGTACACTGCCGCAACGTGCGGACGCTGCGCCTTCGGCACGAGCACTGACGCCACCGGGAAATTCTCGTAGTGACGTCGCGCATCGTTCAGGCACGCCGCGTACGCATCACGCAGTTCTACCATTCCACCTCGACGGTTCCCGCGCGATGGTTGGCGACCCGCGCCATCACGAACAACAAATCCGACAGTCGATTCAAGTAGACGATGATCACCGAATCGACCGCACCGGGGCCGAGACTGACGACCCGGCGCTCGGCGCGACGGCAGACCGTCCGCGCGAGATGGAGCAGCGCACCCGCCGTCGATCCTCCGGGCAGAATGAACTTGCGCAACGGAGGCAGGCTTTCCTCGAGCCGGTCGATCAGCAGTTCCAGTTGTGTGACCTCGGCGTCAGTCACCTTCGCCTTCTCGACCCGTGGCGCGATCCGCGACGAGGGATCGGCGAGACGCGCGCCGATCGCGAAGAGCTCGGTTTGAATCTGTTCGAGCACCCCGGTGAGGTCCGCATCGAGCCTCGCCGCGCGTGCGGCGCCAAGACAGGCATTCAGTTCATCGACCTCTCCGTAGGCCTCCACTCGCGCATCGGCCTTCGAGACGCGCGTCTTGTCGAAGAGTGACGTGTCGCCTGAGTCACCGGTCTTCGTGTAAATCTTCACGGGTAGATTGTAGAACCTCCCTCGCGTGGCACCGTCGCGCTCCAGCCGCGACGCCCGGTCGTCGACTTGCGTAGAATGCTCGGATGATCGCGCGACCGATCGTCATCCTGGCCTGGGCGTTGCCGCTCTGGACGACGCCGGTCGTCGCACAATCGTCTCCGCCGGTTCAGTTCGGCCGCGACATCCAGCCGATCCTCCGCGAACGGTGCTACGCGTGCCACGGCCCCACCCAACAGATGCAGGGTCTGCGTCTGGATCAGCGTCGCGTGGCGATGCCGAATCGCGTGGGCGCGAACAGAGCCAGCATCGTGCCGGGCAGCAGCGGTGCGAGCCCGTTGTATCTCAAAGTCGTCGGCAAGGCCGGCCTGCAGATGCCGCCCGACGGTCCTCTCAGTACCGAGCAGGTCGAACTGATCAAGCGATGGATAGACGAGGGCGCCGACTGGCCCGATGTCCTCGCTGGTGAAACGCCCGCGTCGACGCCGAATCCGGGAGCCGTCGATCTGGCGCAGGCCATCCGTCGAGGCGACAGCCAGCAAGTTGCTCGACTGCTCCGCGAGCATCCCGACAGCGCCACGTCGAAGGGTAACGGCGGGACAACTCCACTGATGTACGCGACGCTGTACGGAAGCGCGAGCGTCGTGCGGCAGTTGTTGAACCTGGGAGCCGATCCGAACGCACGGAATGATGCGAACGCCACGGCGTTGATGTTTGCCGTTGACGACGAGACGAAGACGCGGCTGCTCCTCGATCGCGGCGCTGACTCCAATGCTCGCTCCGATGACGGTCAGACACCGCTCTTGATCGCCGCATCTCGCCCCGGTGGCGCACCGGTCATGAAACTGCTGCTGGATCACGGCGCCAACCCGTCGGCGCGCGCGCCACGCGGTGCCACCGCTCTGCCGATCGCGGCCAACGCCGGCGATGCCGATCTCATCACCCTGCTGCTCGCACGAGGCGCGGAGAGAAAGCCGTTACCCATCGCGCAGGCGGTTCGATCGGCGTGCGGCCCTTGCGTCGACGCGCTGATGGGGCTGGCCGACAAGAACGAGTTGAGCAATGCGTTGCCATCGGCAGCGACCGTTGCCGACATGGCAACGGTGACGCGCCTTCTGGAACGCGGGGCCACGCCAGGGGCAGACGTATTGACCGCGATGGCGCTGACGCCGGACACGTTCGCGGACGAACTCGTCACGGCCGTGATCGCGCACGGCGCGGACATCAACGCGAAGACACGCCTCGGCGGAACGGTGCTCGACCTGGCCAGACGACAAGGTGATACACCTCTGGTTGCTGCGTTGGTCAAAGCCGGGGCCACTCAGAGCGCAAGCAATGGCGATCGTGGTACGCCGAGTCCACACCCTGCGCCGTCGCATCGGGCCGCCGTCGAACGAAGCCTCCCGCTGCTCGACCGGGCAGACGTGGCTTTTATCGAAAAAGCCGGATGCGTCTCGTGCCACAACAACTCGCTCGCCCCTCTCACGCGAGCCGCTGCGCGGAAGGCCGGCATCGCGGTCGACGAGCCGCTCGCATCGTCGCAACGCGATTCGATCGTCAGGATTCTCGCGGCCAATCGTGAACGCGCGCTGCAGGGAATCGGATTGCCAGGAGGGCTCGACACGGCGGGATACATCCTCCTTGGCCTTGCCGTTGATGGGCACCCAGCCGACGAAACGACCGACGCGTGGGCGCGATATCTGAAGAACCTGCAGCAGCAAGACGGGCACTGGCGCATTCAAGCACAGCGTCCACCGATCGAGTCCAGCGACATCGAGGCGACGTCCGCGGCCATCAGAGCGCTCCAGGTATACGCCCCCGCCTCGATGCGAGTGGAATACGAGAACGCCATCACACGTGCCGCCCGCTGGCTCGAAACGGCGAAGCCGAAAACGACAGAAGATCGAGCGTTCCAGATCCTCGGTCTGCTGTGGGCGCGCGGAAGCAAAGCCGCGATCAGCCGCGTCGTCAACGAGCTCCTTGCCGACCAGCGTGCCGACGGCGGGTGGTCGCAGTTGCCCACGCTGCCGAGCGATGCCTACGCAACCGGCCAGGCGCTGGTCGCGCTCGGCGAGTCGGGTCGGGTCGCGACGAGCGCCACGGCGTATCGGCGCGGGGCCGCGTTTCTTCAGGGTTCTCAGCTCGGCGACGGGTCGTGGTACGTGAGAACGCGCACGCTTCCCATACAGCCCTATTTCGACAGCGGCTTCCCGTACGGGAGCGATCAATTCATCTCCACGGCCGCGACACACTGGGCGACGATGGCGCTGGCGCGCGCGGCTCGATGACGCGCCGATCGGCCTCCACGGCCCTCCTCCCGAAGCCAGCCGAGAGGCAGCGCTTTCGTCGTGCGCTCCTTGCCTGGTATCAAAGGAATGGGCGTGACCTTCCATGGCGTCGCACCGACGACCCGTACCACATCCTCGTCTCGGAGATCATGCTGCAGCAGACGCAGGTCGATCGCGTGCTGCCGAAGTACCACGAATGGCTCGACAAGTACCCTTCACTGGAGGCGCTCGCGTCTGCCGACGACGGCGAGGTCAGCGACACGTGGCGGCCGCTCGGCTACAACATCCGCCCTCGTCGCCTGCAGTCGATTGCGCGTGAGTCAGTCGCACGATTCGGCGGCAGGCTGCCCTCCGACGAAGAGACGCTGCTCTCGTTCAAGGGTATCGGTGCCTACACTGCGGGCGCGATCCGCAGTTTCGCATTCGGTCAACGTGCCGCGATCCTCGACACCAACGTCGCGCGCGTGCTCCATCGCGTTTTCGTTGCCCGCGGCGACATCAAGTCGCACGCGATGCGCAAGCATCTCTGGAACGTCTCGGAGGTGCTCGTCCCCTACAAGCACGTCTTCGATTTCAATCAGGCGCTGATGGACTTTGGTGCCACGGTCTGCACCGCGCGACAACCGAAGTGCGATCGCTGTCCCATGACTCCTCAATGCAAGTCGGTGAAGAAACTCAAGGCTCCAGTCACCACGTGATCCTCGTCGTCGCGGCGATCATCGAACAGGACGATGCGTTTCTGCTGACACGGAGGCAGAAGGGCGTGCACCTCGAAGGACTGTGGGAGTTTCCCGGCGGAAAGATCGATGAGGGGGAAACGCACGCGCAAGCCTTGACGCGGGAGCTGCGCGAGGAGCTCGGCGTCGACGTCGATGTGCAGGAGCTCAGATTCCACACGACGCACGACTACGACGAGCGTTCGGTCTCTTTGTATTTCTATCAGTGCCGATTGCGAGGGACGCCGCAGCCGCTTCTCGGGCAACAAATGCGGTGGGTGCCTCGTGGGGAGTTGTCGACGCTTGGGTTCCCACCCGCGGACATGGAGTTGATTAGGATGCTTGCTCAGAGCGGGCCGGGGGGAACGGGATAACACGGGGATACTCGGACACGGGGATAATGTGAGGCAACGGGGCATACGATCACAGCCAGTCAACAACCCAGTGCCTGGAGAAATCATGCACGGATCGACACCGCCCCGGGATGTCATCAAAGGCGCAAAGCTGCTGCCGCTGATTCTTTGCCTGCTGGTGTCAGTCGTACCCATTTCATCCCGTCAGGTCAGGAAAGAACCTGGTTCATCCGTTCGCGTGATTCGCGGCATCGTCGTCGCGAACGACGCCGATTCGACGCGTGTGCGAGGCGCCCGCATCGTCGTTTCCTTTGCGGATGGCTCCACAACTTCCGCGCTGAGTGACGAGAGCGGCCAATTCGAATTCGACGCCCCTTCGAACATGTCGGGAACGGTGACAGCGACGAAGGCGGGATTCGCACCAACCACTGCAGCACTTCCATTGGGAGCATCGACTGGCGTCCGACTCGTACTTGATCAGGGCGCGGCCATCTCAGGGCGAATAGTCGATCAAATCGGCGCCCCGATAGCTGGAATGCGCGTTCAGGTTCAACGGGTAGATCCGCCTATCGCCGGCAACGGCACGGTAGAGGGTGCGGAAACAAACGACCTTGGTGAGTTTCGCATCGGTGGTCTCTCAGCTGGCGGCTACAGGCTCGCTATCGACTCGATGTCGACCTTCGCTCCGGTGTTTCGTTTGGTGGTGAGGCCACCTGAGAGCAAGCCTGATACTGATCGCGTGGTTGAGAGATCTCTGCAGCTTGGACGAGGTGAGCAGAGGTGGATGGATATCTCATACGACGACTTCCGAATCGATCTCGTGGGCGGCGCCGCCGAACATGCCCGGCGTCTCACGACCTTTGAGGGAACAGGCGCTGACCGAGTGTCGACACGTGCGGCAAGCATTCAGGGTCGTATTCTGAGCCCCGATGGGCTTCCCATAGCAGGTGCCGTTGTTCAGGCGCTACCGATCCCACCAAATGGGACCGATGGGCAACAGAGGCGGCGTTACGCCTCGTCCGACATCGACGGCCGCTATGTGGTTCGCGGTCTCACGGCTCGGGACTGGAAAATAACCGCGGCAAGACCTGGATTCATCGACACGTCGTACGGCCAGAGGCGATCGACAGACTGGGGAGAGCTTGTCCATGTTGACGCGGGTGACCGCCTCCAGGGAATCGACGTCACGTTCTTACGCGGGGGCATCGTGAGTGGCACGGTCGTCGACAGATTCGGAGAGCCTCTTGAAGGACTTACCGTACGGTTGCTTCAGAATCTTGGTGGTGTGGCCTCGCTCTCGAATAAGGTCGCTGGACAGCGTACTGATGATCGTGGCCAATACCGTTTGTTCAACATCCCTCCGGGCTCGTATTACGTTGTAGTCTCAGACAATCCCGCTGGTGGTGGCTCAATGAGCCCGAGTGCTCCCCAGGTGTTCTATCCGGGCAGCGATACGTTGGCGGATGCTGTGCCGGTTCGCGTCGACCTTGGAACCACCCTGTTCGGAATAAGTCTGCCCTTCGTGCCCGGCCGACTCAGTCGAGTATTCGGTAACGCGATTGCCTCTGACGGCCAGGCCTTCCATGGAGAGGTGACGTTGACTGTCACCGCTCGATCAAGGGTGCCTGCCCCGCCAGCTCGCAAAGCGTCCGTAAAAAACGGCGTCTTTGAATTCACCGGCGTACCGCAAGGAGAGTACGTCGTTCATGCAATCGACAGCAGCTTCGAAGAATTCGGTATGGCGTTCGTCACAGTGAATGAGGCAACTGTCGGTCCTATCGCTGTGAGGACTCTTCCCGGAATGAGTATCCGAGGGCGCATCACTCTCGAAGACAGCAATGGGTTGGCGATTCCAGCGGGGATTGGCCTCCTCGCTGTTTCTACGGATCGCGACTACGCTCCCAGCCTCGGTTTTGTGCCGAGAGCACAGATCGACACCGATGACACGTTTGAGATGGACGGTCTCGCGGGTTTCCGTCGGTTGACCCTGACCGGAGTGCCGGAGGGCTGGTGGATCAAGAGTGCGATAGTCGATGGCATCGACGCATCGACAACACCGGTCAGGTTCGTTCCAGGGGCACCGCCTCTCGAGAATATCGAAATCGTCCTGTCGAACAAGAGCGCCTCGATCGTCGGCGAAGTCACGAACGTGCAGCCGGCGCAGCGTTCAGCGGTTGGGATCCTGGTGTTTCCGACCGACTCCAATCGATGGCACGGACCGTTCATCGGGAACGCCGGCCTCGACCAGGATGGGCATTTCAAGGTGCTCGGCATTCCACCAGGAGACTATTGGGTGGTGGCGACCACAACGGCGGAAATAGAAGGAGACTTTCAAAACAACTTGGCCGCGCTTCTCGCGAGTCTCGTGCCGAGCGCCAAGCGAGCAACGCTGCGGGAAGGCGCGCCAGTCAGCGTTCAACTGACAATACGCGAACGCGCGCAATGAGGTCAGCACCTCATCCGCGACACTAGAACCTTTCAGACTGTCGTTCCCCGCTACCCCCGTTATCTCCGTTATCTCCGTGTTTACCGGTTTCCTCCGTTTCCCCCGTTACCTCCGTGTTTACCTGTTTCCCCCGTTGTCTCCGTTATCCCCGTGTGATCACTGCAGCACAGCGCCCCGCCGGCGTATCGACTTCAGCGCGAGTACCCACCCCGACGAAATCCCGATGCACATATCCCATCGCAATCACTCCGAGCCGAGGTGAGCGAGCCGCACTCGTGATCGATCCGATCTCGCGGTCGCCCGCCAGCAGACGCGCGCCGCGGAGCGGGACGGCATCGGCCTGCTCGAGTCGAAGGCCGACGAGTTTCCTGACCACGCGTCCATGGCCTCGGTGGAGCACGCGGACGATGACTTCCTGTCCGACGTAGCACCCCTTGGTCATCGAGATCGCGCGGTCCTCGATACCGGCCTCGAGCGGGATCGTGTCGTCGGTCATGTCGATGCCGAACACCGGATACCCCGCCTCGACGCGCGCCGCCTCGACGGCTGCGGGGAGTACGACAACAGCTCCAGCCGCCTCGAGCGCGGCAAGCAGCGCCGCTTCATGCTCGCGGGCGAGATACAGGCAATAACCAGGCACGCCGATTTGATCGATGCGAACGATGGAGATTGGTGCATCACCAAACATGAACCGCGCATGCTGGTACTGCGACCAGCCAGCGAGATCCCCAACCGCACCCGCCCCATCAACCCCACCAGCCCCACCAGCCCCATCCACCCCACCCGCCCCACCAGCCCTATCCACCCCCACACCAGCCTCACCCGCCCCACTCGCCTTCCCAACGACTTCCGCCGCGCGGGGCCCATGTACCCAGACGGCGGAGAGGGTCTCGGCCAGCGACTCAACGCGGACGTCCTCGGTGAAGATGAACTGGTCGAGGCGTGCGACCGTCGCGTCCACCGTCTCGGCCGGCACATCGAGCAGGATCATCTCGTCGGACTGCAGCACGTACATGTCGGTCAGCATGCGCCCCTGGGGCGTGAGCCACGCCGCATAGCACCCGCTGCCGGGCGTCAGCACCTGGACGTCGTTGGTCAGCAACCCGTGGAGATACGACGCACGGTCCTTCCCAGCCACGGCGATTTGACGCCGTGGAGCGATGGCGCCAATGGCGGCACCAGTGCGAATAAGTGTGTCGTGGTCCTGAAGCGTCATTGGATGGTGGACCTGATACGATCAATTGGAATGCGCTTTTTTCATTCTACTTGGGTGCTCCTCCTGTGCCTGGCCGCGCCAGCAGTGGCTCAACAGGCCTCTCCTTCCAAGCCCACCGGATACGCCGTGTTCCTCCGCGGCACGCCAATCGGGCGGGAGGAAGTGTCGGTCGAAAAGAATTCCGGTGGCCTGACGATCACCTCGCAAGGCCGTCTCCTGGCGCCGCTCAACGTTGTCATCAAGAAAGCCGAGTTCAAGTATCGGCCCGACGGTTCGCCGGAACTCTTCACGCTTGAAGGAAGCGCGAACAACGCCGACGTCGCGCTTCGCACGTCGTTCACCGACAACACGGCGGTCACTGAAGGCACACGGGGCGGCAAACCGCTCAAGGTTTCGCAGTCGATCTCGCCTCAGGCGATCGTGATGCCCAACGGCGTCTTCAGCGCATATGCGGCGCTGGCGCAACGGCTGGCAGGCTCGACCGGTCCCGTCGCGTTGCGCGCATACGTCCTGCCCGAGCTCATGGTCGGCGTGCGTACGACCGGCTCCACGAGCGAACGGATGCAAGTGGCGACGACCTTCCTCAACGTGCGCCGCTACGATCTGATCTTCGGGAATCCAACCGGCGATCTCGCCGTGACGCTGACCGCGGCTGAAGATGGATCGCTCGTGCGTGTCGTCATTCCCTCA
Source organism: Vicinamibacterales bacterium (assembly GCA_035263125.1). Lineage (GTDB taxonomy): Bacteria > Acidobacteriota > Vicinamibacteria > Vicinamibacterales > UBA2999 > Gp6-AA40. Next base: position 13,029 of record DATFRP010000321.1, read on the forward strand.
CAGGGACTCGATTTCGTTCGAGAGGATGTGGCGTCACCGACTTCGCGCACGCAGGTTTACTCGAATCCCGGCGATGAAGCTGTGATCATCCCCACGGTTGGTTTCAATCTCGGAGCCACGATCACGAGGCCGAAAGGGACTGGTGGGGCGAGCGGGGCAGGTGGGGCTGGTCAGGCAGGTGGGGCTGGTGGGGCAAGTGCGGGACGTCTTCCGGCGGTCATCCTGCTCGCAGGTTCGGGAGTTGGCGATCGCGATGGGTTCGCCTTCGGTGTTCCGACATTGGGCCAGCTCGCGGGTGCGCTCGCGGACGCGGGCTTCCTCGTGGTGCGCTACGACAAGCGTGGATACGGCCAGAGCGGCGGTCGCGCTGAATCTGCCACGATCAGCGACTACGCCGACGATGCGCGAGCGGTGGTGCGATGGCTGCTCGATCGCAAAGACGTGGACCCGAAGCGCATTGCGATCGTCGGCCACAGCGAGGGCGCGTGGATTGGACTGCTGACGGCTGCGCGGGAGAAACGGGTCGCCGCGCTCGCAACCATCGATGGTGCCTCGTCGACGGGGGCTGAGCTGAATCTCGAACAGCAGCAGTACGCGCTCAGTCAGCTGTCGTTGAAGCCGGAGGAGCGCGCACAGAAGATCGCTCTGCAGAAACAGATTCAGTCGGCCGTCCTGACCGGCGCCGGATGGGACGGCATCCCGGCCAACGCGCGGCATGAAGCGGATACGCCGTGGTTTCAGAGCTTCCTGGCGTACGACCCGTCCAAGGTCATCAAGGATCTTCGGCAGCCACTGCTCATCGTGCACGGGGGACTCGACAAGCAGATCCCGGTGACGCACGCGGATCGGCTGGCGGACCTTGCGCGCAAGCAGAGCGACTCGAAGTCGGTCGAGGTCGTGATCGTGCGCAACGTGAACCACCTCCTCATTCCGGCGACGACAGGCGACGTCAGCGAGTATCCGGCGCTCGCCGATCGCAATGTCAGCAAGGATGTGTCAACAGCCGTGAGCGCCTGGTTGACGAAGACCTTCGCGGCCATTCGCTGATCCCGGCCCGGGAGCCGCTATGAACGTCCACCCCATTCGAGTTCCCGACCTCAAACAGAAGAAAGCGCGCGGCGAGAAGATCGCCGCGCTCACCGCCTACGACGCGACGATGGCACGCCTGCTCGACCGCGCGGGCGTCGACGTCATCCTCGTCGGCGACTCGGTGGGGATGGTCGTGCTCGGGTACGCGGACACGGTTTCGGTGACGCTCGATGACATGCTGCACCACACACGCGCGGTGGTTCGCGGTGTCGAGCGCGCGCTCGTCGTCGTCGATATGCCGTTCCTGTCGTATCAGGTGAGCGTGCCGGATGCCGTACGCAACGCCGGCCGCCTGCTGCAGGAAGGCGGCGCCGGTGCGGTCAAGCTCGAAGGCGGGCGTCCGGTGCTCGACGTGGTGAAGCGATTCGTCGACGTCGGCATCCCGGTCATGGGCCACCTCGGCCTGCAGCCGCAGTCGGTGCGTCAGATCGGCGGATATGCCAAGAGCGCGACGCGTCCTGACGCGGCCGATCGGCTCGTCGAGGATGCGATGGCGCTGAGAGATGCAGGGGCGTTCGGCGTCGTTCTGGAATCGATACCCGCGGAGCTCGCGCGGATGGTCACGAGCAGCATCGACATCCCGACGATCGGTATCGGCGCGGGTCCCGACTGCGACGGACAGATCCTGGTCAGCTCCGACATGCTCGGCCTGTTCGATCAGTTCGTTCCATCCTTCGTGCAGCAGTACGCGAAGCTGTCGGAGACGATCGTCACTGC
>DATFRP010000322.1:0-24788 GCA_035263125.1 Vicinamibacterales bacterium
CGCGGCCCGAGGATCGCCGTCGGGTCGAGCCAGGTCGCGCCGTCGTTAGTGTACAGGTACGTCTGCAGATAGGTCGTCGTCGCGTTCGAGTTGAACAGATTGTAGATGTCGAAGCCGACGTCGAGGCGCGACCCGCTGAACCGAAGGATCTTGGCCACGCGCAGGTCGACTTCGTTTCGCCGCGTGAGCGGATAGAGCTCGCTTGGCGCCAGCAGGTTGACTGTGGTGTTCTGCGCCGCCGATGCGCCTGCCGGCAACCGGCCGAGCAGCGTCTGCACCACGGTGTTCGGCAACTGGTAGTTGGCCGCCAGCGACGAGCCATTGCTCGCATTCTCGCTCGCGGTCGTGAGCGCCGATCGAATCGTGGTGCTGACGAGCACGTCGGCCTTCGGGAGACGATACGATGCCAGGCCCCGGAACGTCGTGAGCCACGGCTCGGTGACATCGCAGCTATCGACGCGATTGCTGCCCACGAACTGCGGGCGTGCCTCCCACAACGCGCAGGTGTTGCGTACGCCTCGTCCGGTCGAGGTGCCGGCCTGCAACGTCAGATTGTTTCTGAGCCGTGCGTTGGCGTTGACATCGACACCATGCCAGTACGCCGTGCGCGCTTCTCCGGCGACGTTCGTTTCTTTCGTCATGAAGTCCTGGACGCCGCGTGCAGAGGCGGCCGGCGTGATCGCGAGGAACGTCGCCTGGCTGCCGGCGTTCGGCAGGTTTGGATTGTCGGGCACCGTGAGCGTCCACCTGTCGTAATCGCTCGCGCCCACCAGCTGGTTGTAGGTCACGAAGAAGTTGCCCCACGTCCGGCGGTTGTATCCAACTTCGAGCGAGACGCCGGGATACAGCTCGCGCTGCACCGACCCGCCGAAGCTCCAGTTGTACGGACGAACGCCGAATCCATGCAGGATGGACGAATCGACCGTCGCGACGTTGGGATTCAGGTTGCCGAAGTTCAAGTTGGCGCCGGTCAGCGCGCCGCAGGTGTCGCCGCCCGTGGCCGACGTGTTCTGCGCCGCAGGGCTCAACAGATCGCAGTCGACAAGAAAGTTGTGATTCGAGTCGGTCCACGCCCGATTCGTGACTGACCGTACGAAGTTGAGGCCCGGGCTCTGCGACGAGTAGACGCCGTCGGCGGTTGCCGCCGAGAGATAGCGGCCAGCACTCGCTTTCAACGCCGTCTTGCCATCGCCGAACAGGTCGTAGGCGACGCCGAAGCGCGGGCTGATGTCGTGATAGCCCGACACGCTCACCGTGCGATCGAACCGCACCGGACTCAGATTGAAGCGCGTGGTCTGATCGGTGCCGTTGTGTTCGGCCGGCGCCCAGCTGTAGACGTAGTCGTAGCGGATGGCACCCTGCAGCGTCATGCGGCCGCGCGTCCACTGGTCCTGCAGGTAGATGGAGTGCGCCACCGCACGGTTGGCGTTCTCCCACTGCTGCGACAAGGTGTAGTTCACCGCGGTCGGACACAGATTGATTCCATCCTGCACGACACACGACGACGCCGTGGCGGGGTTCGCAGCGTTGGAAGCGTTGAACGAGTAGCGCATCAGGCTGGGATTCGTGTAGTTCACCCAGTCGTATTTCATCTCGGTGCCCTGATAGCCGAGCTTCGCGCTGTGCCCACCCGTGACGTACGACCATGCCGCGCGCCAGTTCCACGAGACGGTGTCGTACTCGCCCCATCCATAACCGGCACGGTACGAAATGTTCGGACGGCCGTAGATGTTGGAGGCCTCGGTGACGCCGACGAGACCCATCGGCGAATCAGGCGGCATGTAGCCCGAGCCGATGATGCCGTACCAGAACCGCGAGATCGCGGCATCGATGAGGTGTCGATTGGAGACCGGCGACGTATACGTGGCCTGCGTCAAGCTCACCGGACCGCTCATATAGCCCGGCCCCGCCTCCGGCGCAGTGGTCTCAGAGCCAAACGGCGCACCGATCCAGTTGCTGCCGCGAACGCGACAGCCGTCGGCGCTGCTTGTCAGCGTGGAACCGAGGCACCGGTATTGAGGCTGATACGAGAACGTCACGCGATTGCGCGGCGAGACCTGCCCCGTCAGACGCGCCGAGAAATCCAGCTTCGATTCGGTGAACCGGGTCTCGATGTTCGACTCGGGAGCATAGGCCCACTTCGAGTTGTCGCCCAGGTTGCGATTGGGTCCGAGGCCGCCGGCAACCACTTGAGCAATGCCGACCGATCGGAAGTTCGTGTAGAACCAGAGTCGATCGCGCTGAATCGGTCCCCCACCGCAGCGCTGCCGTCCCAGTTCTTCCGCACGGTAGGTGGATTGGCGATGCCCTGGCCGCGCAGCGTGTCGGTGACGTTGTTCCCCTGGAGGTTCGACGACGTGCCGCTCATGAAGAAGTTGCCGTTGAAGGCATTGCCGCCAGACCTCGGGATAATGTTGGCGATCGGTCCGCCGGTCTCGGATTCACCGAGACCGCCGCCGACGAGCACCTGCATCTCCTGAGCGTTGGAGACGTCGAAGGCGAACTGCGTGACGCTGTTCTGCCCGAACGGCCCGTTCACCGACACGCCGTCGACAAAGACACGTCCCTCGGTGCTGATGCCGCCATGCGCCGAGAACAACGACATGCCGGGCATCAAGGCGTTGTTGTTGACGCCGGGCTGGACTTGAAGCCCAGGCGTTGCATAGAGCACGCCGCCGTAGTTGCGAGTGATCGGCAACGCGTTGATCGTTTCTGCATTGACCACAGTCTCTTTGCGCGTCGTCTGCGTGTCGACGACCGGCGACGCACCCGACACGGTGATCGTTTCCTGCAGCGACCCGACCCGCAGCTCGGCATTGATCGGAATGACGCCGCCACCCGACACCGTGACGTTGTCGCGCTTGACTGCTGAGAACCCGGTCAACGAGAACGTGACCGTATAACTGCCGGGAGGGAGCGTGATGATCCGATATTGTCCGGTGCTGTCGGTGAGGACGGTTCGAACCTTCTCCGTGAGCGAGGGGCTGGTGGCCTCGACGGTGACGCCGGGCAGCACTGCTCCAGATGAATCCTTGACGATACCTGCGATGGTCGCCTGCGCGAGGGCGACCGTAGTAGTCAGATGAAGCAACACCGCCGCGCTGAGTACGATCCTGATGGTCCTCACATCGTGCCTCCGTTTCGCGTCCCCGTCCGGTATTGGGTCGTCCGAACCGATCTTCCTGGTCAGTCTTCCTGGTCAGTGCATCACGTCGCTGATCGAGTCTTGCCTCCGATAATTGCGATTGACGTATATGCTTCGTCACGGAGTCGTGTCAAGTTGCGAAAATGGGTGAGAGCGGAGGGAGCCGAGAGCGCGGAGACGACGATCAACGCAGGGATTGCTGAGGAGCAGGGAAGGCACGGTCTCGCACGGAGACACGGAGGCACGGATGTCGACGGAGGCTCGTCAGTTGCGACCGGTTCCGGCGCGAGCGGGGCGCGCGCGAAGCGCGCGATGGGACGGCCGACGGCCGACGCCCCCACTCGCGCATCACAGCGAGTCAGCGGTCAACAAAACTCCGCGGTCTCCCCACCTCGGCGATCTCTGCGTTGATCGTCGTCTCTGCGCTCTCTGTTGAACGGGCGCCACAATGGCATCAGAGACGATGCACACCACCCCCGCTATTCACGAACTTCGTAGACACAAGATCGCGTTCACAGAGCATCCGTACCGGTATGAGGAACACGGCGGGACGCGAGTGTCATCGCGCGAGCTTGGTGTGCCCGAGCACGCCGTCGTCAAGACGCTGGCGATGGAAGACGATCAGCAGCGGCCGCTCATCGTGCTCATGCACGGCGATCGCGAGGTCTCCACGAAATCGCTGGCACGGCAGATCGGGGCGAAGTCGGTGGAGCCCTGTCGGCCGGAGATCGCCGAGCGCCACACGGGCTACCTGGTTGGCGGCACGTCCCCATTCGGCACGCGCAAGCGTCTGCCCGTTTACGTCGAACGCAGCGTTCTCGATCTCGATGTGGTGTACGTGAACGGAGGGCGCCGCAGATTTCTGGTGGGGATTTCGCCTAAGGCATTCGTGACGCTTCTGAGGGCGATAGTGGTCGATGTTGGCAGCGCCTGAGAAACAGGGATTAAGGGGGGCAACGGGATTACACGGGGATACAGAGACAACGGGGATAACGGGATCACCAATTGGTCTTTGATCCCGTTTCCTCCGTTACCCCCGTTCCCCCCGTGTGAAATCCCGTTTCCTCCGTTTCCCCCGTTATCCCCGTGTGATCCCGTTTCCTCCGCCTTCTCCGCTCCCTCTAGAAATCGAGCTGCGCGCTGATCTTGAAGAACCTCGCAGACATGATCGACAGCGGATCGAGATACGTCGTCCCGTAGTTCCGCTGGTAGACCTCGGTGGTGTTCGAGTTGGCCAGGTTGTAGATGTCGAGGTTCAGCTGCGTCCTGGTGTTGCCGTACTTCAAGATCTTGCCAAAGCGAAGATCCACGGAATTCAGACGACGGCCGTACATCGCACCTGGCTCGACGATGTTCAGGAACTCGACGACCTGTCCGCTGCCAAACGGCCGGTTCAGGGACGTGGTGTTGACGGTGCCTGGGATGTTGAGCGCGAGCACCTGCGCCCCGAGGCTCTGGCTCTGCACCGAGGGGAATTCGTTCCCGGGATACGGCAGGCTGCGGAACGTCCCGCTGAGCAGCACATCGATCTTCGGAATGGTGTAGGTCGCCAGGCCTTTCAGGTTCGTCTGCCAACCCGACTCGCGATGGCAGAACTCCTGCGGCCACTGCCCGATGCCGCCGAGGAACGTGTCGAGGAACCCGCCCGTACCGCCCCACGGTCCGAAGATGTAGTACTCGGGGTGCGCGGAAACCACGCCGCACGAGTCCTCGACGACGTTCCCGCTGCTCGTGCCGCCCTGGACGGTGACGTCGCGCAGACGCGCGTTGACGGTGAAATCGAGGCCATTGAACTTGTTGTAGGCGCCGCCGAGATTATCGGCAAACGTCAGGAGGTTGTCGGCGGCTCGTGTATAGGCTCCGGGCTTGATGTCGCGGAATGTCAACGCGTACCCCCCGCCACCAGGCAGCTTGGGGTCTTGAGGCACGTTGAAGGTGAACGTATCGAAATCTGCCGGCGTCCACGCGCGGTTGACCATGGCCGTCAGGTTTCCCCAACTACGCCGGATGTAGTTCACTTCGACCGAGACCCTCGGAGCGATCTCTTGCGTCACGCCGGCGTTGAGGTCCCAGCTGTACTCCCGCGAGTTCCAGCCGCCTGTCAGCTCCGGGTCGGTCGTGAGCGGAGGGATGGTCTTCAGGAAGGATGGATTCCCCGGACCGCACTCGCCATTCGCCGCCGGGTCCGTCAGGACGCAGTTGACGACCTTGTCGTTATTGGAGTCGGTCCATGGTCTTTGCTGGTCCACGCTGACGAAATGACCAATCCCGGCGGGGCTGTAGCTCGCCCACTCGTCAACCGTGTTGAAGGTCGTCACGTACCGGCCGGCGAAAAACTTCACGGCCGTCTTTCCGTTGCCGCGCACGTCGTACGACGCGCCGAACCGCGGCATCAGGTCCTTCTGCTGGAGCGGCCCGTCCTGTTTCGGGAACACGATGGCGTTGCGGATGAACAGGTTTGGCCCCATGTGTTGCTCGGCGAAGGAGTCGCCGAGGTGCTCGAAGCGGAGGCCACCCTGCAACGACAGTCGCCCGAGCGCCCAGCGATCCTGCGCGTACAGACCAGACATGAACTGGTGCTGTTCCTGGGCGGAGTTCGCGTCGCCGTACACCGTGACTCCGCTTGGCTGGCCATTCGTGAAGACGTAACTGAGCTGCGAATTGTTATAGAAGTTGATCGGGTACATCGCGATGTTCTGATGAAGGCGGAAGCCGACCTTCGCCGAGTGCGACCCGGTGATGTACGACGCAGACCCCTGGACGATGTTCGTATAGCCCTTGTGGCCGGACCAGTTTTCAGCGCGATAGTTGATGTTCGGAATCGGGCCGGCGGTCTCCAGCACCGGAATCATCGTCGTATCGAACGCGTTCTTCTGCCGGCTGCCCCACCAGAAATACGCCCCCAACTGCGTGTTGGCTTCGAGCAGCAAGCGATTCGTGACCGGCGACTGCCAGCTCACCTGCGTCATCATGCTCGGGTGGTTTTCGTTGGTCGTGTAGGCTTCGGGCGCGCGCACCGACGCACCAAACCCGAGCCCGGTGCCGTCGCCGCCTCCTTCGCAGGCGATGCAGGAGTACTGAACGCTGTTCCAGAAAGCGACCTTGTTGCGCGGTGTGACTTGCCATGTCACCCGCCCGTTGCCTTGTTTCCAATAGCCGTCGGTGACCGCCTGATCGAGCGGCCGGCCGTCTTTACCGTCCGCCGGGACGTACGTCCATTTCGTCGGGTCGCCGGCGTTCAGGTTGGCCCACATGCTGGCCACATTCTGCCGACTGAGCTGATAGCGGAACGTACCGAAGAACCACAGCTTATCGCGGACGATCGGGCCGCCATACGAGGGATTGATCTCCCAAAGCTTCTTGATCGAATTGGTGGCCGTCAGTCCGGAGCCCGCGATGTTGTCACCCTGCAACGCGTCGCCCGTGCCGCTGATAAAAAATCCGCCGGCAAACTTGTTGCCGCCTGTCTTGGTGATGATGTTCATCTGCGGGCCGCCGGTGGTCGCTTCGCCGAGCCCGCCGCTCAGGCTGAAAACGACTTCCTGCGAGTTGCCGACCTCGGGCACGTAGCCCGAGACGCCCATGCCCTGATAGCCGCCGTTCATGCCGTCGACGAGGACCTGTCCTTCGTTTCGTCGGCCGCCGTGGATCTGAAAGACGCTGTAGAGCGCGGGGTTGGAACCCTCGAAATCGTTCTGCTGAACATTGATCGCGGGGATGAGATGCGTGAACGCCGAGTAGTTCCGCGATGAGGGGATCTCACCGACCGTCTGGCCGCTGATCACCTGCTGGTTGCGCGCGCTGGTCACATCGACGACCGGCGCTTCGCCGCTCACCGTAATCGTTTCTGCGACGCCTCCGACTTTCAGATCGGCGTTGACGGTGGCAATGAACGCACCAGCCAGCTGGATCCCTTCGCGCTTGATGGTGGTGAATCCGGACAGCGAGAAGGTGACCGTATACGTGCCCGGGCGCAGATCCTCAATCGAGTACTGGCCGACGCCGTTCGACGTGACCGAGCGCGTCTTCTCGATGAGCGCCGGGCTCGACGCTTCGACGGTCACGCCCGGCAGGACCGCACCGGACGCATCCTTCACGGTCCCCACGATCGACGCTTGCGCGAACACGGCTGCGGGCATCAGCATCAGGGACCCGAGTACGACGATCGCTTTCAACAATCGCTGCATAGCAGTCCTCCGCCGGGAGACGTCCGGCCTCTGTGAGTGGGTCGCCCCGCCGGCATGCAACCCTGGGTTGTCGCGTGAGCCTGGTGATTAAACGGCCGTACGAGATATTGCGACGAGTCGTAAATGTCCATTCGACTCCTCGGTCCACCGAGTGTTCGCGTAGACGCGAGAAACCGTGTGGGATGAAGTGACCCGCGGTACGACTTCCCCAACACGATCGGGAATGCAGACCGATGTACTAGGATCGCCTGAGCTTTGCAACAGGCGTTCGGCACGCGAAAAGATGTGTGATATCAGTGCAGGCGGTATTGGGGGCGTGCGCAGAACCGAGTGTCATGAAGGACACGGAGAGAAACGGAGAATTCAGGCGTGGCGAACGGGATATTCACACGGGGGAGACGGGTGAACGGGGAAAACGGGAAGACGTGAATTCAATCCCGTCGTTGACCCCGTTGCCTCGCTCAGAAAATCTGCTTCCCGGGCTGACGCCGGAAACAGAGACTGCGGAGGAAACGAAGAACGCATCAACACGGAGGCAACGGGGGAAACGGAGAAGAACAGTTCATACTCCGTTTGCTCCGTTACCTCCGTGTGAACATTCTCCGTTCCGTCCACAATCCCCGTGTCCTTACGGCAACAACGCGGGGAAGTGGCTCCCCAATTTCCATTGTGCGAGGTGAGCTGCGCTCATGACGACTCCGTCGAACGGGATATTCACACCCGTTTCCTCCGTGTTGACTAACCCCGTTCCCTCCGTCGCCCCCGTTCCCTCTAAAAATCGAACTGCGCGCTGATCTTGAACAGCCGCGGAACCGTAATCGACAACGGATCGAGATACGTCGACCGGGGCAGCGTCGACGGCGGCGAGTAGTTCTGCTGGAACACATCTGGCGTGTTCGAGTTGAACAGGTTGAACACGTCGAGCGAGATCAGCGTTTTGGTCCGGCCGTACCTGAGATTCTTGCCGACGCGGAGATCGACCTGACTCAGGCGGTCGTAGTTCGAATCGCCAGGCTTGACGATGTTGAAGAACTCGATCACGTTGCCGCTCGAGAGCGGACGCCCGAGCGTCGTCTGGAACTGCGGTGCCACGATGGCCTGCCCGCCGAGGCTCTGGCTTGCGACTGACGGGAAGTTGTTCCCAGGAAACGGGACGCTGTGGAACGCCGTGCTGAGCAGCACGTCGATCTTCGGCACCGTATACGAGGCCAGGCCCTTGATGTTGGTCAGCCATCCCGATTCGCGATGGCAGAATTCGATCGGCCACTGCCCGATCGAGGGGATGAACGGCGTGAAGAAGTTCAGCGATCCGCCCCAGCCGAGACCCGAGATGTAGATGTCGGGATGCTGCGCCGCCGCGCCGCACTCGTCCTCGACAACGTTGCCGCTGCTGGTGCCCCCCTGGATTGTGATGTTCTTGAGGCGTGCATTCACGGTGACGTCGACGCCGTTGAAGTGATTGAACGCCCCGCCGACATCGTTCGAGAACGTCTGGAAGTTGTCGTAGATGCCGAACTTCTCCGGCTTGACGTCCTTGAACGTCAGCGTGTAGCCCCCGCCGCCCGGCAGCCTCGGGTCCTGTGGGACGGTGTAGAAGAACGTATCGAAGTCAGCAGGCGTCAACGCGCGATTGACCGTGGACTGCAGGTTGCCCCACGTGCGGTAAACGTAGTTGACTTCGAGCGAGACCCTTGGCGCGATCTGCTGGTTGATGCCGACCGTCGTATCCCAGCTGTATTCGCGCGTGTTCCAGCCGCTCGTGGTTGCCGGATCGACCGTCAGGTTGTTGACCGACTTGCCGAACTGCGGATTCGCCATCGGACCGCACTCGCCGTTTGCGACAGGATCGAGCAGACTGCAGTCCGCCACGAAGTCGGCGTTGAGGTCGGTCCACGGCCGCGTGGTCTGGGAAATGAAGTGTCCGCTCCCCGCCGGGCTGTAGAACAACCACTCGTTGACGGTGTTCGTGGTCGTGACGTAGCGGCCGATGAACGCCTTCACCGCGGTCCTTCCATTCCCGAACACGTCATATGAAGCGCCGAACCGTGGCTGAAGGTCCTTCTGCTTGAGCGGCCCATCCTGCTCGGGGAACACCGCCGCGGTGGGCATGAACAGGTTCGGCCCGATCTGCTGACGCGGGAAGTGATCGCTCAAATGCTCGAACCGCAGGCCGCCCTGCAGTGACAGCCGGCCCAACGTCCATCGATCCTGCGCGTACGCCACGAAGAAGTTCTGGCTCTGCTCCTGCTGCGCAGCCTGATCGGCGTACATTGTGAGCTGGTACGGCACGCCGGCCCTGACGTTGTACTTCAGCTGCTGATTGTTGTAGTAGTTGATCGGGTAGACCGCATCGTTGTTCATGTAGCGGAGGCCGAACTTCGTCGAGTGCGATCCGGTCACATACGACGAGGAGCCCTGGTAGACGTTCGTGAATCCGCTGTGCCCCGTCCAGAAGACCGACCGGTAGTTGATCCCCGGAATGTAATAGCCGAGGGCGGCGGAGCGGGCAAAGCATGCATCATCGCCGGCGACGCAGCCATCGTCCTGGACCGGAATGAACGTGTTGTCAAAGGGGTTCTTCTGACGGCTGCCCCACCAGAAGTACGGACCCAGCTGCGCGTTGGCTTCGAGCAGCAGACGATTGGTGAGCGGTGAGGTCCACGTCACCTGCGTCATCATGTTCGGATGGTTCTCGTTGCGCTGGAGCGCCTCCGGTGACGCGATCAGCCCGGTGAACGTGAGGCCCGAGCTCGAACCACCCTCGATGCAGTGGAGACAGATGTACTGCACGTCGCTCCACGCCTGGATCTTGTTGCGTGGCGACGCCTGCCAGGTCAGACGCACCGACCCGTTGTTCCACGTGCCGTCGTCGATCGCCTGGTTGGCCAGATCCGGGGCGTAGGTCCACTTCGTCGGATCGCCCGCGTTCTTGTTGACCCACATGCTGGCGACGCTCTGCCGGTTCATCTGATAGCGATACGTGCCGAAGAACCACAGCTTGTCGCGAACGATCGGCCCACCGATCGATGGGTTGACGTCCCACAGTTTGAGCGGCACGAGCGGCACCGTCAGCCCCTGCGCCTCCTGAGCCGCCGAGAGATTGCTGCCCACGAAGTTGTCTCCCGATCCACTCACGAAGAAACTGCCGGAGAAAATGTTCCCTCCCTGCTTCCCGATGATGTTCATCTGCGGCCCACCGGTCGTTGCTTCGCCGAGTCCGCCGCTCAGGTTGAAGACGACTTCCTGCGAGTTGCCGACTTCAGGGACGTACGACGAGACACCCATGCCCTGATAGCCGCCGCTCATTCCGTCGACGAGCACTTGTCCTTCGTTCCTGCGCCCGCCGTGGATCTGGAACACGCTGAAGACGTTGCCCTGAGAGCCGCCGACGTCGTTGCCCTGCACGTTGAGCGACGGAATGACCTGCGTGTACGCAGAGTACAGTCGCGAGGTCGGAATCTCGGCAACCGTCTGGCCGCTGAGCGTCTGCTGGGTTCGCGCGCTCGTCACGTCGACGATGGGCGCCTCGCCGCTGACGGTGATCGTCTCCTGGACGCCGCCGACTTTCAGATCGGCGTTCACCGTGGCGATGAACCGCCCGGTCAGCTCGATGCCTTCACGCTTGACGGTGGTGAATCCCGGCAAGGTAAACGTGACGGTATAGGTACCTGGTCTGAGATCTTCGATCGCGAACTGACCGGTGCCGCTCGAGATCACTGAGCGGGTCTTCTCGATGAGGGCGGGGCTTGACGCTTCGACGGTGACGCCCGGCAAGACCGCGCCGGACGCATCTTTCACGGTGCCCACGATCGATGCTTGCGCAAACGCCGACGCCGGCATCAGCACTAATGAGGTGAGGACGATCACCTTCAACAATCGTTGCATAGCGATCCTCCGCCGGGAGCTCTCCGGCTTCTATGAGTCTTTCCGCGAACCGGGCCGCCCCGCCGGTATGCAGCCCCTCTTCTCTGGGTGTGGTGTCATGCGCGTGTGCGCGTGCGATTCCTCTCCGGGATGGTTGTTGTGTGAACCTGGCCGACGTGACGAACGTGGCAGGACATTGCGGCAGTCGCGCGTGTCCATTCGACTTCGACCAAGGCGTGCGATCACTGCGATCACACAGTCACGAGCGACTCGCGTGGATGAGGCTCCTCCCCACACGAGCTGCGGACACTCGAACAGGACTGTGTACCAACATTCCCGCGACATTAGCAATACGTGGATCGTCGGAGGCGTGACATTTCAGATACAAGTCGGCGGCCACCTCGTCACTGCTGCGCCATCAGCTGCTCATGCGCAGCCTCATCACGTTGCCTCAGCATTGCATCGATGTTCCCAGTTGTTGACGCATGCGTCGTGTGAGGGTGACCTGCGTCCTCTACCGTCTGAAGGCACGCTTCTCCCGGACATCCCTCACATGCACATCGATAAAACTGCCGTGACCGTCGTATGCTGTACGACTCTCCTGCTCGCCGCTCGAGCACACGCCCAGACGTCGCCACCTCCGCCGCCTGATCCACCGAACGTGCACTACACCGTTCAGGTCACCGCGACGCGGTTTGGTGAACCGGTCTCGGAAGTGCCCGGTTCGATCAGCGTGATCACCGGCGAGGAGATCCGCGCACGCGGCGCAACCGATCTGCGCACGGCGCTGGCCCTGCTCGGCGGCGTCAGCGTGGCGCCCGGCGGCGACGCTGGTCCAGCCGGCGCGGTGCCAGGTCTGCTCGGGGTACGCGAAGTGGACGATCTCCTGCTGCTCATCGACGGCATTCCCGCCGGCGGCGCGTTCATCCCGCAGGTCGAGGCGATCAGCCTGAACAACGTCGAGCGCATCGAAGTGATGCGCGGGGCCGCACCCGTGTACTTCGGTACCACCGCATTCGCCGGCACCATCAACGTGATTCATTACGCGGCAGGAGATGCCGACCGCGTGACCGGCTTTCACTTCGGCAGCTATCAGTCGAGCGGAGTGGGCGGTGCGGCGGTCCTGTCGAGCGGCCGCGTTCGGCAGTCGATCAGCGCTGAGTTGAGCCAGGACAATCTTTCCGACGACCGCGCCAACTATCGACGCGCACAAGGTATCTGGCGGCTCGCCAGTCAGCTCGGTCGGGGGCAATTCCGCGCGGATGTCGATCTGCTGTCGTTGCGGCAGAAGCCGAACAGCCCGGTGCCGATCGACGAAACAACCGGAGAGTTCTATGCACGCTTCCCGCTCGACTACAACCAGAATCCCGCGAACGCCAGACTCGACACGGATCGGTACAAGGTCGTCCTGGATTACAGCCTGCCGTTGTCGTTCGGCCGTTGGGGCAGTACTGCCGCTTACACGCACACCGATACCAACAGCATCCGTGGCTTTCTCGATATCGGCGACACTCCACAGCCGTGGACGGCGACGACCAACGCCGACCTCGAATCGTTCCAGCAGTCACTGGATCTCGAGGAGCTGTTCATCGACAGCAACCTCACCACGCGGCCGGCGAAGAAACTGCGTCTGACCTCGGGGGTCAATCTGCTGGTGGGACGCGCCGGCGCCGACAGCCTTCGTTATGGCCAGCGGCTGCTGCTCGATGGTCTCGGCGAAGTGCCGAGCACCGCATCGGTCACTCCCAAGGGCACGGTCGATTTCAACGATCGCCGCCACTTCGTGGGTCTGTATGCGCAGAGCCACTACGAGCTGACGTCGACGACGAGCCTGCTGGGCGGATTGCGATGGAACAGCACGCACGAAGCGCGCAACGAAGTTCGTGTCAACAGCCGAGGAGTCGTTACCGAGACGCCGGCAACGCAGGACGTCGATCGCCTCACCGGATCATTGGGCGCGGCCTGGCGGGTGTGGCAGGCCGACAACCGCCCGATCAGCGTCGTCACCCTGCATGGCAATGTCGGCTACACGTTTCAGCCAGCGCAGATCGAATTCGGTCCCGATCCAGAGGCCCAGCCCGAGGGCGGCGGGCTGCTCGAGCCCGAAACACAACGCAGCGTGATCGTCGGACTGAAGGCTGATTCGCCAAACGGCGTCGCCGGCTTCGACATCGACGCATTCTTCGTCGACTTCTACAACCAGCCGGTCCAGGCCACCTCCAATGGTGCGGCGGTGCTCCACTCGATCGGCCAACAGCGTTACAAAGGCGTCGACTTAGAGGGAGCGCTGCGGCCGGCGAAGGGATTGACGCTGAAGGGCAACGTCGGCTGGAGCGACGCGCGCTACGAGGACTATCTCACCGAGATCGATTCCGTGCCCACACAGCTTGCGGGCTATCACCAGGTGTTGACACCTTCAGTCCGGGTCGGAGCCGCGCTGCTCTTCGCGCGCGAACGCGGCTGGCGCGGAACGATCACCTCGAACTGGATCGGCAGGCACTGGCTGAACAGTCTCAACACGTTCGACGCACCGGCCTACGCGGTGATCGATGCATCAATCGGCTATCGCTTCCAGCGGTTCACTCTGTCGCTCCTGGGATCCAATCTCGGAGACCGCCGCGATGCCGTGCAACTGAGCGAGCTCGGCGAGGGCCAGTTCTATCGAATGCCCGCTCGTCGCATCCATGCGACGCTTACGTGGCATTACAAATAGCGCAACCGAGTCGTTCCTTTCTCCTCTAGGAAACGGGCGACAGGAACCGATCCGAACGGACGACAGAGTATCTCAGAGCGGGTTGAACCTGTGCGACTGCTCAGGCGGCGGGCCGATCGCGAAACAGGCCGTCCGCCCTTCGTGAATCCAACCTCAGCGGCCCACCCAGTCGCGGGCCGTCTCGAGCATCTGCCGCTGATGCCGTGATAGCCCGGCTGCGTGTGGCTCGAGCAACCGCACGACCTCCGCGTAGTCTGCGCGCTTGTTCGCGTGTCCGGCTGCCGTCACGGCCTGTGCCCGCTCGCGCTCCAGCCGGTGCGCCTCGGTGACCTGGCGAGGTCGAGTGATGCGTCTCCACTCCGCGAGCGCCACGTCGAATCGGCTGGTATCGCCCCGTAAGAAGTCCGACGCATACTGCTGCAGACGGGCGGCGATCGTGTGAACCTGAGCGAGCTGCCCCGGTGCTTCTCGCTTAGGCTTCTTCGACTGACGTTCTGCCACCGGCACGAGCAATCCCAGATACAGCTGCTCTTCGCCACGAACGAGATCGCACGATGCCGTCTTTCCCCAGTTCTCGCCGTAAATATCGACTCCGAACTCCCCTTTGCGAAATCGCACGCTGTACTCGTTGTACTCGACCGGCGTCGTCAAACGCTCGAAGCCGTAGTCGCGCACCAGGAAGTCGCACTCGCTTGCGCAGCACGCGAGGAACTCTTCGAGCGTCGGTGTCGGAATCGGCTTGTCCAATTGAGTCAGTTGTGCCGACGATCAGCGGTTCTCAGGATCGCTTCGTGATGGCTGCGTGTGCGCCGGCCTTAGGAAGCATATAGAGAATCGCGAGGCCTGCGACGATGGTCAGGCTGATGGCCACGTGCACGAAGGCCATGAGCGTTGCGGTGAGGTACAGGAGCGAGCCGGGCGCGTAAGCGCGGGTGATGGCCTGCACTGCATCATCGGGGACGTGCTGAGCGATCAGCCGACGGCCACGTGCCGCATGCCACCACATGAGGAAATAGAAGAACGCGGTCACGGTAAAGCAGCCGCAATAGAACGCCACCGCCGCGGCGCGCTCCATCGGGTCGGTGAGGTGCCCGGCCATGACGGCAGTGGGGAACGGCAGGAACGCGACCCACAGCAGCAGGAGGAGCGTCAGCGTGATGAAGCCGTGGTCCACGCGATCGATCAGCTTCATCAAGTTGTGGTGATTCGCCCACATGATGCCGATGACAACGAAGCTGATGAGGTATGCGAGGTACGAGGGCCAGAGATGCGCGAGCGCTTTCCATAGGCTGCCGAACTCTCCGACATCCTCGGCCGACGGGGAATGGATCTCGATGACGAGGAGCGTGATGGCGATCGCGAACACCGCGTCCGCGAACGCCTCGAGGCGAAACGTGTCGGAACCGCCAGAAGACATAGAGGCACGAGAAATAACACACTGAGACAGAGAGGTGCCGAGGATTCGACCTGTTTGGGGCGCCGGCGAGGCGCGACACTACATAAATCGTTTACATCGTCTGGAGTCACTTGTTCGACGAATTCCCGCAGGTAGCCTCGTCGTCCCGAGAAGAGTCAGAGCACTAGGTAGTGTCGAAACAGCCCTCGAACGCGTAAAGCAGATTCCTCACTTCCCTGCCGCTGTCGGTCTTGAGCGTGGGCGGCCCGATGCCTTCGCTCGAGGCTGTGGCGGTGTAACAGCCGTCGGTGGTGACGAAGAGCTCGTACGAGTCGCGGAGTATCCGGCCGCTGGGCCCCTGCCAGAGGAGCGAGCAGGTCCATTCGCCGGATCCGGCGTTCTGACCCGACGGTCGGCGGCACCTGGCGTTCACCCCCAGATCTGTTGTCGACATCGGGGGCATTCCCAGCCACGACATCTGCAGCGTGACCAGATTGGCGAATGTCGGTCCGATCGAACCCTCGATCCGGGTTTGTGTGATCGGAGTGAACTCACACGCCGCGCTCGATAACGCTGCCGTGATGACGATGGCGAGGCCGGTCGTTCGATGCATGTCCTGCACCTATCCTGCGATATCCCGCCGACGCAGGCTGCCGTACGCGATCGCGAGACACACGACGAAATAGGCTGCGCTGATCACGGCCCCGTGGTAGAGCGGTTCGTAAAAGGGTGGTTCAGTGAGCAGCCCGTGCCACGTGCCAAATGCAGACGTGATCAACAAACGACGAAGCGCTTCCGGTCCATCCACCAGCGCAAACAGCTGCATCGTCAAGCCGACGACCACGGGCACACCGATTCCGACGACGCTGCTGCGCGAGACGACCGAGAGCAGCACGCCGAACGCGGTGAACGCAAACGCGGGCGGCAGGATCGACACCCACGCGAGCGCCACGCGGCTCAACGCCTGATCCGGCGAACGGACGAAGCCAGACAGGTCGACGAGTGGATCGACACCAACGATCAGCACACCCGCCGTCATGCTGCTCACAGCCAGAATGACGATCGCGACGGCGGAAAAGCCCAACGCGGTGACGACCTTTCCGGTAAACACATCGGCGCGGCTGCGCGAGCGCGTCAGCACCATCTTCCATGTGTTGTAGCGATCCTCGGCCGAGAAGATGTCGCCGCCAACGAGGCTGGCCAGGAGCGGGAACGCCCACAACGCCGCGAACCCGAGGATGACGAGCGGGACGGCGAAGCCCGAATCCTTGACCGAGCGGCCGAACAGCGTGTCGGTCGGAAGGCTGCTCTGCACGCGGATCGCGGCAGCGAACGCGAACGGGCCGAAGACACACGCCGCGAGAACCACGTGGGTTCTGATCTGACGAAGAAGCTTGAGGCTCTCGACAGTGACGACGGCACCGAGCCCGCGGATGCTCACGAGAGCGCTACCGACATCTGCTCGTCGCTCGCCTGCGAAACGGCCTCGGACTCCTCGCCCGCGGCCGCGCGTGCCGTGAGCTCGAGAAACAACGACTCGAGCGATCGCACGCGGCTTTCCAGCGCGCGAACAGCGACACCTGCCTGTCCGAGCGCGATGACGTAGGCATCGAGCGCGTCGACGTCTGCTGTGATGTCGAGGCCGCCCTCACCGGCCGACGACACTTTCACGCCGCGCCGCCCCGACGCTACAGTGAGCGCCGCGTCATCGTCGCTGGTGCGCAGCAAATGGACGGCAGCAGGCGCGCGCTTCTTCAACTCGGCGACCGCCCCTGAGAAGACGACGCGACCGTGGTTGATGATGGTGACGGCGTCGCAGAGCGACTCGACTTCCGCCATGTCGTGACTGCTCAGCACGACGGCGGTGCCTTCGTGCGCGAGACGCTGCGCGAGGGTGCGCACGTCGCGGGCACCGCCGGGGTCGAGCGAGTTGGTCGGCTCATCGAGGAACAGCAGTCGCGGAGAACGTATCAGGGCCGCTGCCAGGGCAAGACGTTGCCGCATACCCGCCGAGTAGCTGCCCACGCGGGCATTCGCCTGCGCGCCGAGGCCGACGTGCTCGAGGGCGTCGTCGATTCGTCGCTGCACGCCGGACCGATCACGACCATCGAGACGACCAAAGGCGCTGAGGTTCTGACGACCGGTGAGGTAGGGATAGAACGAGGGCGCCTCGACGCAACCGGCGACACCCTCTGGAATCACCTCAGTGTTGGACTCGATCGCGGAGCCAAGCAGGCGAACCGCACCCGCATCGCGTCGAACGAGGCCGAGCAGGACGCGCAGCAATGTCGTCTTCCCCGCACCGTTTGGCCCCAGCAGCCCGTGCAACCGACCGTGGTGTGCGACGAGATCGACGTCACAGAGAACGTCCCGTGTGCCGAACCGCTTTCTGACGCCAGTGGCCTCGATCGCCGCGTGTTGGGACATGGCCGCGCATCGTAGCGCGCGCGTGTAACGTCTCGTTCAACAGCCACGGAGAACACGGAGAACCTGAGCCACGGAGAATGAGCCACAAAGATCACAACGGCCGTTCTCCGTTCCTCGAAAGAAAATGTGCTCGCCAATGCCACCAGAAACGGAGGCGGCGGAGGAAACGGAGAAAGGCATCAACACGGGGGCAACGGAAGGAAACAGGGGAAACGGGACAGGACGTCGTCGTGATCACGATCGAGAAGTCCCGTTGCCCCCGATTCCACCGTTACCCCCGTGTGACCATCCCGTTCCCCCCGTCTCCCCCGTTGCCTACGCTCAACATCGCTCGCCGACTTTCATGAAAACCACGCCAAATGTTTCCTATCGTCCTACGGTAGAGGCTAGACTGTAGGCCTTCCTGTTCAAAGAGGTCTGGCGATGGGGCGAGTCCGTGGCGCGCTGATGATGCTGACGGCGTCATTGCTCATGATCGGTTGCGCATCAGCACAGACAATATCGGCACGATCGTTTCCTGCATTGGCGGCGAACGTGACGCAGGCAGCCGATGCCCGTGAGACACGAGAGTTGCACATCCGGTGGACAGGCGGACAAACCACGCAGGGGCCGCGCAGTGCAGGGACCGGTTCCTTCAAGCTGGTCAAACAGGCGCGAGTGTCGGGTGCCCCCAGACGCGAACGTCAACCCGAGCTCTCCGCGAACGATCTCGTCGTCGTGGTTCAGGATGCGGACGGCCACGACGTCGATTGGAGAATCGTCCCAAACCCTCGGATCGTCAGGGCCGAAGTGCCTGGCCCGGACGGGCTCCTGTCCGGCCGAGTGATCGAGCGTGATGACGTGGAACTGCTCGTCCTCATACCGGATGTACCCGGCGCCGACCGGATTCAAATCTTTTCCCCGGCCTGGACGGGAAAGGACTACCGCCTCGACCCGCTCGCTCAGATTGAAATCGGCAGCGGGCGGTGAGAGAGCTGCTGCTCCCCGCGCTCATCGTCATGGTCACGGGCGTGGCATCGGCCGAGCCCGTCGTGCCTATCCGGATCAACGGACCCGACGCAAACCGCATCGCCATGATCATCATGGGCGACGGGTACACGCAGAACGAGCTGCTGAAATTCAGCACCGATGTGGATCTGCTCGTGAAGGCGATCTTCGAGCAGTCGCCGTATTCGGAGTATGCCTCGTATTTCAACGTCTATCGTGTCGACGTGATGTCAAACGAGTCCGGCGCGGACCATCCCGAGAGCGGCACGATGCGAGACACGGCTCTCGGGAGCGCCTACAACTGCGGCGGCATCGTACGCGCGCTGTGCATTGATACGGCTGCGGTCAATGCCGTGTTGTCCAGGAGCGTCCCGGTCGACGCGCGGGACCTCGTGGTTGTACTCGTGAACGATGCGGCCTACGGTGGTTCTGGCGGATCGGTGCTGGTGGCGTCAGTCCACCGAGACGCGGTCGAGATCCTGTTGCACGAGTCCGGACATACCCTCGGACGGCTCGCGGACGAGTATGAAACAACACCGCCGACGTGTTTGAACACGGTCGATCCGCCGGAGGCGAATGCCACGCTGGGGATCGGACGAGACACGATCAAGTGGTCGCGCTGGGTGGACGCCTCGACTCCGTTGCCCACGACCTCCACGCAAAACGGAGTTCCAGGTGCATACCTCGGCGCGCGATACTGTGCCGACGGTCTCTTTCGACCAACAGTCAACTCGAAGATGCGGTCGCTCGGGCGACCGTTCGAGCAGATCAACAGCGAGCAACTGGTGCGGCGCGTGTACAACTTCGTGTCGCCGCTCGAGACCGTGTCTCCAGCGGAGACCTCCCTCACGGCGCCGCACGATGCGTCGGTAGACTTCAACGTCAACACCCCACAACCTGCAACGCATTCGCTCGGCATCCGCTGGTTTATCGACGGCTCGCCAGCCGGTGAAGGGAACAGCGCGCGTCTGAACACCGCAGGGCTGGCCGCCGGGAACCACGTGGTCGAGGCCCAGGTGTCCGATCAGACGCCGCTCGTCCGGAGCGATCCAACGGGCTTATTGACCGCGCGTCGAACCTGGAATGTGATGGTCAGCGCGCCGGGATCGGACGACATCCGGCGAGCCCTCGAGGATCTGCTGAGGAGGTGGCGCAATCGATAGTTGCGCGAACGAGATCCTGGAGCGTTGTCGACTCCGACCGCTCGGAAATTGAGCGTAGCAATTGCGGGGCCGCTTTCACGATGCTGGTGATCTGTCCTTGCAGGGTGCCGTCGCCACTCTGCCCGATGGCCATCCAGACTTGACGCGTCTGGCCTGTCAGCGCCGAGGGGCTCGATTGTTGGAGCATCCATGTAGCGTCGATCGTGAAAGAGCCATCCTGTACTGAACTCGCGAGAGGCAACGTTCCATCTGCATTGATGGTGGAAGTGAGGTTGGGAAAATCGACCGATCCCAGACGAAAGTTTCCAGTCACGGTGCGATCGGTCTGCGCCAGCGTAAACGTCACTCCCGCCGTTGTATTCAGCACAGAACTGCAGAAGCTGGCGTCAGCGAAGAAGCCGCTGTTCGTACAACTGGAAACGGTATACGTCCCGCTCCACATGCCGGCGTAGTTTTGTGACACGCTGGGGACCGTGGTCGGAGTCGTGGGCTCCGACCCTCCTCCGCACCCAGCGAGCGTGAGCGCGCAACTCAGCGCGATCGATTCCCGAGTCACGAGGAAGGCAGTATATGTCAGGCGGTTCGTGACGCGGGCCTTGATTCAGGGTGCGTCTCGGCGCGCCGGTACGCGTGTTAGAGTGGCGGCGAACGATCGGCCGCTGGTCGACCACAAAGAATGGCGTTGCGGCCCGGTCGATTGACCCCATGAAGATGCTGGTATGGCTCACGATCCGCCGCGCGCTCGTCCTGAGCGCGATCGCCTGGCTGCTGGCGGCAGGAATCCGCGTGAGCATCCCCGTGCTGTTCGGTGCGCCGCTGCCGCGGATCGGTATCGTCTGGAGAATCCAGGATGCTGGTGAGCGAGCGGCGCTGGAACAGCAGTTCCGACTCTCCGAGCCTGAACGGATCGACGATCGCAAATGGATGTACGTGCCGCTCGACCGATCGCCCGCGGTACTCCTGCCGATCATCGAGAGTACGGCCATCGAATCGACCGACGGCATCGATCGTGGCGCGGCGACGATATCGTCCACCGGGCCGCTGACCGAGCGTCGTGGCGGCATCTTTCCCGGTATACGGCTCGCCCCCGTGGCCAAGGCGGCAGCATATCTCTTCACTGGGCTCGGCACACTGTTGCTGGTTGCCGCGCTGATCAAGCTCGACTTCGCGCGGGCGCGGGATCGCGTGAACCGATCCAGGCCCGGGCTTCGCTCGCTCGCTTCTCTCCAGCGGGGAATCCCAGCGGTCACTGCCGATGCGGCAGGCATCTTCCGGGTAGCGCTGGTGACAGTCCTGCTGCTCATCGTCCGGCGGGATCTCTACGGCATCGGCGACCTTCCGGACATCTCGCAAGCCGGCTCATTGCACGGCGTGCAGGCCGTGGTCGTGGCGCTCGTCCTCAAGTTTCCTGTCCTGCTCCGGGCGCTGGCGCCCGTGCTCCTCCTTGCCGGGATCCTCACCATCCTCGGGATGAGAACGCGCCTTTCGTTCGCCGTCTTCGTCGCGGCGTTCATCGTCTGGGGATGCCTCTCCACGATCGAGTCCAGTCATCACCCGGTGGTGGCGCTGGAACTCCTGACGATCGGCCTGCTGGCCGCCCCGTGGGGCGATGCCTGGAGCGTCGATGCGTTGGTGCGGCGGGTGCGCGGCCGGGCGGGGCCGGGCGGGGCGTCGAGGCGGTACGGGTATGTCGTCTGGCTGCCCGGCTTCGTGCTGGGCCTCTGCTTCGCGGCTGCTGCGTACTCGAAGATCAGGAGCGGCCCGGCCTGGATTCTGAACGGAACCGTGCGCTACCACTTCGTCACCGATGCCGCGAACGCACTCGTTTCGTGGGGGCCGGCGCTGACCCGCCATCACGGGCTTGCGGTCGTCCTCTCGGCGGCCGCGGTGTTCGTCGAAGCGGCGGTCATCGCCGGATCGTTCACACGGTCGTACCGAGTGCGGCTCGCGCTCGGTGGCGCAGCGATGATGCTGCTGGCGGGGTTCGCGCTCTTCCAAGGTGTCTTCTGGCCCGGGTGGTGGGTGTTGCTGCTGTCGTTCCTGCCGTGGCACCGGATCCAGACATCCAGCGCGCCCTCGGCGCTCCCGGCTTCGCTACCCGCGGCCCAGGTCGCGTTGATCGTCGCGCTCGTGATCCAGCAGGCGTTGATATCGCTGGTCAAGACGGAGGTCCCGCCACTCGCATCGTCTTTCGACATGTACTCGACGACGTACGCTTCGGAAGTGGCGTACGAGCAGGCGACGAATCTCGTCTATCAGGTCGTCGTAAAGGAGTCCGGAGCCGATCGGGAGGTCCCGGAGTGTCAGGTCGACGATCGAACGGCGCTTGGGTTGCGCGAGGACAGCCGGCAGCGTGACAAGACGTCCGAGTTGCGACGGCTGCTGCAAGAATGTCACGTCGATCCGCTCGCCGTCAGCGAGGTGACGCTGCGTGGCGACCGCCGGGTGTACGACTGGAACGCCGCGAGCTTCGCCTGGCGCCGCGCTATCGATGTGATCGGCCCGTTGTCGACGTCGGCCGCGCGGCAGTAGTGCCTGCGGAGATCTTCTTCTCCGGTTCTCTGCTCAGGGAATCTGCTTCCGGGTTGATGCCGAACACGGAGACTGCGGAGGCGCGGAGAAAAACATCTACACGGAGCCAACGGGGGAAACGGAGAAATGCAGCAACACGGGGGCGACGGAGAAAACAGGGGAAACGGGACATGACGTCGTGATCAAGATCGAGAATTCCCGTTGCCCCCGTTTCCACCGTGATCCCCGTGTGACCATCCCGTTCCCCCGTCTCCCCCGTTGTCTACTCTCAAAACCGCTCGCCGAGTTTCATGGTACGGGGTGAGCCGCGCTCATGACGACTCCGTGGCCAATCTGCCCGAACGAACAGGGCGCGAAGCGACACCGTTGGCTGCGCGACGCGATGCATCCTGATGAGGATCTGCTCATCGCTCACACCGAACTGTGCCCGTCAGATGTCTTGGATCACAGCGACGTCGCAACGACCTCGCCATCCCGATGAACCTGCGGGCGGGGACATGTTCGCCATCAATCGCACGCGGGCCCGCCGTCTACCACGAGACGTCGTGATCGCGGTGAACTCGCTACGGTTGTCCGGGTGGTATAAGAATGGCTCCATTTCATTGATGAGGTGAGTTCATGCGTTCAATCGGAGTCATCGCAGCGTCGATCGTGTCCATCCTGTTCTCATTCCCGACGGTGTCGTCGGCGGCTATCGTCGGATGTTCGGTGCTTACGCAGGCGCAAATCGCCGCGGCGACGGGCGCCCCCGTCGGCTCCGGTTCCCCGATCGCGGCGCCAACGTCATGTCAGTGGAGCGGCAAAGGAAAGATGATCACGCTCACGATCAGGCAGCCGCTGGCCAACAAGAGCCCGGTCGATCAGTTCAACGACGCCAAGAAGAGAACCCTCCCCGGCGTGACGATAGAACCGGTGAGCGGCGTCGGAGACGATGCGTTTTACATCTACTACGCCGGGCACGAGCGATCGGGCTGTGGCCTCGTGGTCAAGAAAGGAAGCTCGGTCTTCGAGGTGCGGGTGTACGGATTCGATCTTTCTCAGGGGAAGACGGTCAGCAAGACTCTGAGCCAGCAGGCCGTCGCCAAGTTCTGACCGCGACCCACGACCGGGTCGCGGAGGAATGCCCCCTCTTGGAGTCAGGGCACGGTGTTCGACGCATGAAATGAGACGACCTGCCAGCGCCCCGCACGCCGGAGGTACACCTTTGTAAACCTCCAGTCATCGTCGACCGTCGCGCCGCCGACCGCTCTCGTGCGCCGGAGGCGGCCGGTCACGATGGCTGTCGCGTCGTACACGCGGAACGTCGTTTCCGACGTCTCGTATCGGTCGAACTTCATCCGGCCCGACGTGAAGATCCCGACCGCATCCCCTTTGGTCATCACGCGCATGCCGGGCACCACGACGACCAGGTCATCGGCAAAGAGGTGCTCCAGCGATGCAGCATCGCCGCGCACATGCGCGGCGTTCCAGTCGGCTTCAAGGCGAGTCAACGTTGCGACGTCGCCATCGGCCTGCGTGGCGACCGGCTGCTGAACGAGGGCGATCGTGACGAGCCACAACGGCAGCAACATCATGAACAGGTATCCGATTCGCAAACCGAATTTACTACACGCGACGACGCATGTCGCGGGGCCGCCGGTTCCACGCGCCAGTCGCGTGACACGGAGGGAACGGAGGATTTCCACACGGGGGCAACTTGGGGTTGACTCCGACAACGGAGACTGCGGAGGAAACGGAGAAACGCATCAACACGGAGTCGCCCATGAGCAGAGCTCACCCCGTGCCATGAAAACGGGGGGCGACGGGGGAAAACGGGATTACACGGGGGAAACGGGGGCAACGGAATTCTTGATCACGAAGACCTGAGACTCTGTTTCCTCCGTTCTCTCCGTTGTCCCCGTGTTGATGCCTTTCTCCGTTTTCTCCGCAGTCTCCGTTTCCGGGGGGCAATGGGCGAACGACATTTTCTGAGCAGGCAACGGGGGAAACGGAGAAACGCATCTACACGGCGGTAACGGGGGCAAAACGGAAAAGAACAGTTCATACTCCGTTTGCCCCGTTACCTCCGTGTGAGCATTCTCCGTGCTCTCCGCCAT
This sequence comes from Vicinamibacterales bacterium, assembly GCA_035263125.1. Lineage (GTDB taxonomy): Bacteria > Acidobacteriota > Vicinamibacteria > Vicinamibacterales > UBA2999 > Gp6-AA40. The sequence continues at coordinate 24,511 of DATFRP010000322.1, forward strand.
TGGTTCCCCAAATTTTCATTGTGCGGGGTGAGCTGCACTCATGACGAGGCATGTCCGCATGCGTGCGATCAGGCGGGCTCGGGCGGGGTGCGCCCGCCCAGTGCGGTTCGCGTGTCTGTGGTACCGAGAGTGCGATGACCCGCGCTGTCTGCTGAGGGCGCTTGCCAGGGCGAAGTGCGTGTCGCATAACTGATCCTCAGAACACCATGAGCGAGGCTCACCCCGCACGATGAAAATCGCGGGAAGCATCACTTCTACCGGCCTCGTTGCCGTGAGGA
>DATFRP010000323.1:0-12530 GCA_035263125.1 Vicinamibacterales bacterium
TCATCTGAATCGGAGACAAAGGCGGGCCTGCCTTGCCGCGCCAGCATGAAGCACTCAGCCTCGGGTGCCGCCGTCGATGCGATCGACGATGCCATCGCAATCGTGGCGATGAGGGCCAATCGCACACAACGAAGGTGCATCTGTGTCTTATACCAGCAGACGTACCACTTTGCCGGGTTCGGACGTGAGCCCCGAACCGAGGGCCTGTGTTCGGCTTTCGACCACGTCTCACAGTAGAATCGGCGCGCGCCAGCTGAGCGATCGACAGCCGAGAGGAGCCCCATGCGACTCGTGCGATTCGGGGGAGCCATGAGTCTCGACGGATACATCGCCGGGCCCAATGGCGAGTACGACTGGATCGTGATGGATCCCGGGATCGACTTCGCGGGATTCATGAAGCAGTTCGACACGTTCCTGATCGGACGCAAGACGTTCGACGCCATGGGACGGATGGGCAACCAGGCCAAATCAACCCCGGGCATCGAGAACATCGTCTGCTCGCGGACCTTGAAGCAGAGCGACTTCCCGCGTCTCCGGATTGAGCCGGATGCGGTGAGTCTCGTCACCGAGCTCCGCACGAAGCCAGGCAGGGACATCGCGATCTTCGGCGGCGGCGAGCTGTTTCGCAGCCTGCTGGTGGCAGGCCTCGTCGATCGGGTCGAGATGTCGCTGATTCCCGTCCTGCTGGGTGCGGGCATTCCGATGCTGCCGTCCCCGGCGGCGCGGGCCACGCTCACACTGCGATCGCAGCGCGTCTACGAGAAGACAGGCACCATCGGCCTGGAGTACGACGTCGTTCGAACCTCGTCATCGGGTCGTGCTCGATCCTCACGTAAAACAAAATCCCGCTGATGCCAGGTCTCACGTCCCGTTCGTCGCGTCTGCGTTCGTGGGGGTTTGGCCTCGCCATCGTCGGGGTGGCGAGCCTCGCAGCGCTCGTGCTCGCGCAGTCTCCCGTCCAATCGTGCAACGCGACGCCGAAGCCCGCGTGGTGCAGCGCGGTGTCCGGCGATCGTTCGCAAGGCTGGTTGTCTCAACATCGCTCGGAGGTGATGGCGCGAAACGGCATGGTCGCCACGAGCCAGCCACTCGCGGCACAGGCGGGACTCGAGATTCTCAAGCGAGGCGGCAACGCGATCGATGCGGCGGTGGCGACCGCCGCCGTGCTCAGCGTGATGGAGCCGATGAACGTCGGGCCCGGCGGCGACCTCTTCGCCATCATCTACATCGCGAAGGAGAACAAGCTGTATGCGTTGAACGCCAGTGGCACCGCGCCGAGTGGACAAACCGTCGAGCGTATGAACGCGCTGGGATACGCGTGGAACGCGAAAAACTGGGGCCCCGGTTCCGGGATGCCGTCCCGCGGCATCCTGACCGTGACCGTGCCTGGCGCAGTCTGGGGATGGGACGAAGTGCTGCATCGCTTCGGCTCGATGACATTGGCGAACACGCTGCAGCCGGCAATCGATTACGCCGAGCAGGGATTCCCGGTCTCAGAGCGAATCGCGAACGACTGGCGGCTGCCGAACAGCCTGTCGGCCAACCCGAGCGACCCGCGCAAGTGCTGCACCGTGCGCGACCCTGATGCGATCGCCACGTGGTACGTCCGCGGCCAGCCGCCGGCTCCGGGACAGATCGTCCGCGCACTCGATCTCGCGCGCACGTTTCGCGTGCTGCAACGCGAGGGTCGGGACGGCTTCTATAAGGGGGAAGTGGCTCGCGCGATCGTAGAGAAGTCCACCAGAGCCGGCGGCACGATGACCCTCGATGATCTCGCGTCGTATCACGGCGAGTGGGTCACGCCCGCAACCAGCACCTATCACGGCTACGACGTGTTCACACTTCCGCCGCCAGCGCAGACCTGGGCCGCCAATGAGATTCTCAACATTCTCGAAACCTGTCTGCCGACGTGGGCTCCTGGACAGACGCTGGCGACGCTCGGCCCGGCAAACGTGAAGTACTGGCATTTTGTAGTCGAGGCGAAGAAGCTCGCCTTCAACGATCTCTACGCGTTCAATGCCGACCCGAACGTCGCGACGGTTCCCCTCGACACCCTGCTCTCGAAGACGCATGCCCGCTCGTTGTGCGCACGAGTGAACCCGGAGCGAGCCGCCCCCGCCAGACCGGGAAAGAGCGACGACACCGGCGGCGACACCATTGTCCTGTCGACCGCGGATCGATCGGGAAACATGGTGGCGTGGGTCAACAGTCTGTACTCTTCGTTTGGTTCCGGACTCACGGTGCCCGGCTACGGGATCTCGCTCCACAATCGTGGTGCTCTGTTCACGCTCGATCCCAAGAGCCCCAACGCGCCCGCGCCGCAGAAGCGCCCGTTCAACACGCTCTCTGCCGGGTTCGTCATGACGAGTAATCGTCCGTTGATGACGGTCACGTTGATGGGTGGAGACATGCAGGCGCAGGGCATCGCGCAGGTCCTGCTGAACGTGCTCGACCTCGGTGCCAACGTGCAGGCGGCAACCGACATGGCCCGTTTCCGCCACATCCAGGTCTCCAACGTACTGACGATGGAATCGCGCCTCTTCGGACTGGTCGGCGGGAAGCTGCGGGCGATGGGGCATACCGTACGCTCGATCAACGGCGACAGCGTCGGCGGCTATCAAGCGATCATGTTCACGCCGGATGACGAGGCGGGTCCGGCGGGTGGGCAGGCGCCGGTCAAGGGCTTCTATCGAGCCGGGTCCGACCATCGCAAAGACGGGCAGGCCGCGGGATTCTGATCTCGAACGTTCTGCGCAGCACGCTGCATCGCCTTCCAGAGTGAGCCACCGTGCCCGAACTTCCCGAAGTCGAAGCGGTTTGCCGCGAGCTCGAACCGGTCATGAGCGGCGCCCGCTTCGTCGACGTCGAGGTGCGGCGGCCCGATCTTCGTGCGCCGTTTCCTCGCGACTTTCGCGCGCGACTCGTCGGGCAGCGTGTCGACGCGTTGACTCGACGGGCCAAATACCTGCTCGCGGCGCTGTCCTCGCGTGACACGCTGGTGATGCATCTCGGCATGTCGGGATCCTTTCGTATCGACGTGGCCGCTCGACACCAACGCGGTGACGACATGGTCGAGCGACACGACCATGTGGTGTTCTCGATGTCGTCGGGCGCTCGGGTCACGTTCAACGATCCGCGCCGATTCGGGATCATGGAGCTGCTCGGACCCGACCAGTTCGCGCGTCATCCCGTTCTGAGCCGGCTCGGACCCGAGCCTTTGTCGTCCGCCTTCAACGCTGCGGCTCTGGCGCGTGCGTGCAAGGGCAGGAAGACGACACTCAAAGCGGCGCTGCTCGATCAGCGGACTGTGGCGGGGCTGGGAAACATCTACGCGAGCGAAGCGCTGCACGTCGCGGGGCTGTCGCCGCTGCGAAGAGCATCGACAATTGCCACACCGTCGGGTGCTCCCCGCGACGCTGCGATCCGTCTCGCGGCGGCGATCAAACAGGTGCTCAGGCGCGCTATCGATCGCGCGGCGGGACGACGCTATCGCTCCGAGAGATTCCGCGTCTACGATCGCGCGGGCCAGCCCTGCCCACGCCCTCGCTGCGGCGGCACGATCAGACGCCGCGTGCAGGTCGGACGATCGACGTTCTACTGCCCGGTCTGCCAGCGCTGAACGACTGTCCTCGCGCCCGTCATCACGCGACGGGCCCTCACCATACGCGAGCCTGCCGGCTCGCGCCTTGTCTCCGATACCGACGCCGTGTACAGATATTGCATGGGCTCCAATACATCTCCGGGTCGCGACACCCAGGCCGTGCTCGACGCGATTCGTCGAATCGTGCACGGCCTCAGAGAATCGTCGCGCTGGGCCGAGAGCAGCGTCGGCCTGAGCGGCGCACAGCTGTTCGTGCTGCAGAAGCTCGCCGAGTCACCGTCGATCTCGGTCAACGAGCTGGCGGCGCGCACCCATACGCATCAGAGCAGCGTCTCGACGGTGGTGACGCGGCTCGTCGAGCGCGGCCTGATCAAGCGGGTCCGCTCCGGCGAGGACCGGCGCAGTGTCGTGCTCTCGCTATCCGCGCAGGGCTCCCGTGTCGCCGCGAGGGCACCAGACGTGCCGCAGGATCGCCTGATACGCGGCATCAAACAGCTGTCGGCCACCCGCCGGCGGCAGCTGGCCGCTGCACTCGCCGAGCTGGCCCTGGCGATGGACGGCACCTCGCGCACGCCGGTGATGTTCTTCGAAGATCACGGGACGCGCCGCACACGCGGAGCGCGCCGTGCATAACCCGACGCACGACGCCGTCGATGATCTCGGTGACTTCACGGCGACCAGACGCGTGCTGCTGGTCGCCCCGCTGGCGGTCGGCATCGGGGTTGTCGGCGCGATTCTGGCCAAGGGGCTGCTGGCGCTGATCGCGCTGGCCACCAATCTCTTCTTCTTCGGCCGTTTCTCCACCGTCACCGCGTCTCCAGCCAACGCGCATCTGGGATGGTTCGTCGTCATCGTGCCCGCGCTCGGCGGTCTCATCATCGGCATGATGGCGCGCTACGGATCGGAACGGATTCGCGGCCACGGCATTCCTGAAGCGATCGAAGCGATCCTCATGAACGGGAGCCGCGTGCAACCGAAGGTCGCGCTGCTCAAACCGTTGTCGTCGGCGATCTCGATCGGATCGGGCGGACCGTTCGGCGCCGAGGGTCCGATCATCATGACCGGCGGCGCGTTCGGATCGGTGATCGCGCAGTTCTTTCACCTCACCAGCGCGGAACGGAAGACGCTCCTCGTCGCCGGCGCGGCAGCCGGGATGTCGGCAACATTTGCGACGCCGGTGGCCGCGGTGCTGCTGGCCGTAGAGTTGCTTCTCTTCGAATGGAAGCCCCGCAGCTTCATACCGGTGGCGCTCGCCAGTGCGACGGCAGCGGTGGTGCGCCGCTCGCTGTTGGGCCTCGGTCCTCTGTTTCCGGTCGCGGCCCATCCAGCCTTCATCGGGCTCTCGGGTGTCGCGGGTTGTGTGCTGGCCGGACTTCTGGCAGGCGTGCTCTCCGCGGTGCTCACTGCCGCGGTCTACGCCTCTGAAGACGCGTTCGCGCGACTGCCCATTCACTGGATGTGGTGGCCGACGCTCGGCGGGCTCGTGATCGGCGTTGGTGGAAAGTTCTTTCCCCAGGCGCTCGGTGTCGGGTACGACACGATCGCATCGCTGGTCCAGGGCGACGTGCCCGAGCGCGTCATCCTCGGCATTCTGATCGTCAAGGCGGTGATCTGGTCGGTGTCGCTCGGCTCGGGCACATCCGGCGGCGTCCTCGCCCCGCTGCTGATGATGGGTGGGGCGCTCGGTGGCGTCGAAGCGTGGGTGCTCCCCGATCTCGGGGTCGGCTTCTGGCCGCTCACGAGCATGGCGGCAATCCTCGGCGGCACCATGCGATCGCCGCTGACCGGCGTGGTTTTCGCGCTCGAGCTGACGCACGACGTGAACATGCTGCTGCCGCTGCTGGTCGCCGTGTCTGTCGCCCACGCGTTCACCGTGCTCGTCCTCAAGCGCTCGATCCTGACGGAGAAGATCTCGCGTCGCGGCTATCACGTGACCCGCGAGTACGCCATCGATCCGCTCGAGATTCTGTTCGCGCGCGAGGTGATGCGGGCGGGCGTCGCGGCGCTGCCGATCGATGCGCCGCTCGAGCGACTCGCGGCGCCGGTCCGCGTCGATGCGTTGGGCGGACCGCAGCGGCTGTACCCGGTCGTCGCCGCTGATGGCGCACTCGAAGGTGTGGTCACCCGCTTCGACCTCCACGGCCTCGTCACCCGCGCAGCGGTCGATTCCGGCGCGAAGCTCGAGACCATCCTGCGCAAGACGCCGACTGTCGCTCATCCCGACGAACCGCTGCGCGCCATCGTCCACCGCATGGCGGAAACGGGGCTGACCCACTTTCCGATCGTCGAGCGTGGCACCAGTCGTCGTCTGCTCGGGATGATCTCGCTCGAAGATCTGTTGAAGGCGCGCGCGCTCAATCTCGAATCAGAGCGGCGGCGTGAACGCGTGATGAACGTGCGGCTCGGGTTTCCGCTCTCATTCGGCCGGTCGTTCATGACGGACGAACGAGCTGATCGCAACGAAGATCAGCCCCCTGACTCGGCGGCGTGATTCGCGACGCGGCGTGAAGCGATCAGCGAAGCGGTGTGCCGTGACGCGCAGATGATTTCGAGACTGCGCGGAGGTGTTAAGCTCGCCCCGCGAGCCCCTGACTGTTCGGCAACCAGTCGCCTGACGTTACAAAGGGTAGATGCGGATGAGCTTTTCGATTCGTGGAACCGTTTTCGTCGTGGCCCTGCACGTCGCGGTGCTGGCATCGACACCGGCACTCGCACAGAACTGGAGCTTCGATGCCCGCAACATCGCCTTGGGCGGCGTCGGCTCGACCAGCAACGTCGCTGTCGACATGGTCGACGAACAGCGGCCGTATCGCGCAATCGTGCTTCCGTTCGGTCTGCTGCAGGTCCTGCCCAACCTCCCCAAGCTCGATCCGACGAATCCGGACTTCGATCTCGTACGCGCGATCGAGTACACGGCGAGTCCGATTCACTACATCATCGGGCGCAACGATACGAAATCGGGGCAGCAGTTCGTCACCGACATTCGCAACGGCACACTCAGCCGCGATCTGAATGTCTATAGCGGGTTCGAACCGGCCACGAGCCTCACCGCCGAAGGGCTGGCCTCACCGAGCTGGGGCGGCACCATCAAGCTGCACAAGGGCAGCGACGGATCATTTCAGGGCGTGTACGTGGGCGCGGGGCCGTATCTGTCGATGCAGACCTCGTCATCGTTCGATCCGGCGCTCGCAGGTTTGTTGGCCAGCCCGACACCGGCCTACCTGCCGAACACCAGTTTCTACATCTCGAACCAGACGGTGAGTCAGTTTGCGCTTGCGATCACGGGCGGGTACCGCGCGCGTCTTTCGTGGCCGAGCGGCGGGCGTGGAGCACTTGACGGCCTGTACCTCGGCGCGAACTACCACTATCTCCACGGCTTCCGATACGAGAACTTCGCTCCCAACGCCAGACTCGACACCAACGCCCAAGGTCTCCTCACATTCAATCCCGCCTTGGGCCTGCCGGTGACGATCGTCCGCTCGGAGTCGACGAGCGGCACCGGGTTCGCCATCGATATGGGCGTGGCGGCGGTCCTCGATCGATGGGAAGTGGGGTTCGGTGTCAACGGCATCGCGAACCGGATCGATTGGAAGAACGTGGAGCTCACCAACTACGTGCTTGACAGCCTCTTCACCGGAGGCGAGTTCGTCGACCTGCCGCCAGTTCCTGTCGCAGACACGCGTGTCGAACTTCCGGTGGACATCCGCACCAACGTCACATACAACGCGCCAGCGTGGACGGCGATCACTGAGTTCGGGCACGGCTACAACGGCACCTCGTTCCGAGGCGGCTACGAGCAGCGGATCGGCAACATGCAGCTGCGTGGGGGAGGGCGATACGTGAACGAGCGATGGGAACCGACGGGCGGCGTCGGGTTCAACCTCTCGCCTCGTTTCGGCATCGACGTGGCCGCGTTCGGCACGAGCGCCAACCTGGAACGCAAGCGTCATGTCGCCATTGCGACGTCGCTGCGGTTCATGCGGCGCACCAGGCCCTGATAAGACGGCGGCGCCTTCGGCGCCGTAGGACGAGTGGGGCCGGCGCTTCGCGCCGGTTGGGGGAGCGGGGGTGTCCCCACGGGCGTGAGGAGCGCCTCGCGTCAAGGCTCGGCCCACGCCCTAGGCCTCGTTGGGTTCGCCGGCAGCCGCGGCCAGATGATAAAACCCTGCGGCCGGCATCGTCGCGTAGCCTTCGGCCACCAATGCACGATTGCCCCGTCCGGCCTCGGGACGCGACAGGCCGGTGACCCGCGCTAATTCACCCGGAATCGTCATTCCCGCGCCGGTGAGGAAACAGCGCGCGATCTCGCGTACTGCGGTCTCCCGGCCGACTCGCTGACGGAGCGCGTCAGGAAAGCGTCCCACGCCGAGCGTCCAGAGATAGGTGAACTTCGGCAGATACACCGCCTCACTCGGGACGACGATCATCGCTGCTTGGAGTTCGTCGATCGCCTTCGTGAACGCGGTCCGATCGCTGATACCGGATTCCTTTCGCAGATCGGACGACGCCATCTCCCATTCGTGGCGGAGCACGGCCAGGATCGCACGTGCGCTCCTGCTCAAGCGATGCCGCTCGTCCGATCGACGGACGCCCCAGACCGCGTGAAAGTGCGGAATCATGCGGGGCGCGATGAGCATCGCTTTGTTCCGTGCCAGCTTGGCGTAGTACACCTTGCCCCGACGCACGAGCTGGTCCTTCAACGTCCACGTCAGCGATGATTCGGGATCCTTCTGCACGTGACGCGGGAGCACCGCATCGCGTCGGCCGCACACGGCGACGAACAGCGACGGGCCAGGTCGCCGCGAATCAGTCATGCAGGCAGTGAATCCGACCTGTTCGACGAACCGCTCCGCCTCGGCCACGGTCTGGACCGAGCGCGCGGCGTCACGCCGCCAGCGTTCGTCGCGGTAGTCCTCGATCTCCGTGGGAATCTGCGGCTTCGGTCGCATCCGGCTCACTCCTACAATATCCGCTCCCTGCCATACGTCTTAGATCAGTAGATGAAGGACGCGGCGAACCTGGAGCGGATCACGCACGAACAGGACCTGCGGATCTCCGAAACCGTCGCGAGAGAGCAGTCCCGCCTCCGGGCGTTCATTCGTCGGCGCGTGCCCGACCCGCGCGACGTCGAGGACATCCTGCAGGACGTCTTCTACCGGCTCGTGGAAGCAAACCGCCTGCTGATGCCGATCGAACACGTCACCGGCTGGCTGTTTCAGGTCGCACGCAATCGGATCATCGATCTGTTTCGGAAACAGGACGTAGGGGCCGCCTTCAGGCGGCCCGATATCGATGCCGAAGACGACGCCTTGGAGCTCGAGGACCTGCTGCCGTCAGCAGAGGCAGGACCGGACGCGGAGTACGCCCGCCACGTCCTGCTCGCTGAAATCGAAGCGGCGCTCGACGAGCTGCCCGAGGAACAGCGTGAGGTGTTCGTCGCGCACGAGGTCGAGGGACGCAGTTTCAAGGAGATGGCCGCCGAGAGCGGTGTCAGCGTGAACACGCTGCTCTCACGAAAGCGCTACGCGGTGCTGCATCTCCGCAAACGACTGCAGCGCATTCATGACGATGTGACACGAGGATGAGGAATCGACACATGAGGAAACGATGGATCTTGTGGGTGCCGCTGGGTATTGCCGCCTTCGTGGCCTTTCTCGCGGTCGGCGGCTTCGTGGTGCAGCTGTTGTGGAACTGGCTGCTGCCGCCGCTCTTCGGACTGCGTGAGGTGACCTTCTGGCAGGCGCTCGGCCTTCTTGCGTTGTGCCGGATTCTCTTCGGCGGGTTCGGCAAAGGAGGCGGACCTCGACCGGGGTGGGGACGTCACATGAAAGAACGCTGGCATCACATGACGCCGGAGGAGCGCGAGCGATTCAAGCAGGGCATGCGCGGACGCTGGGTCTTCGACGAGTCGCCCGGCGAGACGAAGTAGGCCGATCCTTTCGGACCGGCCGAACAAGTCGACGGCGACGCCCGCTATTTCTGTTTTGGCGACGACAGCGGAGCGGCCGGCAGCTTCCCTTTCGACTCGACGAGTCGTCGCGCCAGGTAGTTGGTCACCTGCGCGTCGCTTTGCGCGGCTGTGAGGAACGCCGCGCGAAGCAGCTGCTCCTTGCGCCCGCGGAGCGTATTGACGATCCCCTCCCGCACGCCGGGCATCGAGAGGTCGCGTTGTCCCGGCATCTCGTGCGCGACGACGAGCACCATCGTGTAGGCACCGTTGGCGGTCGCGACGTTCACGCTGCCAGGCTGCTTGTTCAGCACGGCGTCACGCAAGGGCGGCGGCGACTGCTTGATCTGCGACACCGGCACGAAGCCCAGGTCCCCGCCGCGCGGGGCCGACTCGGGATCTTCTGAATAGCCCACGGCAAGATCGCGGAAGTCGGCACCCGCCATCAGCCGCTCCATCAGCATCTTGACCTTTGCGACCGCCGCCTGCGGTGTCGTCGCATCGTCTCCCGTTCGATTGGTCACCTGGCCGTCGCGTCCCGGCGTCACGACGATCTGCGCGAGATGGTAGGCCTCCTGGGCCACATTGAACTGTGCCCGATTCGCGTTGAAGAAATCGTTGACCTCCTGATCGGTCACCATGATGCTGGGCCCGATCTCCTGAGTGACGACCTTCTGCGTGAGCAGCTCGCGCCGCAATCCATCGCGCATGTCTGCCACGGTCATGCCACGCCGGGTCAGCTCCAGCTGGAACTGATCGTCGGGGATGTTCTTCTTTGCGTTGTTGAAAGCGGTGTCGAGCTCGCTGTCCGAGACAACGACCTTTGCCGCATTGGCCTTCGCGACCAGGATGTCCTGAGCGATCAGATCGTTCAACAGGCTCAACTTGGCGGTCAGCTCCTCTTCGGTGGAGAGCGTCTGCCCCGGATCCCGCGTCCGCTTGTAGGCCTTGTCGACCTGGTCGCGCGTGATCTCGCGGCCATCGACGGTCGCCCACGTATCAGGGGGGGCCGTCTTGGCCGACGTATTCGCCGGCGTCTGGCGGCAGGCGGCGGAGACTGCGATGGCCGCCAAGGCGCTCAACCAGAAGACGAGACGGCCCCTGCGACCGGACACGATGCTCATATTGGACATATCCGGGCAGCGTACTGCGCTCTGATGCGACGAACAAGCCAGTACGTTAGGGCGCTGTTGCACGGCCTTCGCAGCGGCGTCACGCCGGCGTCGTAGGCTCGATTTCCCCACTTTTCAGCGAGGTAACCGTGCACGTGATCGCGAGAACGCTCACCGTCTGCCTGTTCGTCGTGTCCCTTCTGACCGCTGCCCCCGCGCTCGCGCAATTCGAGACCGCGGCTGTGCTCGGCACCGTGCGGGATACGTCCAATGCGACCGTCCCGGACGCGACCGTGACATTGACCAACGCCGAGACCGGTCTGATCCTGAAGAAAGCGACCTCGGCGACCGGCGACTACGAGTTCCCGGCCGTCAAGGTCGGTACCTATGTGGTGACCGCCGAGAAGGCAGGCTTCGCGATCGCCTTGGTGGATAACGTGCAGGCCGAGGTGTCGGCTCGCTTGCGCGTCGATCTGCAGATGACGGTCGGCGGGGTCACCGAGCGCGTGCAGGTGACCGCGACGACGCCGCTGATGGAGACCGACTCGAGCCAGCGCAGCCAGATCATCACCGGTGAGCAGATGCGCGATCTCCCGCTCAACGGGCGTGAGTACTCGGCGCTGGCGCTGCTCACCACAGGCGTGCGTCAGTCGGCGCTCAACAAGAGCACGAACGGGACGCCGCGCGAGGGCGCCTTCAACGTCAACGGTCTCCGGAGCACCTTCAACAATTTCCTGATCGACGGCGTCGACAACAACGCGTACGGCACCAGCAACCAGGGCTTCTCGAACCAGGTGATGCAGCCCGCACCCGACGCGATCGGCCAGTTCCAGGTCGTGACCAACAACCAGAGCGCGGAATATGGACGCGCCGCCGGCGCGACGATCAACGTGGTCTACCGGAGCGGCACCAATCAGCTGCACGGTGACGGGTGGGAATTCTTCCGCGACACCGCGTTGAGCGCGATGCCGTACTTCAAGCCGATCGACGGGAACAAGCCACCGCTTCGCCGCAACCAGTTCGGCGGCGTGATCGGGGGACCGCTCGTCCAGAACCGCGCGTTCTTCTTCGCCGACTACGAGGGGTTTCGTCAGAACAAGAAACAGCCGGTCTTCTCGACGATTCCACTCGCCGCGCAGCAGCAGGGCATTTTCGCAGTCGACGTCCGCGATCCGCGTACCGGCACCGTGTATCCCGCGGGCACGCCGATCCCGATGACGAATCTCGCGCGCTCGGTGATGACGGGGCTGCCCGACCCCAACGTCGCCGGCGCCGCCAACAATTACTCGCTCCTGCAGGAGCTCACGAACAACTCGGACAAGGCCGGCGCCAAGATCGACCTGCAGATCTCGCCCGCGGTGAGCGCCTTCGGACGATTCGGCTGGCGCAACCTCAACACCGAAGATCAGCCTCCGATTCCGCTGCCCGCAGGCGGCGGCGGCAACGGCAACATCTACGCGCGCAACAAGCAGTTCGTCTTCGGCACGACCTACGCCGCGAGCGACACGTCGCTGCTCGAAGTGCGCTTCGGCTGGTCGAATACCAAGGGCGGCAAGAATCCGCCGGCGCTGGGCGAATCCGACACGTTCGGCATCACCGGCCTTCCCAGCGACGCGCGCATCACGGGCGGCCTGCCGTCGCAGAGCATCAGCGGCTACTCGGCGTTCGGCCGCCAGGCGACGAACCCTCAGTGGCAGTACCCGACCGTGTGGAACCCGAAGGTCAACTACACGTGGTTGATGGGACGCCAGTCGTTGAAGGCAGGCTACGAGTTCCAGCGCGTGGACGTCGAGGTGCAGGACGTCAATCCGCTGTACGGGCTCGACACCTACAACGGCCAGTTCACGCGGCCGGCCGGCGCGGCGTCGAA
>DATFRP010000324.1:0-96443 GCA_035263125.1 Vicinamibacterales bacterium
GGCGCTCACGCAGTTGAACACCAACGCACGTCTCAGAGAACGGCTTGGAGAAAGCGGCCGCGCGTACATCCGCCAGCATCACCGATGGGACGGCGTGCTGGGACGGTTCGAGCGTCTGATCTCGCGGGTGCGCGCTCGCTAGAGCGTCTTCCATATGTCCCTAGCGTCTCTCACAGGGCGGCCGCACGTGGGCCACGCGACGCCGGTGTGGCTGCGGCCTCGCTCCGGTTCGACGCCGGCGCCCGCCTTCGCCAAGGCTACGGCGGGTCTCGCCGTAGCTCGCTTGGAATTCTGTGCGAGCGGAGGCGGAGAAAAACGGCTCGTCCGCGCAGGTGCTAACGCTGCCGGCGACGGCTGATCCTGATCCGTGCAGCCGTGAACAATCGTGTCGATAACGAGGTGGCCGGGGCGGCAGTGGCGAATCAGCGCCGTCGCCGATGGGCCGCTCCCAAGCCGTTTTACTGGCTGTCGCTGATCGCGGCGCGAACAGTCGCTCCGCCGCAGCCACACTGCCGTCGCGTGGCGGGGTGTGCGGCGGCTCACCGGGTGGGCCTGGCGTCGGCGACCTGTTCGCGGCGTGAGGCGCGAAGCGAGTAAATCGGGTCTGGAGGCGCAGCGAGCGCCGGCGCCGGTGATTCGCCACAGGCGTACGGGCGAGCTGGTTATCGACACGATTCTCGGCTGTCGTACGAATCATCCAAGGCGACGGCGTCATCGTCAGCTCCATCGCCGGAAGGCCCGATTTTCCACGCCGACGAACCCCGGGGCCCCCAACGCGCACGCGTGCGCGTTGGGGTGGGAATCGGGAGCCGACGCCAGGCCCGCCCGGTGAGTCGACGCTACGGAAATGTGGAAAGCGCGCGAGCGGACCGCCGCGCGGAAGCATGCGTCAACCTGAATCTAGTCTTTCAAGTCCTTCCGCCAATCGCTGCGCTCCTCGAAGGGCGGCTGATCTTTCTTGTCGAGCAGATAGTCGCCGAGCACGAGGAAGTCCATCTCGGTCCGCATGAAGCAGCGATACGCCTCTTCGGGCGTGCAGACGATCGGTTCGCCTCGGACGTTGAAGCTCGTGTTCACGATCACGCCGTATCCGGTGAGCGACTTGAACGCGTTGACGAGCTCCCAGAACCGAGGATTGGTGGCGCGGCTGATCGTCTGAATGCGCGCCGAGTAGTCGATATGCGTGATCGCCGGCAGATCGGAGCGGACGAAATAGAGGCGCTCGCCGAGCGACTGCTCGGCGTATCCAGCGGGGAGCGCGTGCTGTTTGTGCTTTCGGATCGGCGCCACCAGCAGCATGTACGGCGAAGGACGATCGAGATCGAAGTGATCGGCAACGTCCTCTTCGAGCACGGCTGGCGCGAACGGCCTGAAGCCCTCGCGATACTTGACCTTCAGGTTCAGGGTCTTCTGCATCGCCGCGTTTCGTGCGTCGCCGATGATGCTTCGATTCCCGAGCGCGCGCGGCCCGAACTCCATGCGCCCCTGGAACCAGCCGCCCACCTGTCCTGCCGCGAGTCGGCCCGCGACGTCGGCGGACAAGCGAGACACATCGTCATGGCGTGTCGCCACGCCGCGGTGGCGACGGATGGCGCGTGCGATCTGCTCGCTCGAAAACGACGGGCCCAGATACGAGCCGCTCATGGCATCGTGGCAGGTCCGATCGCGACCCGCCGGCGCACGCGGCTCGCCGCGATGGATGTGCCACACCGCATACGCCGCGCCGACGGCGCCTCCCGCATCGCCGGCCGCAGGCTGGATCCAGATGTCGTCGAACAGGTCCTCGCGCAGAAGCGTGCCGTTGGCTACGCAGTTGAGCGCGACTCCACCAGCCAGGGTGAGGTGGCGGCTCCCGGTCATCGCTTTCGCGGTGCGTGCAAGCGTGAGCACGACGTCCTCGGTCACCTGCTGGATCGCCAGCGCCAGATCCATGTAGACCTGAGTCAGATCAGACTCGGGAGCCCGTCGAGGCACGCCGAACAGCTGCTCCCATTTGTCCTCGCGCACCATCCGGAGCCCGGTGGCGAAGTCGAAGTACGGCATGTTCAGCAGAATCGATCCATCGGGGCGGACGTCGACCAGCTCGCTCGTGATTGCACGTCGGAACTGTTCGGTGCGTGATGACGAGGGGTTGCCGTACGGCGCGAGGCCCATCAGCTTGTACTCGCCGCTGTTCACCGTGAACCCGCAGTAGTACGTGAACGCCGAGTAGAGCAATCCGATCGAATGCGGGAAATGCAGCTCGCTCAGAATCTCGATGGCGCTCCCGTGCCCTCGGCCGATCGTCGTCGTGGCCCACTCGCCGACGCCGTCGATCGTGACGATCGCTGCGTCATCGAACGGCGAGGGATAGAAGGCGCTGGCCGCATGTGACAGATGATGCTCGGGAAAGAAGAGCGGACAGCGCAGATCGCCGAGCTCGCGAAGATGTCCCGTCAGCAGCCGTCGCGTGAAGAGCTTCTCCTTGATCCAGACCGGCATTGCGGTGACGAAGCTCGTGAGGCCGCGCGGCGCGAACGCATGGTAGGTCTCGAGCAGGCGTTCGAATTTCAGAAACGGCTTGTCGTAGAACGCCACCGCATCGACGTCGCCCAAGGCGTAGCCGCCCTCTTCGAGAACGTAGCGACAGGCGTGTGCCGGAAACGACGCGTCGTGACGGACGCGGGTGAAGCGCTCTTCCTGGGCGGCCGCCACGATCCGGCCATCGACCAGCAGGGCGGCGGCGCTGTCGTGGTAGTAGGCGGAGAGGCCGAGGATGGTGGCGCTCATACGCCACGCATTCGTGCGGTCAAGACAGCGAGGCTCAAAACAGCGTGTAGATGAATGGCGCGATCGCCGAACCGCTGGTGAGAACGATGACCGCCCCGAAGGTGAGGAGGACGAGGATGACCGGTAGCAGCCAGAACTTCTTGCGCTGGTTCAGGAACTCCCACAAATCTTTCAGAAACTCCATTGCGGTTGCTCCCTTAGAACGGCTTCTCGAGATCGCGGGCGTCGAAGCGGTGGTTTCGCACCGTCATCACCGATGCGTTGCCTGCCTTGAACGCGCGCAGTCGCAGTGCGTCCTTGCCGGCGGCGCGCCGCAAGAGCCCGATCGGCGTCACCACCAGCACATACACGATCGACAGCAGCACCGTTGAGACAACGGCACCGATCGCGTGCGACGCTCCCAGCCACACGATCGCGATCGGCTTGAACGCCATCGGGATCGTCATGTTGATCACCAGCACGACGATCGCGGTCACTTCGAGAGCGTCGCGCTTCAGAGCGACGGCGGCCAGCAGCAGCAGGAGCACCATCGCCATCCCGGTGTCCTGGCACTGCAGTCTCCCGATCGGCTTCTCATCCACGTTCGGAAGGTATCACACGCGCGGGCATTCCCCGGGGACAAGCACTGTGATGGAGCCGTTACCTCGGAATCCAGTGCGCCGCCGGCTTCGGTGGATTGGAGAGAGCCGCGATGTCGGCGTCGACCATCATCGCGATCAACTGCTCGAACGACACGCTCGGTTTCCAGGAGAGGACACGTTTGGCCTTGCTTGCATCGCCGATCAGGTGATCGACTTCGGCCGGGCGCAGGAGCACCGGATCGGTGCGGACGTACTTCTGCCAGTCGAGACCCGCGTGGCCGAAGGCGACTTCCACCAGCTGCTGCACCGAATGGCTGACGCCGGTCGCGATGACGTAGTCGTCGGCCTTGTCCTGCTGCAGCATCAACCACATCGCTCGCACGTAATCACCCGCGAATCCCCAGTCGCGGCAGGCCTCGAGGTTGCCGAGCGGCAGGTGATCCTCCATGCCCAGCTTGATGCGGGCAACCCCATCGGTCACCTTGCGCGTGACGAACTCGATACCGCGTCGCGGCGACTCGTGGTTGAACAGGATCCCCGACACCGCGAACATGCCGTAGCTCTCGCGATAGTTCACGGTGATGTAGTGGCCGAACACCTTCGAGACGCCATACGGGCTCCTCGGATAGAACGGCGTCAGCTCGGTCTGCGGCACTTGCCTGACGCGTCCGTACATCTCGCTGGACGACGCCTGATAGATCCGGATGCCCGGATCCACCTGACGGATGGCCTCGAGGACTCGCGTCACCCCCATCGAGTTGTATTCGCCGGTCAGGAGCGGCTGATCCCATGAGGCGGGCACGAACGACATCGCCGCGAGGTTGTAGAACTCGTGAGGCTTGACGTCCTGAATGAGCCGGACGATCGACAGCTGATCGAGCAGGTCCGCCGGACGCAGCGTGACGCGATCGAGCACGTGTTCGATTCGCCACAGGTTCGGAGTGCTCGCGCGCCGCACGACGCCGGTGACGTCGTAGCCCTGTTCGAGCAGGAGTTCGGCCAGATACGAACCGTCCTGTCCGGTGATCCCGGTGATGACCGCGCGCTTAGCCATTGACCCTCGTCATTCTATGTTACGGGTGCGCTGCGGCCCGTGAGCCAGCGTTGCAACGCGTCCTGCCACGTCGGCATCGTGAAGCCGGCCGCAGCCAGCTTTCCCGTCGACAGGGCGCAGTAGCGCGGACGCGGCGCCCTCAGCGGCAGCTGATCGACCGTGATCGGAACGAGGCGCGGCTCGACTCGCAGCAGCGCCGCCGCCTCGCGTGCGACCTCGTGCCACGACGCTTGCCCGCTGTTCACGCAGTGATAGAGGCCCGGTGCCGCTCGATGCGTCACGAGATACCGCGTCGCTGCCGCCACATCAGGCGTGTAGCTCGGCGAGACGATGCGATCGGTGAACACCCGAACCTCGCGTCCCTGCTCGAGGCCATCGATGATCTTGTCCATCGTCCCTCGACGCCCCTTCCAGCCGGCGGGTGACCCGAACAGGCTCTCGACGCGCAGCACGAATGCATCGGGTGCGGCGAGCGCAAACCACTCGCCGAGCAGCTTCGATGAGGCATAGGTGCCGCGCGGCGACGGACGGATGTCCTCGCCGTGCGGTTCGCTGGTGGCGCTGTCGATCACGAAGTCGGTGCTGTAGTGCACGAGCACCGCGCCGGCCGTTTCCGCTGCGCGCGCCAGGCTTCGCACCGCAAACGCGTTGACCGCCAGCGCCTCCACCGGGCGATCCTCCGCACCATCGACGTCGTTGAACGCCGAGCAATTGACGATGAGATCAGGCCTCGTGTCCGCGATGACGCGCGCAACCGCATCGCAATCGGTCACGTCGAGCGTCGATCGCGTCTGGGCAATGACATCGAGATCGCTGAAGGCGGCCACGATGGCAGTGCCCAACTGCCCGCTCGCGCCGGCCACGAGCACGCGCGAGACGGTCATCGCACCGCTTCAGCCACCGACGCGACGACGTGCGCCTGCTGATCGCCACTCAGGCCGGGAAACACCGGCAGGGCCAGCACCTCGAGTGCCGCCCGATCGGCCACCGGATACGCGTCCGGCGAGTGGGTGTAGGCAGCGAAGCAGGTCTGTCGATGGAAGGGCACCGGGTAGTAGACCTCGGTCGCGATGTCACGCGACGCAAGGTGGGCGCGCACGCGGTCGCGCTCGCGGACGCGAACCACATATTGATGGTAGGTGTGTACGCGATCGGACGGTTCAACGGGCACGTTCACCTGACGCATCTGCGAGAACAGCTCACCGTATCTGGCCGCGTTGGCGCGCCGCTGTGCGTTCCACGCTGGCATGTGGGGCAGTTTGACTCTCAGCACGGCGGCCTGCAGAGCGTCGAGCCTGAAGTTGCCGCCGATCTCGTGATGGTAGTACTTCGGTTCCATCCCGTGATTGCGAAGCCGGCGTACCCGCGCCGCGAGCCCGGCATCGTTGGTCGTGACGAGCCCCGCATCGCCGAACGCGCCGAGGTGCTTGCTCGGAAAAAACGAGAAGCACCCGAGCGTCCCGATCGTGCCAGCCTGTCTGCCCCTGTACGTGGCACCAAGCGCCTGCGCAGCGTCCTCGACCACGGGCACGCCTCTGGACGAGGCGAGCGCGACGATCGGATCCATGTCCGCACTCAATCCGAACAGATGGACCGGGACAATCGCTTTGGTTCTGGTCGTCAGGGCTGCGGCAACCGCCTCAGCATCCATCATCAGCGTATCCGGACGGACGTCGACGAACACCGGCGTCGCGCCGAGACGTGCGACCGAACCGGCGGTCGCGAAAAACGAGAACGTCGGCGTGATCACTTCATCGCCAGGACCGATGCCGAGTGACATCAAGGCCACCAGCAGCGCATCGGTTCCCGACGAGACACCGACCGCGTGCGCGACCCCGATCATCTCGGCGATCTCGGCTTCGAACCGTTCCACCTCCTGCCCCATAATGAAGTGTTGCGAGTCGCACACCCGCTCGATCGCCGCAAGGACGTCGGCGCGAATCGCGGCATACTGGGGCTGGAGATCGAGGAGGGGGACCTTCAAAGCGACGCGTTCCATCCTACTTCACCGTCGCGCTGAACATACATGGAACATATCGATACGGTCGTCATTGGAGCCGGCGTGGTCGGCCTCGCGGCTGCGCTCTCGGTCGCGCGCCGCCGACGGAGCGTCTGCGTGCTCGAACGTGAACCTCGTCCAGGCATGGGGACGAGCACGCACAACAGTCAGGTGATTCATGCGGGGATTTACTATCCTGCCGGCTCGCTCAAAGCGCGTCACTGCGTCGAAGGCGCCAGGCTACTCTACGAATTCTGCGCCGCGCACGACGTGCCGCACAGCCGGTGCGGCAAGCTGATCGTCGCGCAGCACGATCACGACATCACTGCGCTCGAGTCGCTTCGCGCACGCGGCGAGGCCAACGGGGTCGAAGGACTCCGGATGGTCGACCAGTCGTTCATCCGGACGCGCGAGCCGCACGTTCGCGCGAAAGCCGCGCTGTTTTCCCCCAACACGGGCATCCTGGAAGCCGAGGCGCTCGTTCGAACGATGACGCGGTTGTGCGCCGACCTCGATGCTGTGATCTTGCCGGGGTCGCCGCTCTGCGGCGCCACCGTGCGCAACGATGGCATCGAGCTGCGGACTCCAGCTGAGACGATCTTCGCGAGAACGGTGGTCAACGCCTCAGGTCTCTACGCCGACGAGGCCTCGGCCATGCTTGGCGGCGAGACCTTCACGATCTATCCGTGCCGAGGCGAATACGCGGAGCTCGTGCCGTCGAAGCGCTCACTCGTGAACGCGCTCGTGTACCCGCTGCCGCATACACATGGACTCGGAGTCCACCTCTCGAAAACGACGGGAGGCTCGGTCACGCTCGGCCCCACGACCACCTTCCAGGATCGGAAAGACGACTACGAACTCAATCGGATTCCGATTGAAAGCTTCCTCGAGCCGGCCCGTGAGCTACTGCCCGAGCTGACGCTCGACGATCTGCGACTCGGCGGCAGCGGCATCCGCCCCAAGCTTCACCCACCAGACGTGTCCTATTCCGACTTCTTGATCGCGCGGGACCGCGAGTGCCCGCATCTGGTGCAGGCCGCCGGGATCGAGTCGCCGGGCTTGACGTCCTGTCTCTCGATCGGCGAGCAGGTAGCGGGGCTGGTGGAAGAGATCCTCTAAGGGGTCGGGAGTCATTTTCGTTCGAGCTCCCCCGAAAATGACTCCCGACCCCTTCGGAGCTTCCACCAGCATCGCGCATCGAGCATCAGGCGAGCGAGCGCGCGCTTGAGCACTCCTGTCGCCACGTGGGTGGAGTAGTACCGATACGCGCTCTCGTGAAACGCGCGGATGGACGCGGCACGCGCCGTGCGGCTCGAACGTCCGACGCTGTGCACTACCGTCGCGCCTGGCACATACCGCACGTGATATCCGCGTGCGCGAAGTCGGCGGCACAGGTCCGCGTCCTCCCAGTACATGAAGTAGCGTTCGTCGAATCCGCCGACCGACTCGAACGCGGCGCGGCGTACCAGCATGCACGCACCCGACACCCAATCGACGATGACGCTCTGGGCGCCATTGCCGAGGGCGGGGTCGGTGACGACGTTCCGGCGCGCTGCAGGCAGAAGCGGAAACCATTCGCGCAGCCGCCCGGTACGACCGAAGAGGCCGGTCAGCATGTCGGGATCGCCGCGTGCGCTTCCCTGCACCGATCCATCGGGATCGAGCACTCGTGGACCAACGATCGCACACGACTCATGCGCGTCGAGCTGCGCCTGCAGGCACCGTGTCGCTCCCGACACGACGTGGCAGTCGGGATTCATCAGCAGGACGAGCGGAGCGCTGCACGAGGCGACCCCCTGATTGACGCCGCGCCCGAAGCCGACGTTGGTGGCATTGCGCAGCAGCCGCACCTGCGGCGCGAATGCGTCCACGAAGCTCTCGCTCCCGTCACTCGACGCGTTGTCGACGACGACCGCTTCCCAGGCGCGTCCGGCGAAATCATTGGCCAGCGATTGAAGCGCCAGCACCAGATCGGCGCCGGCGTTGTAGTTCACCAGGACAGCGGCGATCTGCGGTGTCATTGAAGAGCGAGATCGAATCGCTTTTCCTTGCGTTTCGTCGCCAGCCACTTGGGCTCGAGATGCGACCAGATCGCCGACGCGTCGACGCGGCGTGTCCGCTGCACCTCCGCGCGCTGTCGAATCACGCGCGGCATGCCGGCAATGGCGGCGAACTTGGCGCGAAGGAACGATCCCAGCAGACCTGTACGTGTGAAATGCACCGCCGCAGCCGCCGAGTACACGAAGTGACCGGGCAGTGTTCGCATCAGCAGCGACGTCGGCGTGTTCTTGAAGTACACCCACTCGAGATTGCGCTGCCCGTGAAAGACCGCAAAGCCGCTCAGGCGGCCGAGGGATGCGCTGCCGTGATGGCCGACGATCGCGTCGGCGACGTAAAGACAGCGATAACCGAGCAGGCGCGCGCGGTACGACAGGTCGACATCCTCGTGAGAGACGAAGAAGGCTTCGTCGAATCCACCCAGCTCGTCGAACACGCGACGCGACAGCAGGCAGGCGGCGCCGCACACGCCGAACACCTCGCCTGACACCGACGCCTCGTCGACGCCGGCACCGTGAAATCGCTTGAACGCCCCGCCCCATCGCAGCATGCCGTCACCGGCGCTGTCGATCACATTCGGATCGTGAAGGTAGACGATGCGCGAGGTCGCGAGCACGCCCTCGTCACCAGCAACGGCCCGGAGCAGCGTCTTCAGCCAGTCTGGTCGTGGGACGGTATCGTTGTTGAGCAGCGCAATGAATCGGCCCCGTGCCTCCTGAACACCGGCATTGTTTCCGCCAGCGAACCCGCAATTGCTCGAGAGCGCCACCACCCGCACCCAGGGATACCGTTCACCGACGTACGCGGCGCTCCCATCCTCCGATCCGTTGTCGACGAGGATCGTCTCCGCGTTCACGCCCTGCTGCGCAGCCACCGCGGTCAGACAGGCGTCGAGAAAGCGCCGCCCGTTCCAGGTGACGATGACAACCGAGACCTCCGGGTTCATGCGGCAACTCGGCGATACGCTTCAAGCGTCAGGCGCGCGGTGCGCGGCCAGGTGAACTCGGTTGCACGTGCAAGCCCCGCGGCGCGCAGGCGCGAGCGTAGATCACCATTTCTCAGGACGGTCATCAGCGCCCGCGTCCACCCGCTCGCGTCGTCAGGATCGAGCAGGATGCCAGCGTCGCCCAGCACCTCGGGGATCGCGGCGGCGCGCGACGCAATGACCGGTGTGCCGCAGGCCATCGCCTCGAGCACCGGAAGGCCAAAGCCTTCGTAGCGTGACGGGTACACCAGGGCCGCGGCCTCTCGATACAGGCCGATCAGACAGTCCTCGCGGACGGCTCCGAGGCAGACCACGAGGTCGGGCATCGACGCAGCGGCTGCCAGGCTGCGCAGCTCGGTGGCAGCGCCGCGATCGACGCCGGCCAATACCAGCGAAAGCGGAGCGAGAGACGGTTCCTGCCGTCGCGCCTGTATCAGCGAGCGGACGACGATGCCGAGGTTGCGTCGCTCGTGCAGGTCGCCCACATGCAGCAGAAATGTCGGGTGCACTCCCGGCGGCAATTCGGGTCGCGTTCCGGCCTTGTTCGGCACGAACTCCTGCGACACCCCGAGCGGCGCCACCGTGATACGGTCTGCCGGGATGCCGTACGCCGCAGTGATCTCGGCAGCCGAGAACCTCGAGTCGGTCACCACGTGCGCCGCCGTTCGCGCGCTCCGACGATAGAACGCGCGCCGGAGCCAGTCGCGTCGATATGGGTACCACTCAGGATGCCGCTCGTAGCTCACGTCGTGAATCGTGAGAACCGTCGGGACGCGCGCGGTGAGCGGAGCGGTGTAGGCCGGGGCGTGAATCAGGTCGACGCCGGCCCCTGCCGCCGCCCAGGGAAGGCCGACGACGCTCCAACCGGCATTCGTGGGCGGATGCGACGGTTCGGCGACCCACGCGACACCGCGCGGAAGCGCGTCCTTCGACCCACCAAGGGCGATCAGTTCGATTGGCTCGTCGAGTTCCAGCATTGCCGGCATGAGACCGGCCATGTACCGACGGACGCCGGCGGCCGGCGACGTCCAGGCGCGACCGTCGATACCGATTTTGAGACGTCTCACGTAATGCAAAATTCAAAATGCAAAATGCAAAATGCGAATCTACGATGCGACGGCTGCGTTTTCATTTTGCATGTGCATTTTGCATTTCGCATTTTGCATTTTGCATTACAGGATCTCCATATGCAGCCGCCTCACCGGTCGTTCGAGCGCCTCGCACACTTCGCGAATGCGATGCTCTACGCTGCCGTTGATCGAAGGACTGCTGAGAACGACCTCCTCGATGTCGAAACGGCGCATCGTCGCTTCGAGTTGATCGATCGTGCCATGCACGGGAACGCCGACGATCCACCGGCGCGCCTTGAGCGGGTTGTCGTCGATGAAGCCGATCGGGTTCATGTGCCACGCCGCGTTGGCGCGCATCTCGCGCACGAGCAGCTGTCCGTACCTGCCGGCACCGTAGATCAGCACGCGACGGCTCCGCTTGTTGCGCGCGGCTGCCACGAGGTTCATCGTCCGGAAGGACGCGCGGGTTGCGACGATTGCCACCGTGAGGAGCAGGCCATCGAGCACGAATACGACGCGTGAGAACCCTTCGCCTCGGTACAGGTAGTACGAGGCGGCGACCGTCAGCAGCGATCCGATGCCGACGCCCCGGGCCACAGCCGCGAGATCGCGAAGGCCGAATGTTTCCCAGGATCGCTGATAGAGGCCCGAGCCGTAGAGCGCGGCCAGCTTGCAGCCCAGCGCGACCGGCAGCGAGATCGTGAAGTAGCGCAGGAAGACGTCGAGCTCGCGTCCGTCGTCGAATCGCAGCCGGACGGCGGCGTAGTAGCAGACCGTGATGAGGACGAGGTCGAGCATGACCTCACCGGCGTGCCACTTGAACGCGAGGTCCTTGAGCAGCGGTGCAAACGAGGACTTCTGGAGCGCGACGAAGTCCTCCTTGTTATACGCGGGCACCCGCGCGAGATAGATGCCCATGAGGATGACGGAGACGGCAAACAGCGCCAGGACCGGCATCGGCTCCACCGTGCTCTGCCCGCGGCCCCACGCTGAGAGCGCCCAGGCGGTCAACCCGCCGACGGCACCGAGCGCATAGAGAATGCGCACGGCGCTCCGCTCGGAGAACCCGAGCGACACGATCCGGTGCGACACATGGTCGGTGCCGCCCTTCGTGGCGGGACGGCCGGCAAGCCGGCGCAGCACGAGCACGAAGCTGGTGTCGAACAAGGGGACCACGAGGATCAGCATCACGAGCACCGTCGGACTGACGAATGCCACGCGTGCGTTGAACACCGGCACGAGCGATGCGCCGCCGAGCACTGATCCGATGAACAGGCTTCCGCAGTCGCCCATGAAGAGCCGCGCCTGCGGGCGGTTCCAATAGAGGAATCCCCCGAGCGCACCGGCGAGGGCGATGAGCATCAGGACGAGCGCCGGTCCGAGCGAGTGGCTCAAGAGCGCCGCAAGGAAGAGCGAGGCAATCAACGCGACCCCCGCGGCGAGCCCGTCCATGTTATCCAGCAGGTTGAACGCGTGGCACACGCCCGCGAACCACAGCGTGCCGATGAGGGTGTAGCTGGTCGGAAACGCACTGGTCGGCTCCGAACCGGTGAGCGCAAAGACGAGGAACGCGCCGATCGCCAGCGACGAGACGAGCTTCGCCACTGGCGAGAGCTGCAATCGATCGTCGAACATCCCGACCACCGACATCGTCAGCGCCGCGAGCAGCACCGCCGGCCACGCCGTCACCACCGCGCGTTCAGGGACGAGTGCGATCACGGCAAACCCGGCAATTGTTCCCAGCGCGATCGCGATGCCGCCCATCGTCGGCGTCGGCGTCGTGTGCCAGCGATCCGGTCGTGGCGGCACCACGGCCCCGATCGCCGGAGCACACCGACGCACAACGTGACCGAGCCAGACGGCAGCGGCAATGGCGACGACAAAGGCGAGTAGTTCGATCACAGAACTCAAGAACTGTCACTATCGCTGTCGCTCAGCGTTCACGGTTCAGGACCGGGGCTGGAACCTCTGAAGTCCTGAACTCTGAACGACCGAGCACAAACGCACCCTTCCCCAGAATTCCGTCGCAGATTGTATCCAGTCCCTGGGAGCCCCCGGGCATCAGATGCCGCAGGGAATCGAGCTTCAGCCTGTAGATGGGGTAGCCCGCTTTCGGCTCGATAAACGGCAGTGGAATCATTCGATTGAAGAAGAAGTGATAGGCATACCGCCTGGCGCGCGTCAGGCGACTATCACCCAGCCCGGCCGGAAAAGGCAGCCGATCGAGGATGCGGAAGTACTCCTCGGGTGAGCTCGCATCCTCGGTGAGCCCCTTGTTGCGAATCCAGGCTTCGCCCGCGACGATCACCGGCACGCCCACGCTCGTGAGCTCCACCCCCATCTTCGTGCCGTAGATGATCGCGCTGTTGCAGAGCGACATCAGGGCATACGTACTGATGCCGCTTTCGGGCGGGACGATGATGATGTTGGTCGACAGCGATGGCAGGCGACGCCGGAGCTCGCACAGGATCGGCTGGCGGGAGGGTGGAAAGCCGCTGATCTCGGCCGGATGCACGCGGATGAGCAGCTGCAGATCGGGCCGTGTGGCGAAGTACTCGCACGTCTGCACCAGCCACTCGAGCATGTTGGGAAACGCATTCGCTGGGTAGTGCAGCTGTGCATCCCACGACACGTTGGTCAGCATGCCGATGATCGGCTTCGATCGATCGACGCCAAGTTGCCTCGCGATTCCGTCGGGATCCTGAGTGGTCGGTCGATGAAAGACGATCCAATCGAACAGGCCCTCGCGTCTGCTGGTGAGGTATTTCATCAGCTCGGCATCCTGCGCCGGCGTCAGCGCCAGGTTCTCCCAATGCGAACGCGGCTCTGTCATCAATGTGTGGTGGTAGGTATCGTCGTGGCTGAAGATGAAGCGCCGTTTCCGATAGGCCACGTTCCAGGTCGAGACCTTCACCTGTTCTTGTCTTGCGACTTCGCCGATGATGCCCCACGGTACATAGATGCCGTGTGTGAGGAGCGCCGAGGAGAACCCCTCGCTTCGCAACAGGCGCCGAGTCGCGAAGACCGTCAGGAGAGCGGCTTCGAGATACCGCCGCAGCACAGGCTCGGCGGCGGCTTCATCTTCGAGCGAGCCGGTCGCAAAAAATCGCAACGCGCCAGCGTACGCATGTTCGCCAAGGGCGAGCCCGTCGAGCGTCATCGATCGGATCTCGTCGAACGGGATCGTTGTGGCGAGACGGCGGGCGCGCGTGCGATCGTCCGGCATCAGCCAATCGCCGTAGCGATGCACCTTGATGCCGAGCTGCGCGTAGACACGCTCGGCCGGCCACGCGCAGTCGCGACACAGGTCGCGTGACGGCCCGTGACTGACGAAGCGCGCGAGGGAGGGATAGAGCGACGCATCGCATTCTGCGCACGCTGTCATCGAGCCATCGCACAGGAGCGCGTGAACCTCGATGCCCCTGAAGGTCAACGCCGCGGCCAGAGCGCTCTCGAGAGTGACCGCATGCGCGTACGAGCCGATGGCGCTCGCCATCAGCACCTTGGGCCCGCCGTGCGCGGCGATTCGCGCCGACTGCCAGAGCTCCGGCGATTCGGCGATGAGCGATGCCCAGTCCGGATAGGCGCCACGCCGTGCGTGGTACCACCGCCGCGCGAGCCGGGTGGCGCGCCAGACCTGGGGAAAGCGTCGGATGCCCCGCTTCATGCGGGCCGCGTCTCTGCGGCACCGCCGCGGGGTTTGCGAATGAGACGCGCGAACTCGTCGGCGGGCGGCAGCGTATCGAACACCCGCCACGGCCGATGCTTCATCAGCTCGGCGCGAGAGTAGCCGCCGGTGGAGACGGCGATCGTTCGCGCCCCAATCGCATTGGCGCACTCGATGTCGTGCGGCGTGTCGCCGATCACGAAGGCGCTGTCATCGCCGACCGGTGCGTTGCGTCGCGCGAGCGCGAGCGCACGCGCGGCGATGCTGGCGCGATCGCCGCTGTCTTCGGCAAAGGCGCCGCCTTCGAAGTACTTGAACAGATCGTAGTGCGTGAGCTTCGCGCGTGCGCCCCCCGGTGTGTTGCCGGTCAGGAGATACGAATGCACATCCGCTTCGTCGGCGAGACGCTCGAGGATCTCGCGCACGTTCGGCATCACGTGGCCGCGCTTCTTTGGCAGCTCCTCGGGAAGCAGCTCCTCGTATCGGAGCACCATCCGGCGAATCGTCGATTCGTCCGCATCGACGTCGAGCATCTCGAAGGTACGGACGGCGATCTGATAGTCGGTCAATCCGGCCACGCGAAACGATGCCAGCTCGAAATCGCGCTGCACGATCTCGCGAACCGCCATCTCCCAGGCCGGCACGCCGGCTTTCCCTGTGGTCAGCAGCGTGCCGTCGATGTCCCAGAACAGCGCGATCATGCGATCAGCGGCACGACGTGACGCAGGCTCTTGACGATACTTGCGACATCGAGCTTGTGATGGGCGAGCACTTCGTCGTTGGTGCCGCACTCGGGGAGCGCGGTCACTCCAACCCGCCACACGCGGGACGTGGGCTCCAGTCCCAGTTCGGCGATCGCCGACGCCACCATTTCACCCTGACCGCCTTTGAGGTAGTGGTTGTCGAACGTGACAATCGACCGCCGGCCGCCAACGACTTCACGCAACCATCTGAGATCGATCTTGTTCAGCCACGGCAGGTTCACGATCCGAATGCTCGCCCCGCTGCTCCGCTCGATCTCTTCGGCCGCTTCGAAGGCATTGGCCAGCAGCCACGGCCCGTACGCGAACACGATCGCATCCGTGCCCTCCCGTACGACCCATCCTTTGCCGAACTCAACGCGGTGATGCGAGGGATACGAGAACGGCACCGGCCACTTCACCGAGACCAGACGCAGATACACGCTGTCGGGCGCGTGGTTCACCGCGTAGTCGAAGAGCGCGTGCACTTCGGCCTCGAGCGCCGGTTCGAGCAGCGTCATGTGCGGCATCCCTCGAAGCGCCGAGATGTCGCGCACTGACTGGTGCGAATGGCCAGGCCCGCCGGGCAGCAATCCCGCGAGCGACCCGACGTAGACGACGCGCGAGCCTTCCGAGCACTGGTTGTAGATCTGCTCGTTGGGCCGCGCCGACAGAAAACAAGCGAACGAGTGCACGACCGGCAGCCAGCCGCGGCGAGCCATGCCGGCGGCGGTCGACACCATGTCCTGTTCGGCGATGCCACACTCGATGAAACGATCCGGGAACCGCTTGGCGAACGACAGAAGGCCGCAGTCCTTGATCAGATCGGCGTCGAAGGCGACGAGATGGCGATGTCGCTGCCCTTCCCGCACGAGCGCGTGCTCGTAGGCGGCGATCAGGTTCTCGGTCTTGCGAGCCTCGCGCCGCGGGTTGCGCAGGCGCGTCTCGGTGCGCACGTCGCCGAGCCCCAGCTCGTCGAAGATTCGGCGAGCAGACGCGAGCAGCTCATCGAGGCCTGCGGTGTACTGCTCCTCGCCGGGCGCCCCGGAGTGGTAGCGGTACAACTCGCCTTCCTTCATCGCGGGCCCTTCCATGAACGACACGCCGCGGCCCTTGACCGTATCCGCGATGACGATCTTCGGAATGTCGGTTACTTCGTCCAGCTCACGGAACGTCCGCTCGAGCGTCGCCACGTCGTGACCATCGCACTGCGCGACGTGCCACCCGAACGCCCGAAGCTTCGCGTCGAGGTCGCCGAGGTGGCTGACATGGCTGACCCAGGTGTCCGACTGGATCTTGTTGTGATCGATGATGGCGACGATCTCACCGAGACCCTGGTTCGCCGCCGAGACCAGCGACTCCCAGAACTGTCCTTCCTGCAGCTCGCCGTCGCCGGTCAGCACGAAGATCCGTCGCTCCTCGCCGGCCAGACGATTCGCGAGCGCCATCCCCTTGGCCTTCGAGATACCCATGCCGAGCGATCCAGTGTTGGCCTGCACGAACGGCGTCGTCACGTGGGGATGACCCGGCAGACCGTGGAGGCGGCGCAAGTCGTGCAGCCTGTCTTCGTCCAGCAAGCCGAGGCCGATGAGCACGGCGTAGAGCGCCGGCGCGTCGTGTCCCTTGGAGGAAAAGAAAATGTCGCAGGCGCCGGGACCCTTGTCCAGATCCCTGATCTCGTTGAGAAACAGCCAGCTCATGATCTCGAGCGAGCTGAAGCTGGTGCCGATGTGTCCCGACCAGGCGCCCGCAATCATGTAGAGGACGTTGATGCGCGCCAGGGCGGCAAACGCGCGAACGCGCGCCGTGGCCGGCAGCGGAGCGGCCAGCAGACGCTCGAACTCGTCGTATGGTACGAACTGGAGTTCGAGAGCCTCTCCCTGATCGGTCTGTAAGTCACCCATGTGCGTCTTTCACGATCGGTTAGGTCCTGGCCACGACGAACGCGTCGCGCGCGACCGGCGGCAGCGTGACGGTGCCATCAGCGAGCAGCCGTTCAGCGACCATCCAATCGCACGCGTCGTTGATGTCAAATCCTTCATAGCCGTCTGTCAGGAACGGCACGAGCACATCGCCGGCGATCGTGCGTCGCTCACGCACCACACGCGTCCAGGCGATCTCGAGTGAGGCGTTCTGGACGTAGACGGGCGGAAGCGCCTGATACGGGGTACTGTGCCACGGCTGATCCTGCGGCTCGCCCGTGGCGCCGGGCCGCGTCAGCGCGAACGGCAGCAGCGGAACCATCCGATCGCCGCGCACGATCCACATCTTGCCTGGATGCTGCGCGCATTTTTCGACGGCTCGCAGCGAGTCGACACCCTGCTGCGCCGTGAAACGCGCCCACGCCCGCCGGATCGTTTCGGCGGTGCGAAAGGGGCTCGTCGGGCGCAGCAAACAGAAACAGTCCCACGTCCGGCCCCTGGCGCGCAACCCTTCGATCGCATGTTCGAGCCACTCGATATCGGGCGAGGTGTCGGTCGCAAACTCGGCCGGCCGCAGAAACGGCACCTCGGCGCCATAGTGCCGCGCGATGGCGGCCACGTCCTCGGAGTCGGTCGACACGACAATCGCATCGAAGATGCCGCTGTCAGTGGCCGCCGCAATCGTGTAGGCGATCATCGGGTGGGCACCGAGCGTTCGCACATTCTTGCCCGGCACACGCTTCGACCCGCCTCGAGCGGGAATGAGTGCAACGACGGACGGCATGACGTTGAGCCCCCTCGAGCGTTCGCTCATACCGCCGCTGGATTGTGATTGATGTAGATCGTTTTCAGATCCGAATAGACATCGAGTGCCTGGCTGCCTGCTTCGCGCCATCCGTTGCCGGATTGACGAAGCCCGCCAAACGGCAGATGCGGTTCGCTGCCATAGGTGCCGCCGTTGACGACGGCGACACCGGATTGGATGCGCGAGAGAAAGGTCATGGCCCGGTTCAGATTCTGTGTATGGATCGAGGCTGTCAAGCCGAAGGGCGAATCGTTCGCGAGCGCGATCGCTTCGTCGAAACTGCGCACGCGATACAGGCATGTGATCGGCCCGAACAGCTCGCTGCGCGTGATCTCGTCGGCGACACCGACCTTCTCGATGATCGTCGGCGCCACGAAGTACCCGTCGCCGTACGGCTCCCCGCTCAGGCGATGACCGCCGGTCAACACACACGCTCCTGCCGCCCTCGCGCGATCGACGGCGGCGAGCATGTTCGTCATCTGCTGTTCGTTGATCACGGGACCGAGGTCGTCGGTATCGGCGGTGCCGACCTTGAGCCGGGTGGCCGCCTCCACCAGCATCGACGTGAAGCGATCGTACACGGCATCGAAGACGATGATGCGACTGCCTGCCGCACACCGCTGCCCCGCGTTGCTGAACGCCGACCCCAGCGTCCATGTCACCGCATTCTGCAGATCCGCGTCGTCGCAGACGATCAGCGGGTTCTTGCCTCCCAGCTCGAGACAGGTCTTCGCCAGGCGGCGGCCGGCGGTTTCGGCGATCCAGCGCCCGACCTCACACGAGCCTGTGAAGCTGACCACGGCGACATCGGGGTGCTCGACGAGCGGCGCCCCGGCCTCCTCGCCGAATCCATGCAGCGTGCTGTAGACGCCATCCGGTACGCCGGCCTCGCGTGCGAGCACTCCGAACGCCCACGCCGACAGTGGTGTGTCCTCGGCGGCCTTGAGGATCGCGGCGTTCCCACACAGCAGTGCGGGAAAGGCTTTCCACGCGACGTTGGCAATCGGTGTGTTGGCCGCGATGATCAGACCGGCGACTCCCAGCGGCTGCCGCACGATCAACGCGCTCTTGTTCGGCACCGCGCTCGTCGTCGTCTGCGAATAGAAGCGGCGGCCTTCGCCGGCGACGAAGAAGCCCATTTCGATCGCCGCGTCGGTCTCGCCGAGCGCGTCCTTGTGCGATTTGCCGGTCTCCCGCGCGACCAGCCCGGCGATCGTCGCTCGATGCTCCTGCATCAGGATCGCGATGCGCCGCAGCGTGTCGCCGCGCTTCACCGGTGTCAGGGCGGCCCACGCCGGTTGGACGTGGCGTGCCAGCGCAACCGCGGTTTCGACGTCGGCGGCACGCGATCGCGCGACCCGGCAGATTTCGCGGGCGGTCGCCGGATCGATCTTCGAGAACGTCTGGCCATCGGCCGCGGGCCTGTCCTGGCTGCCGATGTGATTCGGAATCAATGACGGGAACGTCAGCGTCACACTCATGTCGATATCAGCGCGGATCCGCGCCGCTGCGTGTACACGGTCACGGCGACCACCGAGAGCCCGACGACGAGGAAACGGATTCCCCAGTCGGGCCACAACCCGGTCAACGGCACGTCTTCGGGCGCCGTCCCGCGCCAGGCGTAGTACGGGAACCACTCGGTGAAATAGCGGGTCAGGTTCATCGGTTCCCAGGGGCGCTGGGTCCAGAACGTTAGCGCAACCGCCGTGATACTCAACACGATCCGTTCCCGTCGCGTCCACTGCGACGCAGATCGCGCGTAGAACGCCAGCGCGGCTGGTGTCAGCGCGACGAGATATCGCCAGATATCGGGACCGACGAGCGCCGCAGCGATCGTAATCGGCAGCACGAAGCTCGCCCACTCGTGCTCCTCACGAAGCAGGCGCCAGCCGCCGCTGACGTCGGCCGCCGTCACCAGCGTCAACCCGCCGATATAGGTGACCGAAAAATACGCGAACAGCCCGATCCACATCGGATCCTGCCAGAGCACCAGATTACCGAGAAACACGCGAAGCGAGTTGCCCTCGGTCATGGAGATGCGCGCGACGATGACGCGCAGCACGATGTAGACGGCACTCGCTGGCACATACGTCGCGATGATCGTGCGCCACCGCGCACCGTGTCGCAGATCGCGGTGCACGCCAAACATGATCACGGCCGGAGCGAACTCACGGGCCAGCACGGCAGCCACGCACGCGAGAGCGGCCGCCCACCGCGGTCCATTGACAATCAGCAGGATCGCGAGCGTGATGAAGACACAGGCGCCGAGATCGATGAGCACCGGATAGTACGCCGGGAGGCGAAGTCCGTTCGAGAGCCCCACGCATGCGATGGCGATCGCGCGGGCGCTCCAAGGCGCACCATAGCGCTCCATCAAGACCGAGAGCAGCAGGCCGAGCACGCCGACGTACACGAAATTCATGATGTCGAACGCGCGCACGACGTTCCCCGTGAGAGCGAACGCCGGCTGGTTCAGCCAGACGACGAGCGGCCGGAGCCGTGAGAAGACCGAACCGGCAGCCCACCCGTTCCTCAGCATCGACGCGTAGTCCGCTCCGTCATACCCCTCACCTGATCGCACATCGATGTGCCCGATGACGGCGTGAACAAGCGTGAACAGCAGTACGAGGACGAGCGCGAGCGCGAGATGTCCGGCACGTCTGCGCGTCACCACGCCGTGAAGCCGCCGTCCACACGGAGCTCGTGGCCGGTGACGTAGGACGAGGCGGATGAGGCCAGGAAGACCAAAGGCCCTTTGAGATCGTCGGGCTGCGCCATGCGACCCAGGGGAACGCGCGCTCCGTACTTGCCCCTGAACTGCTCGTCCTGTCCGGCCAGCACGCCGCCAGGAGACAGCGTGTTGACGCGGACGCCACGTGGAGCCCAGTGCGTGGCGAAGAATTTCGACAGGTTGACCACACCTGCTTTCGAGGCGCCGTAGGCGGGCGATTTCACAAACGGCGCGTTGCCAGTCAGATGATCGTAGAAGTGCGGATCGGGCGAGACCGATGCGTAGAGCGAGCCGATGTTGATCACCGATCCGCCGCCGCCGCGCGCCGCCATACGCCCGCCGAACACCTGCGTCACCTGAAACGTGCCAAGCAGATTCACTTCCACCATGCGCCGGAACTGATCGATCGGCAGTTCGTCCAGATGATGCCGTCCGCCTGGGCTGTCCGGCGGCTGATCGATGCCGGCATTGTTGACGAGGATCGACGGCTCGCCCATGCGGGTCGCGACCGCCTGTGCCGCTGCCTCGATCGAGGCGCGACTGGTGATATCGCAATCGAAGCGGTGCACGGCATCACCGGCCTGCCGCGTCAGCTCCTCGAAGCGGGCGGTCGCGACTGCCGTCGGCAGATCGAGCGCGGCCACACGCGCGCCGGCCTCGAGCAGCGCCTCGACCCAGACCGCTCCGAGCTTGCCGCTGGCGCCGGTGACGACGGCGATCTGCTGATCGAGGGAAAAGCGGTGATCCTGAACGTGTCGAACGGTCACGAAGCCGCGAACTCGGGATCGGGCTTGCTCAACACCTCGAACGACAGGAAGTCGTCCTGATGAAGCGGCTTGAGCGTGACCCGGCCGATCACCTTGTCGAGGTCGTAGGGTGGAATGCCGCCGCCCGGCGATTTCATCACCACATCGGCGGCGTCGAGGATGTGGCCGCTGGGAAGATTCCTGGCAACGACCAGACTCTTGCCCATCTTGATGATCGGCGCGCGTTCGCTGTCGTAGATCTTCTTCGTGCCGTCGCCGATCGCCTTGAACGTGCGATCGAGGTCCCGGACCATCTTGCGGAGACCCACCGGCTCGAGCGAGAACGCATGATCGGTGCCCTTCATCGCCCGGTTCAACGTGAAGTGCTTCTCGACGATGCGCGCGCCCAGCATGTAGGCAGCCACCGGCATCGCGATGCCGTTGTCGTGGCTGGAGAAGCCGATGACCGCCCCCGGAAAGCAGTCCCGATAGGTGCTGATCACGCGCAGGTCCAGCTCCTCGAATGCCGCCGGATATCCCGCCGTGCACTGCAGGATCGCGAGCCGCGGATTGATCGGCATGATCAGGTCATAGGCGCGCTGCACGTCCTCGAGCCGCGCCCCGCCAGTGGACACGATCATCGGCTTGCCAAACGACGCGACATGCTCGAGGAGCGGCCCGCTCTTCAAATCGCCTGACGCGATCTTGAACGCCGGCACATCGAGCGCTTCGAGAAAATCGGCGCTCTTCAAATCGAACGCGGTAGCGAAGAAGTCGATGCCGAGCTCGCGCGCGTACGCCTGCAGCGCCACGTACTCCTCGCGTCCGAACTCGAGGAACTCGCGGTGCTCCCCGTAGGTGGCGCCGAAGCTGTTCTCGTTGTCGTACGGCTTGTCGTACGCCGCCTGCGTGTAGAGACCTCGGTTATCGCGCTTCTGCAGCTTCACCGCGTGCGCCCCGGCCAACTTCGCCTCACGGAACAACTCGCGCGCCTTTTCGAGGCTGCCTTGATGGTTGTGCCCGATCTCCGCAATCACATAGCACGGTGTGGATTCGCCAATGTGATGCGCACCGATGCGAAGTGTTCGTGCCACTAGGTCTCCCCCCCAGGTCCGGCTCGCCCAAAGCCTTCGGCGAAGGCGGCCGGACATAGCTTCTGGTCCGGCTCGCCGAAGCCTTCAGCGCCGGACACTCCTTACGCCGTCCGAGTGCTCAGACGCGAACGACGGGACGCAACTGCGCCACCAGCTGATCCCACCCGTAGCGGCCGTGCGCGATCTCACGCGCGGCGCGACCGATCCGTCCGATCTGCTCCTCGTCCGGAAGGCGTTCGCACCGGTTGATATCGATCACGTTCTGCATGTGCAGAAGACCGTCAGGCGAATGCTCGTCGAGGTTGGTGATCACCGCGCAGCCGGATTCCATCGCCGCATTGACCGTCGTGTTGTTGGCGCGAAGGCCTTTCTCGAAGAACGCCGCGAGGAACGTGCAGTCCATCAGGTGATTGAAGACCGCCGTGTCGGACAGGTACCCCATGAAGTAGACCTGGCCGTTGAAGATCGATTGCAGCTCCTCGAACCTGACCACGAACGACCCGTCGAAGCTGGTGTTCTCGTGGAGCGCCGTCGACACGAAGACCGCATAGCTCCGTCCTGTGGCCTCGAGCAGCTCGTACAGGCGCCGATACAGCGGGACTCGAATCTTGTGCGCCATGCCGAACGTGAAGACCGAGAGCTCCGTACGCTGAAACCGCTGCGGGTTCAGAATCGTGCCCGGACAGAACAACTCGAGGATGTCGGGCCTCGACTCGCGGAGATCCGCGAACAGCTCGCTGTTGCCGCAGTACACGCGGGCCGCCGAGGCGACCAGGTGCTTCTCGACGTCGGTGCCGTCGAAGGCGTGGAGAAACAGCTCGTACTGCCCGCGATGGGCCTGCGACCAGAGATCGAGGTCGGCGGCATCAGCGTCATTGAACTCGGAGACCTTGAGCGACAGGAGGGGGCGGCGATAGCTGCCCAACTCGACCGCCCGAAGCCCCACCACCGGAACCGCGAGGCATTTGGCGAGGATGGCGTTGAACTTGGCAATGCCACAGGTCCACGGATTGAGATGATAGCCGGCGATGCAGTCGATCATTACGCTCCAGTTGGCGGCGTTCATTCTACGACAGGTGAACAGGTTGCGAGGCCCGGGCAGGTGCCGTACTGTGCATCGCGCGCGGTCTTTCAGACGGCCGCTTGCTACACCTGAAGCTCATCTGAAGCACGGCAGACCGGTCGACCGGTATTGGGATGTCGGGCTTCGCGAGCGAAGGGCAAACACTCGCAGCGGATCGCTGGCCAGCGCGGGCAACTCACCCGCCAGGTCGTAGTGCGCATGCAAGTACTCGTCGATGAGATAGAACTGCGCCCCGAAATTCGGCGCATACGTCGGCTCTTCGTCGGTCAGCACGATCGGCACCGACTGCTGTCGCCATCGATCGAGCGTGAGGCGCTGATCGTGCGCGAGGCGGTAGAAGCCGGGACGAAACGTGGGCTGTCCTCCGGCGAAGAGACGTCCTGTGAACGCGAGGATCTCCGGTGCGTCGGCAACGACGAGCACGCGATCGTCGGGCCTGGTGCACACGCGGACGTACTCGGCGGCATTCGGTTCGGGGTCGAGCGCTGCATCTGACCGCAGAGGAATCGCACCGAGCTCCGTCGTCACCACACCAACTCGACCGACGAGTTTTCTGATGCTGTCGCTGAATCCGGTGGTGTCGAGCTCGTGCGCAACGCTGCCGGTGGTCGATAGCGCCAGCCCGGTCGCAATGACGACGACCGCGGCAACCGAGCGCACCAACCAGCGGACGGGAGAAGCTGCGTCGCGATACCGGGCAGGCATCCACGCGGCCAGAATCGCAACCGGTGCACCGAGATCGCCGAACCGGGCGCCGAGATTGTTGCGCAGGAAGAACCGCTCGAGGATGAGGGCGAGCACCGCCAGGCTCACGATCAAGGCGCGAGTCTGCCGCGCATCGAGACCTCGCACCTGAGGCGAGCCGATCAACGTCACGAGCGCGAGAACGGGAATGAGCAGGCTGATGTAGTACAGCCACGCGATCGCGTTGCCCTCTTTCGAAAAGAACGGTTCGTGCCCGCGCGAAGAGAAGTGCGGCCACCTGAACGTCGTGCGGTTCGACTCGTCGGCCACGAGCGCGCGATTCGTCTCGAGATACGAACCGAGCCCGGTGTAGTGCTGGATCGAATACACGGGCGGCGCGAGGAGCAGCGCCAGCGTGGCGCCATAGACGACCAGCCGATCGGCGGCCTCGCGCCATTGCGACGAACCCAGCGCGATCAGCACCGCGACACAGGGTGCCAGGTACACGAGAAAGTCGTGGCGAAAGAGGAACGCGACCGCCGACCAGATCGCCAGCTGCACCGCACGCGATCGGGAAGGCTGGCGTAGGTAGCGAAGGAACAGCGCCGCAGCGACGGCAAAGACCAGGACCTTCGTGTATCCGTACAACTTGGTCGACGCGAACAGCGTTGCGATGGTCACGACGACAGCGCTGACCGGACCGGATATGTCGGCCGCCGTCAAGAACAGCACGGTCAGGGCCAACGCGAGCCCACCGACGACAAGCGCGGCTTCGGACAGCAGCGTTTCACCGCCCACGCGCTGCGCCAGCCCCGACAACTCGTATGTGAGCGCCGGCCATGCGCCCATCAGGCCGGCATCGGCGAAGTCGCGCAGCGGCCGTTCCCCGTGCGCCACGGCCTTGCCCCCCAGGGAGTAGATGAAGTGATCGCCATCGAAGCCGCCGAGCGCCCCGCCCAACGCGTTGAATCGGTAGAGAAAGGCGACGACGAACACGACGGCCGCCACTGCGAGCCGGGATCGACTCATCCCAATGGGGAACGTGCGAGCACGGGCTGATCCGTGCTGGCTTCGATCAGGTACAGGGGTCGACGTCGAGACTCGTCGAGCGCGCGCCAGACGTATTCGCCGACGATGCCGAGCGCCAACAGCTGAAGGCCGGCGAGGCCGACGACCGCGGCAAGGAGCGGCGTGGACGGTCCGGTCGTGAAGAGCCGGGCGAGAAACAGCAGCAGCCCGAGCGCCAGCAGGGCCGTGCCGATCAGCGAACACGCTTTGATCGGGGCGTCGGAGAACGCCGTGATCGAATCGACCACGAGCTTGATCTTGCGGGCCATGGTCCAACCCGATCGCCCCCCGACTCGTGCCTGCTTGTCGTACTCGATGTACTCCTGCTTGAAGCCAAGCCAGACGATGAGCGCGAACACGCTGACGTGGCGCTCCTCACAGCGGCGGAACGCATCGATCGCGGCGCGGTCGATCAGGAAGAAGTCGGCGCCTCGCTCCGGAATCTCTTTCATTCCGACGACGTTCCGCATGATCCAGTAGTAGACCGCGGCAAAGCCCGCGTGTGCCGTGTCGCCCGGCCGCTGCCGCCGCGTCGCCCACACCACCTGCGCGCCGCCGCGCCACTTGGCGAGCAGCTCGCCGAGCGTTTCCGGCGGATCCTGCAGGTCGGAGGCCATCATCACCGCGGCATCGCCCCTGACGTGATGGAGACCGCACGTGATCGCGATGTGCGAGCCGGAATTGCGGGCCAGACGGATGCCGCGCACGTGCGGATCGGTCCGGGCGATGCGCGCGATCACCGCGAACGTATCGTCACGCGAGTGGTCGTCGACAATGAGCCACTCCCACTCACCGCCGATCTGCACCATCGTCTGCACGAGACGGGTGTGGAGCGCCTCCAGGTTGACCGACTCGTTGAACGCCGGGGTCAGGATCGAGAGCATCACCGAACGCGAATCAGCGTCGTGTTCACCGATTCAACGTGTCACCGCCCGCTTCAGCGAGGCGACAACACGGTCCTGATCCTCGTCTTTCATCTGGTGGTACAGCGGCAGGACGATGGTCGTGTCCTGCGCCTGCTCGCCGCGCGCGAGTGTTCCCGCCGCGCGCCACGATCCCTCTGGGTACGCCCGCTCGCGATGGGCGTTCATCACGCCGCGACGCGTTGAAACGCCGTCGTCGAGCATGCGCTGCATCACCTGGCGCTGATCGAGCGGCGGCGTCAGGCGAACGAGATAGCTTTGCCAATTCGTGCGCGCCCATTCCGGCTCCGACGGCGCGATCACACCCTCGATACTGCGAAGCCCGTCGTGGTATCGCATCGCCAGGTCGCGACGGCGCGCGACGATCGCGGACAGGCGGGTCAGCTGCACCCGACCGATGGCCGCCTGGATGTCGGTCATGCGGTAGTTATACCCTTCGACCGGGTACTCTTCGAACACGACCTTGGCGGAACTATGCCGCGCGGCGTCGGACACGCTCATTCCGTGCTGACGAAGCAGTCTGAACGCCGCGTCCTGGTCGGCACTGCGCGTCGTCAACATCCCGCCGTCGCCGGTTGACAGCAGCTTGCGGGGATGGAACGAGAAGCAGGCGATGTCGCCATGCGGCCGACCGATGCGCTCCCACCGCCCGTCCCAGAGGATTTCACTCCCGATTGCACACGCGGCATCTTCAATCACCGGTAGAGCGCGGCGTCGAGCGATCTCGAGGATGGCGGGCATGTCGCATGGCATGCCGACCTGGTGCACGACGAGGATGGCTTTGGTGCGCGGTGTGATCGCCGCTTCGATCTGTGTCGGATCGATGTTGAACGTATCGGATCGCACATCCACGAACACCGGCGTCGCGCCGCAGAAGCGGATGGCATTCGCGGTGGCGATGAACGAGTGGCTGACGGTGATCACCTCGTCGCCGGCGCTGACGCCGACGGCCAGCAGCGCGAGATGCAGCGCGGTCGTGCAGCTCGACACGGCACAGGCGCAGGGAGCCCCGACCGCCTGTGCGAACTCACGCTCGAAGGCAGCAACCTCGGGCCCCTGCGTCACCCAGCCGGACAGGATCGCCCGCCGGGCCGCGTCGGCATCGCGCTCGTCGAGCCACGGGCGCGCTACCGGAATGAACGCGGTCGTGTTGCTCACACTGCGTCTTGAGCCGGGACCCAGTTGTGCAGGATCTCCTGCTCGAGGAGCTCTTCGGGCGACTTGCGCTGATCGCGGTACCACTGCAACAGACGCTGCAGCCCTTCGGACAGCGAGACGCACGGCTCGTAGCCGAGCAGCGTGCGGGCGCGCGCGACGTCGGCAACCAGCCGAGAGACGTCGCCTGGCCGCGGGCGATCGTGCTCGATCGCCGCGTCGGGCCGGCCCGCCTCGACCGAGACGATGCGCGCCAGATCGTTGAGCGTCACCTCGCTGCCGCTGCCGACGTTGATCGTTTCGCCCACGGCGAGCGGGTGCTCGCCGGCAAGCAGAATGCCGTGCGCGGTGTCGCTGACGTACGTGAAATCACGTGACTGCGTGCCGTCGCCGAAGATCACCATCGGCCGTCCGGCCAGGCAGCGAAGCAGGAACTTCGGAATCACCTCGCCGCTGTCGCCCTCGTGGTGCGAGCGGGGACCGTAGGTGTTGAACGGACGCACGACGACCGTCGGATACCCGTAGGTGCGGAAGTACGCGCGTGCGTAGCACTCGCCGGCGAGCTTCGATCCGCCGTACACCGTGCACGGAAACGCCGGGTGGTCCTCGGTCATCTGCTCCCATCGGATCGTCGGCGCCCATCGCACGCCGCCGTACACCTCCGAGCTCGAGACGTACACGAACCGTGGGACTTCGGCGTGACGCGAGGCGGCCAGCAGCTGCAATGTCGCGGTCGCGTTGACCTCATGATTCTCGTGTGGCGAGTGCACCGAATGGCGCACGCCGAGGCAGGCGAGATGATAGACGGCTCGCGCCGACCGCAGGTGCGGCATCAATGCATCCAGATCGCGGATGTCGGTCACCATCAACGTCACATCGCGCGCGAGGACGTCGGCAACGTTCTCGCGCTTGCCGTTGACCAGGTTGTCGACAATCACAACCCGCTCGCCGCGCGCTGCGAGCTGCCGCACCAGTTCGGAGCCGATGAAGCCGGCGCCACCGGTCACAATCACAGTCGATCGATCTCGTCCCATTACGCCTCAATGTCCTTCGCGCTCGTCACGTGAACGTTCATGCGCGGCGCACGAGCACCAGAAACACCACGCGACTGAGATGTCCGAACTCCTGCAGCTTGACCGCCAGCTGCGCACCGGTCCGATTGATGGCGGAATCGTAGAC
Organism: Vicinamibacterales bacterium; assembly: GCA_035263125.1. GTDB lineage: Bacteria > Acidobacteriota > Vicinamibacteria > Vicinamibacterales > UBA2999 > Gp6-AA40. Next base: position 28,315 of record DATFRP010000324.1, read on the forward strand.
CGGCTGTTCCGGCGCGACCGCCATCGGGTGCACGACTCGAGCGACGAAGTCGTACACGCCGAAGTGACGCCGCTCGGCAACGGTGAAGAACCGATCGAGACAGGGCAGCAACGTCGCTTCTTCGAAATCGATGTTGTGCCAGACCGTCGGCATCTCGCTGAGTCCGACGCTCTTCCTCAGATCGTTCAGCGCCTGGCGTCCGTCGGCCGACCCTTCGACCATGATGTAGCGTCCGCCCGGCCGGACGAGACGCGCGATGCTCTCGATCGCGCGCTGCTGGAGCTCCCAGCTCTCGAGATTGATCAGGCATCGGACCGACAGCGCAACGTCGAAGGTCCCCAGTGCTTTTGGATCCAGCGACAGCACATCGGCGACCTCGAATCGAAGGCCGGCCCGACCCGCGGTCGCGGCACGCGCGCGCGCGATCATCGATTCGGCGTAGTCGAATCCAACGGCTTCGCGAACCAGCGGGCTGAGCAGACGCGTCGCATAGCCCGAACCGCAGCCCACGTCGACGAGCCGATCGTCGGAACGGAGATACGGCTTGATGGTCTCAATCTCGAGCCAGCGCTGCCAGACGTCGGAATGGGTCGCCTCGACATCGGTCAGAGATTGATCCTGCGCTCTGGTCTCCCAGAAGCGTTTTACCAGCGAATCCTGCAAATACGGCCTCCGGAAATCAGCCCACCATTTTAGCCGAGCGGACGCGGCCCGCAGTGCGCGTCGCTCCTCGCCATCAGTACGAACGCCTTCTCGGCACTGATCGGAAACCTGGCAGTCTCTCGATAGTGGTCCTTGACGTACGCGCCGATGCGCGGGTAATCGGTCAGCATCTCCTGCTCGGTCTGGCTGTCCAGGATCACCAGCGGCACCGACTCGCGGCTGAGACGAGCCAGCATCAGCGATGCATCCCGATCGCTCGCGAAATATCCCGGCGACAGCGACACCTGCCCGCCGGCAAACGCTCGACCCGTGTAGAAGAACAGCTCCGGCGCAAACGTCAGCGTGAGCAGTCGTGCGTCGGGCGGAGTGCATCCTGTGATGTAGTCGACGACGGGTTGATAGATTGGCGACCGCGGGCCGGTACGTTGATCGGGAGGCGCGAGGGTTCGTCGGATCGTACGGACACGATAGCTCAATCCTCCGAGGCCATCGGCCAGCCGGGTTCGCTGGAACTGCGTCCGGGCATCACCGAGGGCCGCGGCGCTTCCGGCCACAAGCACGATGATGGCGACGGTCGCACTCCTGGCGGCGATCCGTGGAGCTCGAGTGCCCGGACTCCACCATGCGACACCGGCCAGATACGACACCAGCAGCCCCAGCGGCACGACGACGTCGCGCATCCGCGTCCCCAGCGGATCTCTCAGCATCGTCACATTCATCGCCAGCTGAAGGACGACCACCATCGCCAGCAACGCGCGAGCAGAGGGCGACTCGATCGACCATCGGATCGCCAGGGTGACCGCCGCCGCGATCGGAGCCAGCCACAAGAGATAGAACAAGAGCGCAATCGCATTCGGGCCGAGGCGGAGGCCGTCGCCAGGACCGTAGATGCGGGTCGACCACGCACGGAAACCCTCTGGCGCAGCAACCTGGAGCTCGAACGTCGAGCGGTCGATGCCGTTCGTGTCGGCCGCGATCGGATCCTTGACGAGCCGCTCGATGTCGGCGTTCGCCCACTGCGATAACTCGTACTGCCAGCTGTGCGGTGAGTCCGGATCGAGACGCGTCAGCCCGTGCTCTCTCTCGGCCTCGACGATCGCCTGGTCGGATGCGTCGGCCTGCCATCTGACGTTCACCACCGGACCGTGCGCGATCTTGGCAACATATGGACGCGTTCGATCCACTCCGAAGTGCGGCGCGTCAAACCAGTTCGCTCGTTGCGCTTCGCGTGTGGAAAAAGCGAACCCGTCCGCCACGTAACCGCCAATGCCTTGATACGCCTGCACCCACAACAGGTATGGACTCACCATCAGCAGCGCGACGGCCGCAACCAGCCCGGTCTCGACCAGCCATTCACGCGACCACCCATGCCGCGCGAGCAGCATGGCGACGACGCCGATACCGACGAGCAGTCCGAGATCGTGTCGAAGCAGAAAGGCGAACGCGATCGCAAGCGCCACGAGCGCCATGCGGACCGATGACGGCCTGATCGAATAAACCCACGCGGCAGCGCATCCGATTGACGACGCCAGGAGCTTCGGATAGCTGTAGCTCACCGGGTAGGCCAGCACCGGAATCAGCACGGCAAGCGCTGCAATCACCACCGATCGGCTGAGCGCAGCCGCGACGACGAACGTCAGCGCCGCGGCAACCGCAAACGCCGACGCAACCAGCACCAGTTCCGACCGCAGGCCTTCACCGAGCACGACCTGTGCCGCTGCCGAGAGCATCGCCATCAGCGGAATCCCGCGTTCGACGAAGTCGCGGACCGGAAGAGCGCCGCGCGTGATCTGCTGCGCGATGGACAGGTGCACGAAGTGATCGTTCGAGAACTCCGCGAACGACAGATAGCGGTAGGCGAAGGTGACGACCGCGCATGCCGCGGATCCCACGAGCAACCGCGGGCAGGTCATGGCACCGTGACGACGCCCGCCGGCTCGAGTCGATCGATGCCACGCAGATCGACGGCGTTGAAGTCGGCCGCCTTGGCCCGCGCTCCGGCCTGACGCGCCACGAAGAGATGAGGGCCAAGCAGGCGATCGGAATCGTAGATCGCCACAGTCGGCACGCCGAGAAATGGCGCGAGCCAGGCCAGCCCCCCGCAGGTGCTCAAGAAGAATCGCGAACGAGCCAGCAGCGACAGCTGCACACCGAGATTGGTGCGCGGCGTCATGAGCGACCGTGCGCTCGTCACGTGTGCGAGGCCAGCCAGATCGAAGTCCCGATGCTCGTCGACGCCGATGTTCGCATCGAACACGACCACCGGGGCGATCGTCGCAGCGCGCGCAACCAGATCCCGCACGAGACGTTGAGTGGTCGCATTGACGCTCAGCGCAGGGCCCGCGTAGATCTTGACCGCGATGAAATCGGCGGGAATTGACGACGCCCCCGGCCCGGACGCGAACGCATCGTGCTCGACGGTCGCATACCGCGTGTGCCGCCAGAGAACGTCGAACGGGAGATTGTCGTGCCAGACCTGACGGAACAGTGTGAACATCATCGACGGATGACACACGACGGCAGCCGAGAGTCCGAGCCGCTGCTGCACCGCCGCCACCAGCTCGTCATCCAACGCGCTCGTTCCTGACTGTTTCTGTCCGCCGCCCTCCACGTACGATCGTCGTTCGGCATTGCGCGCCGCGAGCGCCTCAGGCCCGATCAGATCGAACAGGTCGACATAGGTGGCCGCCAGCGACGCGTACGCGGCCTCCATGCCGCCGCGCGACACAACGACCAGCCGATCGCGCGACACGCCGTGCGCATCCTGAAACCAGCGCAGAAACGGAATCCAATACAGGACTTCGTAACCGACCTCGGCCAGCCAGGGCCCGACCACGATCGGTGCCGTGCCAGCCGCCAGACTCGCAATCCTGCGATCGAGATCGGCCGCGGCGTCGCGATAGGAACGATGCTCGTCGGCGCGCGCCGACCGGCGCATGAAGCGTACGAACGGCTTGTGGGCTGATTGCAGGCGGCGCGTGGCCCTGAGTCCGAGATTGAGGACCGCGTCGATCGCGCTCACGTTCGCACTCTCATCTCAGGGACGCGCCATCACGGCGTGGAGGGCGTCGCCGGCGCGGCAGCCCGCCTCGGCTCCGACACGGCGTCGCACCGATCGCGCGCCGACATCACGCGCGAGACAGCGCAGATCAGTGGGCGCGGTCGCTCCCCGCGCCACCAAGAACTCCACGGTCCCGGCCTGATCGCGGATCACGGCCGCCTCGAGCGGTGTCGCGAGCACTGGACCGTCCGCGAGGATGCCAGGCCGGATTAACGCGATATCGCTCACGCTTGCGCCGGTCTCGACGAACCTCGCGGCCGCTGCCGCATCGCCCATGGCAATCGCCTCGGCGACGTTACGGGGGGCGCCGATGGTCAACGGATGCGAACCGGCCATCTCTCCCACCGCCATCGCCGCGATCGCGATCGTCACGGCCAGCGGCGGCAGCGCCGGCAGGCCGTACCATGCTACCGATCGATTTCGAACCATCGTGCCCACACCCTCGAGAACTGAAACGGCGTCGGATGATTCCACACCGCATCGCGATGCAACTGGTCACGCAACCAGTGCGCGTCGTCACTGGTGAGCGCGATCCGCTGACGCTCGAGCCACCCATCCACCGCCACCCATTCGGTGCGCTGCTCGGCAGCCGTCTGCCGCAGGTTGTAGTGCGTGCCCGCTTCCCTGAACGCCCATCCGCACGACAGCATCGTCACCACCGCGATCGCAAACGCGGTGCGCGGTGGCGCGGCGGCCTGGAGCCATGCGCGCGACGCGACGTAGGTCGCCACGGCCAGGAAGGCACCCGCCGGGCTCATGATGATGTTCTTCGTGTAAGGGAAACTGATCACCGCATTGGCGGCGAGCGCGATCAGAAAGAGCGCGACGATCCGTTCGTCGCGATCTAATGTGCGCGACAGGAATCGCGCACGTCTGGTCCACACGAACCATCCGATCAACGCCGTTGATACCGTCGACGAAGCCACCGACACCGCCGTCCACCGGTCCACGCTGGCGCGCGTCAGCTCGTCGATGAATAGCCAGACTCCGCCCTTCGGCTCCGAGAACAGGACCGTCGAGATCGAGCTGACCACGTTGTAGAGATAGAAGGGCCAGGCGCGTCCCTCGAAGCGCGCCATCAGCTGATTGGGCTCGAGAATTCCGAACCCGAAGCCCGAGGCGCGTTCGGCGAGCGAGGGCGAGCCGACGTGCAGCACGAACATCCGCACCACCATGTAGGCGACCAGGCACATCGTCATCGCGGCGACCGCCGGACGAGACAGACCTCTCGCCCCGAGTCCGACCGCGGCCACGCACACCACCCACACGAGGATGCCTGACTCGAACGTGAGCACGCATCCGATGAAAATCGCGAGCATCAGCGCGTCGGTATACCAACGCGCCCGATCACGCAGCGTCAGCCACGCGGCGAAGAGACAACCGATCGCGATCGTCAAAAAGGAATTGATCGGGAACGCTTCGCGCACCATTGGCGCGAACGTGTGGGAGCCGGTGAGAATCGCGATCCCGAGCGGGACCAGTGCGGCATCGAGCGCGGTCTTCGGCCGCATCAGCGCGAGGCAGACCGCGATCAACATGACCACTTGTACGACGTGGATGCCGCGGAACCACACGTAGTACTGACCGTCCGAGAGCTCGTACACGAGCTTGATCTGCCCCCAGAGCAGGGGCCGCAGATAGGCGTGCTGCGTGAACTGGTCGCGGACGAGCGCCGCGAGCGTTGGCCGCTGCACCGCAAGCAGGTTGCCGAAGCTGTCGCTGACCTGCACGACGAGGCCGAGCAGGAAGTAGCCCAGCACCGCCGCGACCAGCAGACCATACGCGTACGACGCGATGGTCCATCGCCGATCTGCGGTCATCGATAACACGGCGTCGGTTCTATTTCCACGGCCGCGTCACGCCATCGCACATCTCGGTCGCCGACTCCGGGCGATACCGATCGAGGGTGGCGCTCACGTCCTTATCGCCCTCGAGCGTCGCCAGGCACTTCAGATGGGTCCATGTCGCCGCATCAGGACGCGTGCGCGCCGAAAACAGAAGGACGTCGACAACCTCGGCACGACGCGCGGCGATACCAGCTTCAACCGGCGTCAGCTCGAGGCGATCGTTGGACAGCAGATCCGCGCGGATCTCTCGGCGCGCATAGGGATCTTCGCCCCTCAGGATCAGCCGAACGATAGTACCGGGATCGCGGAGGACGGCGGCTTCCGACATGTTGATCGGCTCGACCCGCCACATCGGATGCGAGCCGCCGATCGCGAGAAGGATGACGATCGTCGTCCCGACACCGATGACGGTACCGGGGACTGCAGCGGCAGCCACCGGCAATATCGCGATCAGTCGCCGTACCATCGTTCCTTCCACTCCGGCGCCAGTTGAATGTTCGGAATTGCGCGGTCGAGCGCGTCGCGTCTCAGCTTCTCGACGACCGCCAACGGCTTCGGGTCCTTCGGCCAGCGACCCTCGCGTTCCCATTGCAGATGCAGCTTCGCCCAATCGTTGCGTGTTCTGAACGCGTGTTCGTTGGCGATGAAGTGCACACCAGAACTCCGTACGGCCCAGGCCGTGCCGAGCGTGAACACCGCCCCAGAGACGAGGACCGCCCTGGCCGGCCCGCCGCCGCGGGCGAACTCGATGATTGCTCGCATGGCGGCGTAGACCGCGAACGCGTAGAAGGCGCCGCCCAGCGCCACGATGTCGTCCTTCGCGTACGAGAACGACAGTACCGCGTTGGCGAGAATGACGGCACCCGCAACGATCGCGATCCGATCGGCGCGATCGAGCGGAGCGCGGCGCCGCCATCTCCAGATCATCGCTCCCGCTATCGCCAGCGTCATGGCAAGAGAGGAGCCGACCGCCAGGTAGGCCAGCGGCTTCACGTCGCTCTGGCTCCATGCCCTGGTCGCCACGAACAGACCATCCCGCGGCTCTGACAACAACACCGACAGCAGCGACACCACGATGTTGTAGGCGTAGAAGATCATCGGCGTGTTACCGAATCGCTCCTGCACCTCGTTGCGCTCGAGCCGCTCGAACAGAAAGCCGGCGCTACGTTCGGTCAGCGATGGCAGGCCGGTGTGGAGATATGAGAATCGCAGGAAGAAGTACCCGCCCAGGAGAAAGGTCACCACCACCACGCCGCGGGTCGAGACGCCACGCAGACCGCATAGCCACGCCGCAACGATCACGACCCACACCAGGATCCCAGACTCGAGTGTCAGGGAGGCACACACCAGAGTGACCGCAGCGAGCACATCGGCCCACCAGCCGCCGCGCGACAGCGACAGATTCAGCGCCACCAGCGCAAACACGGCAATCTCGAGGAAGTGGTTGATCGGGAATGCTTCTCGCAGAAAACCGAGGAACGTATGCAAACCGGTGAGCACCGTCAGCGCAAAGACGGCAGCGGCAGCATCCGATCCGGACGTCACCGGCAGCGCGCGCGCAAAGAGCATGATCAGGGTGACGATCAACACGACGTGCACACCTCGATACGCCGCCGTGTAGTGCCCCTGCGACAGATCGAACACGGCCTTGATCTGCGCGATCCGCAGCGGCCGGAGATACGCCGTCGATCCCATCGCGTGACGGAAAGATTCGGTGACCGATGGCGAGGCCTGCGCATCGAGGATCTCCTGCAACGAGTCGGATACCTGCACCGGCATACGCCACATGTCGTACGCGATCGACACTGCCAGCACCGCAGCGAACGCCATGACGAGCGCGCGCCCCCGATTCACCGGAGGCGCGGGGCGCGTTACCTCGGTGGTGACGTCCACCGCGTCATGCCTCGCGAGACGGCATCAGCTTCTCCAGCACGAGCACCCGTCCCTTTCGACCCCAATCCATGAGGTTCTCCAAATCCGGCCGCGAACGGCACCCCTCGAGCACGAACATCAGCCGCAGCATGTCCTTGTTGAGCAGCGTGATGTGCGACGGATCGACGTCGAACTGCGTGGTGAAGTCGAGCAGGCTCGCCGGCTCGGGGTGGAACCGCGTCGTAACGTAGATGAACTTCGACGTCATGCGCACCATGTTCGCCACGGCCTGCCGCACCTGCAGCACCGTCAGATGCTCGAGCACCTCGCGGCAGATGACGAGATCGTAGGCGTTCGCCGGCTTCAGGGTCGGATCGGTCACTTCGCCGATGACGATGCGATCACGTACTTCGGGCGTGGCGATGCGCAGGCTGCTCTCCGCGAAGTCGACGCCTTCGACGTTCACGCCAAGCTCCCACAGCAGGTGCATCAGCGCGCCGGGACCGCAGCCCAGGTCGAGCGCCTTTGCGGGCTGAAACACATCGCGGATCAGCACCGGGTTCTTGGCCTCGATCCGCCGCCGGGTTTCGAGCGAGTAGTTGTTGCCCTCGTCCCGCCATTCCCCGGTGAAGTACTCGGAGTCGTAATGACCCGACGTGACCGCCTGCTGTGAGAGGACGCGCGACTCGAATTCAGTGATGTTCATGGTTGGCTCTGCAGATCTCTCGTGAACTGCTGAAGGATGCGGCTCGATGAATCCAGTACCGTGTCCAGGTAAACAACGTCGATTCCGTGCGCTGCGCAGATCGTCGCCTGATCCGGCGGCAGCCGTCCGACCCAGTCCTTCCCCTTGACGTAATAGCGCGGCCGCAGCTCGCGCAGGATCGTCTCGGTATCGAATTGGTTGATGTGCGTGTAGGTGATGAAGCGTATGGCGTCGACAATGATCGCGCGATCGGCTTCAGGCAGCAGCGGCGGATGCTTGGTGCGCACGTAGCGGTCCGACGCCACGTTGCAGAGCAGCGGCACGCCGAGCGAGGTCGCGGCCCGAAAGTACTCAATGTGACCGCGGTGCAGCGGATCGAAGGCGCCATCGACCATCGCCACCGACCCGCGATACTCTTTGAGCTGATCGAACGTGATGATCACGACTTCACGAGCAGTCCCTTCTGCGCCAGCTCCCCAAGCGCCCGATCGAAGAAGTCGGTCGCCACGTCGGGCGTCGTCTTCGCCCACTCGACCAGCTCGCTGAACCCGGTCTCGAGTGAAACCTTCGGCCGGAATCCCAGCGCCGTTCGCGCGCGCATGATGTCGGCGGTGTTGTGGCGGATGTCGAACTTGCGACCGGTCTGCGTGATCGCAGGGTCGATCGACGTGCCGAGAATGCGGTTCAGCATTCGGGCGATGGCAAGAATCGTCACCGTCTCACCCGAGCCGACATTCACCGGCAGGTAATCGGCGCCCGACGTCTCGATCATCAGCACGAGACAGTCGACGACGTCGTGGATCGAGACGAAGTCGCGAAGCTGGCCGCCATCTTCGAAGACGACCGGCTGCTTGCCGTTGAGCAGCCGACTGAGCCAGATCGCAGCGACGCCGGCATAGGGGTTGCTCAAACTTTGCCGCGGCCCGTAGACGTTGAAGAAGCGCGGTGCGACCGACGGAATCCCATACGTTTTTCCGATGAGCAGTACCATCTCTTCCTGGTGGTACTTCGTCATCGAGTAGATGTTGTCGCGATAGAGCGGCTTGTCCTCCGGCGTTGGAATGGACGCGACGTGTGCACCACACTCCGGACACCGCTGCTCCCAGTCTCGCGCCGCGAGCTGCTGTTCCGGCCGGATCGTCGGCGCGACGACGCCATGCGTGGCACAGCGATACGCGCCCTCGCCATACACCCCGATCGACGAAGCCACGAGCACCTTCTCGACGTGATGCTTCGCGTTCACCAGAATGTCGAGCAGCAGTGCCGTGCCGCGCGTGTTCACATCGACGTAGCGATCGACCTGATACATGCTCTGCCCGACGCTCACAGCGGCGCCGAAGTGCACCACCGCGTCCGACTCGAGCACGAGCGGCTCGAACACGGAGCGGTCCCGCACGTCGCCACGCACGTAGGTCGCTTTCGGGTTGGCGTATGACGGCCAGGTGCCGGATCGATGCACCTGTGGCTCGAGGCTGTCGAGCACCGTGACGCGATATTCGCGCGCCACGAGCGCATCGACGAGATGCGATCCGATGTAACCAGCACCACCGGTGACGAGAATGTGCCGAATGCTCATGCGCGATAGTCGGTCAAGTAGGGCGAGCCGTGGTCGACTCGCCGTTCAGTGGGTGAGAGCTGCTGCCGTGTGCGTCGTCGATCGAACATCGAGAAAGCCGTCCTTCCCGATCGCACGAAACGCTGATTGCGCCATCAGCAGATGGCGTTTCGAGTAGCCGTCGGGATCGTCGTAGAAGGCCAGAGCGCGCACGCCGAGAAACGGCGCCAGATAGGAGAATCCCCCATAGGTGCCGACGAACCGCGAGGCGCCGGCCACCACCGCATTCTGCATCGCGAGGTTGTCCTGGGCGCGGATGTCGGAAGGCATGGTCTTGACCCCATATGCCGCGGGATCATCGTGCGCATGGTCGTCGAGGTGAAGACCGGTCGCGAGTGAGATCACCGGCCCATCCGCGGCCAGCACATGGAGCGTCTCGCGCACGAACGCGCGGTTGCGTTCGGTCGCGGGGAAACACTCGTTGAAATAGAACTTCACGGCGGTATATGGCTGCGAGGGCAGCTCGACGCTGCTCGCCGACGCCTCGAGCTCGCAGTAGCGCGCGCGCTGGTGCACCCACCTGTCGCCGACATGGCCCCACCAGAACGGGTTGAACAACGTAAACATGCTCGACGGGTGCAGCATGCTGCGACTGCGCACGTCTGTCGTCAGCTCGCGCAGGAGATCGTGCTCGAATGCCATCACCCGCGTCTGCTTCTGCTCACCGTTTGCCGTCACCCGCTCATCATGGTGTCGTCTGAACTCTTCCGGACTGAGGTAATCGAAGATCTCGCGATAATTGGCGGCAAATGGCCGATACCACGCCGCGGTTCCGCCGCGCGACACCACCAGGAGCCGCTCGGGCGCGACCTGAAACGCCTCGGCGAACCAGCGAAGGAACGGAACCCAATACAGCAGCTCGAACCCGACCTCGCCGAGCCAGGGCCCGGCGACGATCGTGTCGCCGGCCGAGGCGAGCCGCTCGAGGTCTCGATCGAGACGCCTCCCCTGCATGCGCGCCAGCTGCGCGCTGACACGATGCCGGACCGGCCGGGGCACGAGTCGACGAACCTTCACGTCAACGCTCCGCAAGCCGGCGTTCCGCGGCCACCCAGTCATCCGATGAATCGATCGACAGCGAGTCGTGCGCGTCGATCACCAGAGGCTCGCACCGCTCGCCGTAGATGTTCCCGTACCGTTCGAGCGTCGTGCGCCAAAAGGCATAGACAGTGCCGTCGCGCGAGTAGGCCGGCCTCGCATCCTGGCGTCGTGTCACCCGCGCCCCTTCGGGAAGAAACGGCTTCAGCTGTCCGCCTTCGATCTTCATCACGTAGTCGGGCGACAGATGCTTCGGCACCTCGACGACGGTCACGACCGAGTCGGCCTTCGAGCTGCGCAGCCGGTCGATCACGTCGCGAATGTGAGCGGGACGCCGCAGTGGAGACGTCGGTTGCAGCAGCACGATCGCATCCGCAACCCAGCCATCCGCCGCCAGCGTCTCGACCGCATGACGCACCACAGCCAGCATCGGCGTGTCGTCTTCGGCAAGATGTGCCGGCCTCATGAACGGCACCTCGAGTCCGCAGCGCCGGCCGGCATCGGCGATCGCTTTTGAATCGGTCGACAGGATCGTGCGGTCGAGCACGCCTGACTCGCGCGCGGCGAGTGCCGTGTATTCAATCAACGGGCGTCCCGCAAGCGCCTTGACGTTCTTGCCCGGCAGACCCTTCGATCCCGCCCGCGCCGGGACAAGGCCCAGTGTCATATTCATGACTGCGCGCGAACTCATCCAGGGCGCGGGGCGTTCTGCACGAAGCGCACTTCCTTGAACATGGCATCGACGGCTGCCGGATCGGGCAACGCGCCAGATACCGGGTCCGCCGGGCGGCACAGATAACTCACGTGGAGGTGATCAGTGGCATAGTCGGCGCGAAGAATATCGAGCCCCCCGCGTTGCAGGTACGCCGACATCGTGTCCTGCGTGAGGTAGTACGGATGATCGATTTTCGTGGCGTCCTCGATCGACCAGTTCCGGAGGTATGCCGCCCTGAAGTCGACGATGTCGATGAAGAGCCTTCCCTGGGCGGTCAGCAGCTGCCGCACTCTTGTGAGTGTGCCGGCGACGTCGAGCAGGTGATCGACGGTCTGGCAGATCAGCACGACATCGAAGCGCCGGTCGCCGAAATCGTATTCCTCGACCAGCCCGGTTATCGTCTCGAGGCCGAACGCTTTCGCCTGCTCCACTTCGAGCGGCGCCGGATCGATGAGCGTCCCTGCCAGTCCGAACGCCTTCGCGAAGTGGCCGGCCACCACTCCGGTCGACCCGCCGATGTCGAGCATCGTTTTGAGGGAGGCGCCCTCGAAGAACGGCTGCACGAATGCTGCTCGCTGAGCGGCGTATTCCCGCTGCTCGGCCTGAATCGTTTTCGCATCGATCAGGCGCCCATGGAACGCACTCACCAGCGGCCGATAGATGCCGTCGTAGAAGCGTCCGTACGCGTGCGCAGTCATACGCGGATTGAGAAACACCAATCCGCAGCGGTTGCAGGCCGACGCCTGCGCCGGATAGCCGTAGCGATCGCGATGGGTCAGCGTGACCAGGTGCGATCCGCCGCACAGGTTGCACGTCGTCAGGTGATCGCGAGGCTGCGCCGTATAGTCGTATCCGAGTGCCGCGATGCGCTGCTTGCGATCGGCAGGAATGGCTGTGAGCATCAGTAGGTCAGGCGCTTCTCGACGCTGAGAACCGCGGTCGCGAGACAGGAGGCGATGCGGGTTCCGGCGCGGCCGTCTCCGTAGAGGTGATCGACCGAGGGCCGGCCACGTTTGCAATGTTCGGCGATCGCACCCGCGATCGCATGGCGATCGTGAGGAACGTCGATGACGTTGCCCCCGCGCTCGCGGCCCTGCTGGCGTGAACCGACGTTGACCGCCGGCACCCCCAGAAACGAGCACTCGCGGATCGCCACGCTGGAGTTGCCGACGATCGCCGTCGACTGCACCAGCAGGCGCAGAAAGTCTTCGGGGAACATGTTCCGGAACAGATGGAAGTTGTCGGGCTTCTCGCGCTCCCGGAACATCCGGATGCCTTTCGAGGTGCCGTCCGAACCCGCGTCGACGTTCGGCCAGAACCACAGCACCGGAAGGCCGCAGGGCTTCACCGCGTACAGCGTCTCCTCCACCTGCTGCCGCGCTTCTTCATACTCCGTGGTCACGGGATGCTGCATGACGACGAGGTAGCCCTTCGAGAGATCGGTTTTCGGCCCGACGCCGCCGTACTTCTGGAATGGATCGAAGTCGAGCTCGGGTTTCGCGGCCACCTCCGCAGCGATATCAATCGACGGACAACCGGTGACAATCACGGAGTCGGGTTCTTCACCAAGTTTTCGCACGCGCTCGGCTGCGCCCTCAGTCGAGACCAGATGGAGGTTCGACAGCTTCGTCACCGCATGCCGCACCTTCTCGTCGATCGAGCCGGTGACTTCACCACCCTGCACGTGCACGACGGGAATGTTCATATACGACGCGGCCACGGCGTTCGCGAGCGTCTCGTATCGGTCCGCAATCGTGACGACGGCGTCAGGCGCAAGGTTGTCGAACACAGTGGCGAGTTCGACGAGCCCGAGACCGGTCGACTTGGCGGACGTCACCAGGTTCTCACCCTCGACGACCATATAGACGCGCGCCCGGATTGGAAACCCGTCGCGTTCGATCGCCTGGATCGCGTTGCCGTATCGATCGAGCAGCGCCGACGCCGCGACGACGAGCTGAAGCTCGAGATCGGGATGCTGTTCGATCGCACGCAGGGCGGTACGAATACGCGAGTAGCTTGGCCGCGCGGTGACAACGACGCAGATTTTCCGTTTCGGCACAGTGTCTCAGGGCCCCTCGAGATCGTCGAGCGACAGGATGTGATCGACAGCGACCGCCCGTGTCAGTCTGCGCCCGACGAGATCGCCGAGTCGCTCGGGCGGCAGGCCGGTCCCGGGTTTCTTCAATGCCAGGTGTTCGCGCTGCAGGACGGTCCCCGCAGCGAGCGGCTGTCGGGCCACCACGCTGCGCGTGAACAGTCGTCGGAGCGGCCTGGCGCGTTCGGCCTCGGCGTCCTTGTCGACCGGATTGGCACGCATGCGCTCGATGAAGCGGATGCCGTCAACCAGCTGACGCAGCTCCGCGGTGGTGACCGACGCGATCACGTCGGGGCCGAACATCTCACGTGACAGCGCGATGTGAAGTTCGAGCACATCCATCCCGATCGCAACGCCGGCGAGACCTGGATAGATCGTCCCGGAGTGATCGGACAATCCGACCCAGCACCCATAACGCTCGCGATAGAACGCCATGAGATTGAGGCCAATCTGTTCGGGCGGACACGGATAGGCAGTGGTGCATTGAAGGACCCCGACTGGGGATCCTCGGGCCTTGATGCGCGTCACGGCAGCATCGGTCTCGGCGAGCGGACTCATGCCGCTCGAGAGCAGCACGGGCGACCCGGTGTCGAGCACGCGATCGAGCAGCGGCGTGTTCGACACCTCACCGGACGCGATCTTCCAGAGCGGCTGCCCGACACGCTCGAGCAGCTCGACCGCCTCGATCGAAAACGGCGACGAGATGAACAGCACGCCGCGCTCGCGGCAATGCTCGACGAGGCCGCGCCATTCCGCCTCGCTGAACTCCATTCGCTTCCAGTAGTCGTAGCGGGTCGCATCCTGCTTGCTGAACGTTACGCGGAACGGCTCGGCGGGCGTGCTCTCAGCCGACGCAATATGCGTCTGGAACTTCACGGCGTCGGCGCCGGCCGCGGCAATCGCGTCAACGAACGCGTGCGCGAGCCCCAGACTGCCATCGTGCGAGAGTGCCACCTCGCCGATGACGAAGCATCGGCCCGAGCCGAGACGATCGAGCACAGGATGGTGTTCAGGCATTCTTGCCGGCCAGACGCCGCGCCGCGCTTCTCACCAGCGAGAGAATCGGCTTGCGGGCGCGATGGGCGCGGTGCCGCAGCACCTGCGTCGATTCGTACCACGCGCGCTGCGTCGCCCGCAACAGTCGCTTGACGCGGAGGTATCCGTGGTCGTGCCATGCGCCGGCGATGCGAAACGGGATCCACGCGATCCACACCGCCGCTGTGATCACCGGCCGCAGGGCGAGAATCCAGAGCGGGCGATCTTCGGCGAGCACGTGCGCAAGCCTCGCGAGGACGATCGCCGGCGGCCTGGTCGCGCGCAACCACCACGATTCGGGCCGAACCGCCGGCGGTCTCTCGCGCGCGAGTGCACTGATCGACTCAACGAAGACTGGCACCGCGGGCACGTCCACGCCGCGCGGCCGAATGAACGAGGCGACGAATCGTCGATCGCGTTCGATCGACGGCGCCGGGTCACCAACCGCCGCCAGCAGCTGGCCGACGTGTTCGTCGAGTGTGTGTGCCTCGATCACGCAGCCATCCTGTGCTCCAACCAGGTGCCGGAAGTGCAGCGTGCCTTGCTGCGCGTGCGCGAATTCAGACGCGCGGATCGTGAGCACCGGGCGGCCGACGATCGCCGCCTCGATCTGTGCGCTGGTGTTGATGCCGACGATCGCCGCGCTGTAGAACAGAGAATCGAAGAAGTCGGACCGGAAATCGGCGGCCGTCGGATCGGTGCCGATTGGCGGCCACAGCGCCACGCCCTCCTCCGACGCCAGGTCGAGCGCGCGCCACTGGTCCGCGTTGGCCGGGTGCGGCCGAAAGAGCACACCGAGGCGTGCGCTGGTTGAGCTCTCGGCGCGGCGCAACGACGAGAGCCAGCGCTCGGCGAACGGCACTTCGTCGGGGGCAATGAACATCGATGACCCGACGTACAGAACGAACGGTCGATCGGAATCGAGGCCGACGCGGCGGCAGAACGATTCGCGAGTCCGGCTCGGCGTCGCCGTAAACCATTTATCGAACAACTGCGCGCCAGTGACCATCACCTGCTCCGGCGCAACACCGTGCAGCGTGACCGCCTCGGATTTCTGCTGCTCGTTCCACACGATCACGCGATCGGGAACGACTCTGATCAGCCCCTTGCTGGTGAGGTTGTCCCAGCTCGCGACGCACAGCGCGGTTCGGACCCCGACCCGTCGCGCCGACTTGATGTAGTCGACCTGCTGCGACCCGAGCTCGATCAACGGCGTGACCAGAAGCAGGTCGGGTGCCTGCTCACGAATGAACGCGTCGATCGCCGCATTGGGCGGAGCAAGCGATTCGAGCTGGAGCAGCAGACGTGACAATGCGGCACGCGCGGCCGATCCCATCCGCGCGACGCCACGCACCATCGGCGGATAGACACGAGGCAGCCGCTTCTCCGCGCGCGCGCGGAGCGCCGTGGCATGCTCGAACGCGGGCTCGAAATACCGGAGATAATCGAGAGCCAGACGAACAGTCGTCCCGAAACTCTCCCATGCTTCGGCACGCGCTTCCGGATCGCGCCAACGGCGCGCCGCGCCCCCGCTCCGCGTCGCCGTCCGGTCGCTCCGTGCGAGAAACGTTCGGACGCTTTCGGCGCGCGTCGGTGCCGGGCCACAAGTGATCCGATCGGACATCGACGCGAGACGCTGTGCCGTGACATCTTCGCCCAGCTTGGTCCGGCTGACTTCGAATGCGACGTGGATCTGATGACCGGCCGCCGCCAGTGCCTGCAGGGCATCGTCGTAGTAACGGACGAAACCGGGATGCAGCATCACGAAAAGAATCCGGCTCACGGTCTCGATCTCATGACACGTGGTCGGCCTGCACGCGGGCCAATCGCCCATCACCGATGAATCCGTCATCCGGCCGCCGGTGGTCG
This sequence comes from Vicinamibacterales bacterium, assembly GCA_035263125.1. Lineage (GTDB taxonomy): Bacteria > Acidobacteriota > Vicinamibacteria > Vicinamibacterales > UBA2999 > Gp6-AA40. The sequence goes on from DATFRP010000324.1 coordinate 44,831, forward strand.
TTCGACGGCAGTGTCTGCGCCGTCTCGACGATTCGAGCGCGATAGCGCGCCTGTCGTACGGTATCGACATGCGCCCCGTTTACGATCTCCAGCATCTCCTCGACGGCGGCGAGCACGTCCGACGAGCGGTTGGGACGATGCGCGAATCGGTCGAGATGCCTGACGTGCTCTGGCGCGAGGCCTTCCTCGACAGACAGCTCGCGGCCGGTATTCAGTTCGACCGGGGTCGCCAGCGTGAAGAGACCATCGGCGCGCAGAGGGTACGCCTCGTACGGGTCCACAACGTTCAGACGGATACACGGCGTATCGGTGAGATACGCGATCTGCTGGGCAGTCGGGCTCTCGCAGACGAGGCACTTGGCGCGCATGAGTATGTTGAGATCCAAGGCATCAGCATGCTCGGTCGTCGTCAGGTCGACCACGCCGGCGAGATCGAGCGGTCCCCCGCCAGGCGGGCCGATTCGGACTACCGCATACCCGTCGCGTACGAGCCGATCGATTGCGGGGCCCAGCGACTCGAGGCGCGATCGGAACTCGAGCGCGACGATCGGACGATCGAGCGATACACCGCAGCGGGTGGCCTCGTCCCGCGCCGTGCGCTCCAGCGATGCTGGCATCCGCAGGTTGAGCGGCTCGCGAAGGAGACGTCGAGCGCGGATGTCCGGAGAGACGCGGCCAGTCGCGTGCGTCGAACGCTCCATCGATCGATCGGCGATCGTGCGAAGCCGGGTGCGGAGGGCGTACGGCAGGCGCTCGTCCCCGATGTGCCGGCGCAGCTCGCGATAGATCTCGCGCCAGAACACTGCGGCTGACGCGTTCGCGCGGATGACGGCCCTGGCCAGCACCGCTGATATCCACCATCGGGCCCGCAGCCAGCGGCCTCGAGCCCCTGCCGGATCGACACGTACGATCCGTTCCGACCTCAACGCGAACAGCGGATGATCAGCAGCGATCGAGTCGGGCAGCAGGCAGACCGCGACACCGCGTTGCCTCGCTCGCGCCAGCAGCTCCGCGACGTCGAGAGGAATCGATCCCCCGGTCGACACTCCCGGGCAGCTCACCAGGATCGGGTGGCCGTCCACGTGTGATTCCACGATCGTCACCGCGCTAATCCATTTCGAAGAGCGGCGTCCATTCTTCGCGCATCTCGGGAGTGCCCGGATGCACGATGACGGCATCGCTCTGCAGATGCGTCTTGAGCGCGCGGACCTTCGGCGGAACCGGCGTGTACTTGCGCTCGATGTAGCCATCGAAGTACGCCCACTGCTGACGGACCTTGTAGGCGGTCTGCGTGAGCGCGGCGTGGAGACCGACGGCACGGATCGTCCACGTGACAGACAACAGCAGCATCACCGCCACACCCAGCGCCGGCGCCATGCTGCGAACGTGCGCGCCGGCGGCATCGGTCGAGAATCGTTCGAGAAAGTCGTGACAGGCGACGAAGAACGCGGCCGCGTAGAAGTAGCCGGCCGGGCTCATGATGACGTCCTTGGTGTAGGCGAAGCTGATCGCCGCGTTCGCGAGGATCACCAGGATCGACAGCATGACGATGCGATCGCCTCGATCGAGCTCCCATCGCCGCCATGCGTGCCGTCTCACCCAGGTATAGCGGCCGATGAGGATCGTCGCCGTGGTCGACGACAACAGCCCGATGATCAATGGCAGATCGAGATGGCCCTGCAGAATACTGCGCGTCAACCGCCACATGCCGTCGCGAGGCTCCGCGAAGAGCAGTCCGACAAGCGCGCTGACGACGTTGTAGGCATAGAACAGGTAGACGCGAGTCCCCGGGAACATGCGCGTCAGATCGCCGCCGCCGTAGCGGTGGAAGCCGAACGAGGCTTCGCGATCGAACAGCGTCGGCGTTCCGGTGTCGAGCACGACGAAACGCAACACAAAGTACCCGGCGATGAGCGCGCCGACGGTCAGGACACCAGCGCGAGAGATGCCGCGCATTCCCAGCGCGTATCCGACGATGACGATCACGCCAACGAGCAGTCCGCTTTCGACACTCGACACCGCGGCGATGAAGATCAGTGCGGCGGCCACATCCTTCCACCAGCGATGAGTGCCGATCGCCAGATTGACCGCGAGCGCGCAGAAGATCACGTTCGTCAGATACGCGTTCACCGGGAACGCCTCGCGAATCGTCCAGGCAAAGGCGTGGTGACCAACGAGTACTGCGAGCGACAAGGGAAAGACGAGTGCCGCAACGGCGGTTTGCGGACGCACGAGCCCGGCAAACGGCACGAGCACCAGCAGCACCTGCACCGCCGCGGTCCAGCGGAACCAGTAGAAGTACTCGCCCTGCGAGAGGTCGTAGACGACCTTCAGCTGCGCCCACAGCCCCGGACGCAGGTAGCCAGGCTGAATGCCGGTCCGCATCACATCCATGAACGAGCCGTCGAGCTCGAGCATGTTGGTGAAGCAGTCGGTCGTCTGGATGGGAATTCGCAGCAGGAAGTATCCGAGCGTCGCCGAGAGGAGTAGCGCTCCTCCGTACGCCAGACTGGACCAGTAACGGCTCTCGCTCACTCGGCACGCGTTAGGATGCGACGGAGGCCGTCGGCGGCTTGATGCCCGACGAGATCAATGTCGGCTCCATCCGACGACGCCAAGTGCCTGCTTGGCGGCGGTCTTCAGCGCGACGACGGCGCGTTGAGGAACTTTTCTCGCGACCCGCGCCGCTTTGTCTCTGCGCTTCGTGCGCCGCTGCGTCTCTTTGTGCCAGATCGCACGGACATTGTGCGCCCACTCGGCACGCTTGATTGGGTTCCAGTAGATACGCTCCAGATACGGGATGCGAGCGGCGAGCACGAGGGTCCAGATCACAGGACGGAGCGCGAAGTACGACACCGACGCGGGCTGCGGACGCATCGCCGGCAGCGCGGCAATCGACTCGACCGCATCGGCAAACACCGGCGTTGCCGGGGTGCCCAGTCCATGAGGGCGAATGAAGCGCTCGACGAACGGACCATTCGGCCGCATCGCCGCGCCGCCGAGTGCGTCGTCGAGCTGCGCGACATGTTCTTCGACCGATCGAGTGACATTCAGGAATCCGCCACCGACACTGAGCAGATGCGCGAAGTGGAACGTGCCCTCCTGGTTATCCCGGAATTCCGGGAGGATCAACGTGAACACCGGTCGATCGACGATTGCCGCTTCGACGAGCGCGCTGGTGTTCAGTCCGACCACCGCCGACGCGTGGAACATCGAGTCGAAGTAGTCGGCACGGCTCTCCTCTTCGACCGGATTGGCCCCCCAGAGCGACACCGGTCCGAGCTTCCCAAGCGCGGCGCGAATCTCAGGCGACCACTCTTCGAGACGCTGCGGGTGCGGGCGGACGACGATCGACGCGCCTCGCAGACGCGCATCATGCGAACGCCTGATCGACTCGAGCCACTGCAGCACGAACGCCGCTTCGGATGGACTGTGCTTGAACAGCGCGGAGCAGACGTAGAGCACGAGCGGGCGATCCGATGGCACGCCGACTCTGCGGCAGAAGTCGTCGCGATGGCGCAACGGCGCACGATTGAACCACTGGTCGAAGCACTGCGCGCCGGTGACGATCACCCGCTCAGGACCGATGCCGTGGAAGCGGGCGGCCTCATCGCGCTGCACCTCATTCCACACAATCACGCGATCGGGCACCAGGCGGATCAGCGCCTTACTCGAGAGATGATCCCAGCTCCAGACGCACAACGCCGTATGGATGCCGAGTGCGCGCGCGGCGCGCAGGAAGTCGAGCTGCGGCGACCCGAGCTCGATCAGCGGCGTGATGAGCAGGGCATCGGCGCGCTGACTCCGCACGAAGTCGTCGATCCCCATCTGCCTGGGCACCGCCGCCTCGAGCCGCTCGAGCATCCACGTCAGCGCCCGCCGAGACGGCAGCCGCGCGAGCACGAGCACGAAGAACGGCGTGCGCTCGTACGCGCGATCGCGAATCTTCGGCGTTGCCTCGTACCGTGGATCGGAGTACCGGAGGTAGTCCAGGCCGATCCGGAGTGCGCTCGCGACACGGCGATATCGTCCCCATTGCAGGATGGGCGTGAAGCCGACCGTGACGCGCGAAGGAAAGCGCGCTGCGAGTCGATCGACCAGCTCACGGCCGCCAAACGCCTCTTCGCGATCGGCGGCAAGATGCAGGTCGTGGCCGCGTTCGGCCAGAGCGGCGATCACCGACTCGAAATTCCTGAAGTAGGTGAAATGCCGCGCGATGAAGAGCACCTTCATGCGCGTGAATCGATATGCCCGGGCGGCGGAGCAACGGCGCCGAGCGAGCCCAGCGGATTGATGGCGCGAAGATCGGCAATCGCGAACCGTCCGGCGTTGAGCCGGTGATAGGCGCGCATCGCGACCGCGACGTGCGCGTGCAGCCATTTGGGGTCGACGAACAGACCTGACGTGTCGACACCAAGCCGTGGCGCCAGCCAGGCGATGCTCCCGCAGGTGCCGACGAAGGCCTTCGCGCCCGCAACGATCTGCGTCTGCACGCCGAGGTTGTTTCGCGGCATCATCCACGACCTCGCGCTCACGACTCGTCCGGCCGCCTTCGCGCTGCGCGCTTCGGCGGGAGAGGCGGCGAACATGTAGTCGGCGTGATCGTCTTCGAGCACGAGGCCGGTATCGAGCAGCACCACAGGAATTCGCTCGGACAGCGACTGGACGATCGATCGCAGATGAGCACGAACATCGGGCGTATCGGGCATCGAGCGTGCCGCGTAGAACTTGACCGCGACGTACTCCTTCGGGAGCAACGCCGGATCGATCATCTCCGGCGGAGGCGCCATGGTGTGGAAGCGCAGGTGCGCGTCCATGAAGCCCATCGCGCGTTGCCCCGACCAGTACAGCGTGAACAGCCGATACATCAGGCCCGGGTGCACGACGTCGAAGTCGCTAGTACCGATGCGCCTCGCCACGATGTCGAGGATGTCGCGATCGAGCGGCGACGGCTCGTAGTGTTTCGTCACGCCGCGCTCGGCGTTGCGGCGTGCGAACTCCGGAGCCTCCATCTCATCCCAGATCTCGATGTAACGCGACGCGACGCCCTGATACCAGCCGCCAACTCCGCCGCGCGAGACGGCGACAACGCGATCGGGGTTGATGTGGAATGCCGCCTCGAGCCAGTGAAGAAACGGAATCCAATACAACGTCTCGAAGCCGACTTCAGACAGCCAGGGGCCCACGATCAACAGCCGGTCGCGCGCCACCAGCCGCTCGATCTCATGCTCGATGCCCCATTCGATGCGATAGAAGCGCCACCGTTCCGCAATCTGCGCCTGCCGCCGTGAGGCCGCCCGTGCGGGGCGGCGGAGCGCGCGATAGCACGACTTCGCCGTGTTGATCGTGGCGTTGCGAACACCTTCAGTCGATCGACGACAGCCGTGCCACACCGATCGAACCTTCTTGTACGAGACCTTCCACGCCCATCGAATGCCCTTGACGACCCAGCGCGCGCGCGCCCGCGTCCGGGCCAGCGCAAACCGTCCGATCGATCCGGTGTCGAGCGCGCGATTCATCGGCTAGTCAGGTGGCTCACTCAAAGCACGGCCAGCCGGTGGCCGCGTCGACTCGCGCCGACTGGCGGCCGCGATCGACGAGCACATCGACCCCGTCGGTTTCCGGCACCGGGATATGCGCCATCGGGGCATAGCGCAGATCGATGTACTCCATCACCCCCGACAACTGCCGCTTCAGGTCGGGAAACAACTTGCGCACGATGATCGCAAATGGCACCGACTGCTGCTGCAATCGCGCGATGGTCTGCGCCTGCTCCGCGTCATTGCCGTAGAAACCCGGCTGAAACGCCATCTGACCGCCCGCGAACCCGCGCTCCGCGATCACGTTGATCTCGGGGAACAGTCCGGTCACGAGCAGCCGATCCTGCGGCGGCGTGCACCGACGCACATACTCGATGAACGGGAGCAATGCTCTGGAATACCGGCTCGGAACGTGGCCGCCTTCAGGCACGCGTCGATGCAGGCGATCCCAGAGATCGGCGGCATGAAGGCGGACGATGGCGGGCCCATGCAGCAGCTCGGTCTTGTCCAGCTGCTCGCGCAGGTCACCGGTGCGTACGCTGGCCCACGCGGTGATTGCGACGACGATCCCACTGGCGACGATCGGCACCATCCGATCTGTTCGTCGCAGCGCCAGGCCGATGAGCCAGCTGCCGAGGAGCGCGGCGGGAACGATGGCGTCAGCCACGCGACCGTCGAGCGATCCGCGGAGAAACGTGATGTTCACCGGAATCGCCATCGCCGAGAGCGCGGCAACAACAGCAGTCTCCCCGGGCCACGCGTCTGGCTCCGACCGCCGGCGGATCAGGAGAACGACGCAGGCGATCGGCAATGCGTGGAATGTGTAGAACAACCAGACCAGGGCATTCCGCGTGGTATCGAGCTCGCCGAACTGCAGCCGTGGAATTGCTCGCAAGCCGTGATCGATGGCTTCGCCTTGGGTGAAGCCCACAGCCGACACAAAGTAGTTGATCAACCCCTGGTAGTGCTGAACGAACGCTGCCCACGGCAGCAGCACGATGGCAACTGTCGCCGCGAAGATCGCGGAGCGCTCCACCATGCGGCGCCGACCCTCTCGATAGCTGCCGACCACGATCGCGGTGAGCGATGCGAATCCGATGAACATCCCGTGATCATGGCGGAAGAGAAATGCGACGGCAGTCATCGCTCCCGCCACAACGAGCGCGCGGGTCATGAGCCGGCGGGCAAGCGCCATGATGACGAGCGCCGCCACCGCATACAACAGGATCTTTGGATACCCGAACGATCGCGGGCTCAGCACCACCTGAAACGCAGTCAGCACGAGCGCGACGCTGACGAAACCCGAGAGGCGAGTCGCCGCGATCACTGTGCATGCGGCTCCGATCGCGAACGCGAGGGCCACGAGCGCCCACTCGACGCCAAGCGCCGGACCGAACGCCGCACGGACCGCTGCGTGCACCGCGTACATGAGCGGCATTCCAGGATCGACGAAATCACGGACCGGCCATTCGCCAAACAGGATCTGCTGCGCACGTGACAGATGCACGTAGTGATCGTTGTTGAAGCCCGAGAAGGTGAGGAATCGCCACCCGATCGTGAGCACCCCGGCGAATGCTGCGGCTGACGCGATCGCCACCCGCGAAGGCCGTGCAGGCGCCGTCAGCGATGGGTCGTGCGACTCCGTCGCGAGCGAGCGTGGCGGCGGGTCTCCCTCGGCCGCCGCAGTCGTTCGCGACAGAGGCGCATGATTCACCGCCCCGCTCCCACCGGCGGCACGGCGCCGCCGAATCCCAGACGCAGCATCTCGCTGGCCCGCAGATCGAGCTCGGTGAACGTCCCGCAGCGCAGCGCCGAGAACACCCGCTTGGCGACCTCGAGGTGATCGACGCGAAAACCGCTGGCGTGCGAGTAGAACGCGAGCGTGTTGGTCCCGCACAGCGGCGCGAGATACGAGAAGCCGCCGTAGGTGCCGACAAAGCCCTGCGCGCCGCGGATGACCTCGGACTGAATCGCGAGGTTGTTCTCGGGCATCATCAGGCGATCGAGCGAGTGGATGCGTCCGCGCAGTCCCGGCGGAAAGTCGTCGTGGTCGTCGAACCGCTGCGCTGTGTTGAGCAGCACCACGTCGACCTGCTGCGCGAGATCGGCGAGATAGTTCGAGACGAACGCGCGATTCTCGGGCGTCGGCGGGAGTGCCACGTTGCCGTAGAACTTCGCCGCGACGTAGCGCTCCGGCAGCTGGTTCAACACGCCGGTCGAAGGTGCGGGCGGGAGCGTCGAGAACACCGAGAACGCTTCGACCAGCGTGACCGGCGTTCGCTGCAGCCAGAAGTTGTCGAACAACTGGTACATCACGGATGGATGCAGCACCTCGGCGCCGCTCAACCCGCGCTTCTTCTTCACACGCGCGAGGATCTCGCGATCGAAGGAGGTGATCTCGATGTGCTTCTGGCGCCCCTGCTGCTCGACGATACGGCATTCGTTGTTGACGCGGAACTCGTCGGGCGTGAAATGGGAAAAGATCTCTTCGTAGTGCGGCGTGATCTGCGAATACCAGGACGCTGCGCCGCCGCGCGAGATCACCACCAGCTGCTCGGGATCGAAGTTGCCGTAGGCCTTGGCCCAGGCGAGGAACGGAATCCAATACAGCAGCTCGAACCCTGTCTCCGACAGCCACGGTCCGAGGAGGATCGGCCGACCCGATCGGCCGAGCACGGTCACCAGCTCGCGGGTCTCGCGCGCTTCGCGGAATTCGGTCCCCGCCAGCGTCTTTGCCGGATCGCGCTGACGACCGGACTTGGGCGTGAGCGTCGACGGCGCGATCGGAGTCGCGACCTTGCGTCGCTTTCCTGATGCGATGAACTGGTTGGTGACCATCTGCTTGACCCAGCGCAGAGTCGCGAGCTTCCGCCGCTCGTACTGCTTGCGCACCCGATTGCGCGTGCGCTTGCGCCAGGGCTGCGTTCGCAGATGCAGCGACAGCACGGTCGCGATCGGCATCAGAGTCAGGAAGGCAATACCCGATGCGACACCCCGGCGCTCAGGTGGCGGAGTCGGCAGCGCGGCCGTCCCTTCGATCGCTTCCACGAATCGTGGTGTCGCGCCAGACTCGCGGCCGAACGGCCGCACGAATCCTTCGACGAACCGCTCCGCTTTGACATCCCCGCCGCCGTAGCCACTGAGCGAGTCGGCGAGCAGGCCGACGTGTTCGTCGAGACTCCTCGCCGCGCGAAGCAGGCCGCCGTTGACGTCGAGGAGATAGTGAAAATGAAGCGTGCCTTCCTGGTTGTCTTTCGAGATCTCCGGCAGCAGCACGGTGTGCACCGGTTTGCCGACGACCGCGGCCTCGATGAACGCGCTGGTGTTGAGCCCCATGACCGCCGCGCTGTAATACATCGAGTCGAAGTAGTCCTCCTTCGCCTCGGCGTCGACCGGATGCGCCCCCCAGAACGCGACATTGCGATAGCCGGACAAATCAACCTGTTTCCATTCGTCGAGCCGCGCGGGATGGGGCCGAACCAGGATGCCGAGGTCCTTCAGCCGGGGATCGGTGCTGCCGCGCACTGATTGGATCCATCGCTCGACGAATGCCGGCTCGTCTGCGGTCCCGCGGAACAGCGACGAGCACACATACAGAACGAACCGACGATCGGCGCGCAGTCCCACTCTGGCGCAGAACGTCTCGTAGTCGACCGCCGGCCGCCGATCGAACCACTGGTCGTAGGCCTGCGCACCGGTGACGGCGATGCGATCGGCCGGCACGCGGTGCATGTCGGTCGCTTCGGCACGCTGCCACTCGTTCCACACGATCACCCGATCGGGGATCGCACGTAGGACTGATTTGCTCGACAGGTGATCCCAGCTGCCCACCGGCAACACGGTGCGAATGCCGAGCGCGCGTGCGGCGGAAAAATGATCGAGCTGCGGTGAGCCGATGTCGACGAGCGGCGTGATGAGTAGCACGTCCGGCGCCGCCGAGCGGAGAAACGCGTCGAGCTCACCCGCGCTCGGGAGTCCGCGCTCGAGCCACGCGAGCCCCCGGCCGATTCCTGCCGGACCGCCGAACCACCGTCCGGCGCTCGATTCCGCAAGCCGCACGATCGCCCCCGGTGCGCGGTCGCGACCACGTCGTCGCAGGTGGGGCGTCGAGGCATAGCGCGGCTCGAGGAAACGCAAGTAGTCGAGACCGAGGCGCAGTCGTCGCGCCAGCTCGGACCAGGCGCCGGCATGACGTCCAGGCGCCTCGACCAACCGCACGTTCGGGAATCGCGCGGCGATGCGCTCGACCATCCCGCGGCCCCCGAGTGTCTCCTCGCGATCGGACGCAAGCGTCAGGTCATGTCCCCGGGCGGCGAGCTGCTCGATCGCCGACTCGAAGAGCCGCAGATACGAGTAGTGCCTCGCGATGAACAGAATCCTCACGGCTCGTGCTTGCGATCGGCCCGCAGGCCCAGGCGATGGGTCAGCATCAACGTTTCGTACACCGCACGTCGCCCCATTCGTCGCGCGCGACCCCACGCGGAGCGCGTGCCGACGAGGGTGTTGTAGACGGCGTGATGCCAGTGATGCCTGGTGATCTTCTTCAGCCAGATCGCGTTGTCGATTCCGCGTCCGATGGCGTGCGACGCCTCGGTCTTGCGGAAGTGGCGCCACCCGTATGTCAGCTGATAGCGAACGAGCATGCCGGCCCACGCCAGCCGCGAGATCGGCAGCGGCGGCGGCACCGGGCGCGCGTACTCGCGCCAGAACGAGATCGCGTGCTGCAGCCACGGCGGCGCCGAGAACCACTGTGGCTCTTCGCCCGCGAGCACCAGCGAGTGCTGCTGCCGGTCGATGCTGCTTCCGTTCGACTCGCGCCTGAACCACAGCACTTCGGGAACCTGGCGGAAGCGTCCGTACAGCGCGAGCTCGGCGATCAGGAGGCGATCAGGCCGCAGCACGGTGCGAAACACACCCGCCTGATGGAGCGGGTCGAGACGCATGAGCCCGTAGACCATGTCACCGGCACCGATGCCGTTGTGGCACATGCGCTTCCATCTCGCCCGGCGATCGACGCAGTCAGCGGTGTCGAACAACCGCGGCCCCTTGTCGAGATCGACGCCCTCCGGCGTAATGCGACGAGTGATGGGATACGCGAGCACCGCACCCTGATCGCGATCCAGCTCGCCGATCAGACGCTCGAGCCAGTGCGGATGCCACCGATCGTGATCGCTGGCCCACGCGAAGTACTCAGCCGACGGACATTCACGCTCGGCGATCTCGACCACCTCGCGCCACGTCGCCACCATCCCTCGACGCGACTGATGACGGAAGTAGTTCACGCGCGCGTCTCGGCGTTCGTATTCCTGTGCTATCGCCCCGGTCTCATCAACCGAGGCATCGTCCAGGAGAACGAGCTGGAAGTCGGCGAACGTCTGCGCGAGCAGCGAGTCGATCGCCTCGCGCAGATGACGCGCGTTGTTGTAGAGCGTCATGCCGATCGCAACCCGCGGACCGGTGCTGCGAGCGCGAACCGGAGAGGACTCGCTCGTCACTCCGCGACCGGTCGCGCGTACGGCCGAATCGAGACGTCCGACCAGGTGCCGATAATTGAAGTCGGATCGTTCGACCGGTGCGCCAGCCTTCGGCGGCTTCTTCATCGCCGTCGTGTAATCGGTGCCAAGCACCGAGATCTCAGTCAGTCGATAGCGTTCGGCAAGCGCGTCGCTGACGCGAACCAGCTCGGTGTTGTACGGAGAGCGTTCGCGATTGAGGCTGTAGATCAGCGGGCAGCCACCATCAGCGGCCATCCCCGCATACGCGCGCACCTGTGCATCCGTCATCTCCTGGAACGACACCATGTTCACAGTGAGATCGAGAGAGGCCTTGCTCAGCATGTGCGCACGCGTGTGCGGCACGAACAGGATGTCGGCGTCGCCGGCGTCGGTCAGCGATGGCATTTCGGGCGTGCCGCAGAAGGCGATCTTCGCGTCAGGAAAGACTGCCCCGAGGTAGGTCGCCGAGAAGAGGAACACTTCCGGAAAATCGACGATGACGTAGCGCGTACGCGGGAAGATCGTCTTGAACTGGTAGGCAAACCCGGCCCATCCCGCACCGATCTCGCACACTGTCGGGCGCTCGATGCCGCGCAGCACGTCGAGCACGCCGCCGCGCGACATGCCGATCAACACTTCGTAGAACTTCAGCGTGTCGACGTTGAAGAGCCGCCCGTCGAGGTCATAGCCGAATCCGCCCAGCGCGGGAGATTCGGGCACCAACAGGTCGTCACCGCCGATCTCGCGAAGCGCGCGCAGCCGACCCTCGAACAGCTCCCGTCTCGCGTCACCCTTGGTGCGGTAGTCGTACGGCCGGATCCCGGTGATGTGGAACGCGTGCTGCCGCAGCCGTCGCACGATCAGCGGCGACGCATCGATCATGTAGTCGATGTTCTCGAGCTCCTCCGTCCAGTACGCACTCGCACCCGATGACGGCGAGGCACCGGTCAGCTGCATCACAGCGTCACGTGCACGCTCGTAGGCGCGGAACTCGGGCGAGGTTCGCGAGAGATCCATCACTGTTCCGTTGACGGCATCGTCGTCAATACTCGGCGATGTCGCGCGCTCCAGCGGTCCGCGCGTGATCGATCAAGGCGCGCCGAGGCACAGGCGATGCGCGTCGCTCACTTCGAGCGCTCCTGAATGTGCTGCAGGATCGCGACACGATCGCAATGGTCAGGCCCCTGCGGCGCGAGGTACTTGGTGATCGCGTCGGCGTGCAGGGCATCGCTCAAGCACGCGAGGTAGGCACGCCGATCGCCGATGGCGCCCTCTCGATCGAGCAAGCGAACCAACTCGACTTCGCGTCCCCAGATCGAGGCTTCGAGCGCGGTGGCGCGCGTGACGCTCGCAGAGATCACGTGCGGCCGCACCGGCATGATCGCGTTCGGATCCTGCCCAGCACGCAGAAAGCGGAGTACCTCGGACGCCGTGGCCATCGCAGCGGCCTCGGCGGCGTTCTGCGGCGGGTCGTATCGCGCCGGCGAGTAGCCAGCGACGTCACCGACGATGAACAGCGCGATGAGCACGATGCCCACCACCACAGGTCCGGCGACGGCCAGGATCACGGTTCGCGGCAGACGATCGGGCACGGTCAGGATTTGCCGCTCGCTACCGCGGAGGCCTTTCGCACCATCCCGCGCTTGCGCTCCACCTGCACCCGCCGCCGCGCCGCGCCCGACACCAGCAATGGGCGGACACGCGTCAAGGGCCAGACGAGCGCAGCCGCCGCCCGACGCGCCGGCACTGGAGCAGGCCGAGGCGACACGGCGTACCGTTCGAGCGCGTCGACCAGGATCGGCGTCGCCGGACGATCGACTCCGTGTGGCCGTATGAACTGCCCGACGAATCGAGCGAGCTCGGCACGCGCCGCCTCGGGACGCTCGAGCACGTCTGCAAGCTGGCGCAGGTGATCGTCGACGTTCGACGACACCCGCAGGAACCCGCCATTCTCGGGGAGGAGATACCGGTAGTGCAGCGTTCCCTCCTGGGTTCCCGCGAATTCGGGGGTCTCGATCGACAGCACCGGCCGCCCGACGATCGCCGCCTCGATCATCGCGCTGGTGTTGATCCCGACGATCGCCGACGCATGGAAGAGCGAGTCGTAGAAGCCGGCGCGCTGACGCTCATCGGCCGGATCGAATCCGCCGCGCGGCCACACCGTGACGCCGGGCAGATCGGCGAGCGCATCTGACGGCCACGCGCGGCCGTTGTAGGGATGCGGCCTCACCAGCACCGCGAGATCGCGAATCGCCGGATCGGCGCTGCGACGAAGCGCCTCGATCCATCGCCGCACAAACGGCACTTCCACTTCGGCGCGCGCGATGAAGATCGACGAGCCCGTGTAGAGGACGAATGGGCGGTCGTCGCCGAGCCCGACGTCCCGGCAGAACGCGTGGCGCGGCCGGCTCACCGATCGATCGAACCAGCGGTCGAAGGCCTGCGCGCCGGTTACCGTCACCTGCTCCGGCGCGACGCGATGCAGCGCGATCGCCTCACGCTTCTGCGTCTCGTTCCACACGGCGATCAGATCGGCCGCGATACGCAGATCGCCCTTGTTCGACAGATTGTCCCAACTGGCGACCAGCGTGGCGACGCGGATCCCTCGGGCCTGCGCCGCCCGGACGATGTCGATCTGCTCCGATGCCGGCTCCACCAACGGCGAGACGGCGACGAGATCCGGCTGTTGCGCCTCGAGAAAGCGCAGCACATCGTCGGAGACCGGAATCGCGCGCTCGACGCGGGCCAGTGTTCGCATGGTCCAAGCCACGATCCGCGGCGAGACCGACGAGATCCGATCGAGCGGTGCCAGCACCCACGGCAGCGCCTGGTACTTCACGCGTTGACGAAGGCGCGCAGCGCCCGCCAGCTCGGGATGGAGATAGCGCACGAAATCCTGCGTGCCGCGAACCGCGCGGGCGAGCGGCTCCCACGCGTCGCGCCGCGGCGGGATGAGGCCGGCCACCGACACGCGCGGATGTTCTCCGACGCCGTCGAGACGCGCGGGCTTGCCCTCGCGAATCGCGTTCACGGCGATGACGACGTCGTGACCGCGCGAGGCCAGCTCGAGCACCGTTGCGTCGTAGAAGCGGAGGTACTCCGGCGACGACATCGCAAACAGAATCTTCATGACCGCAAGGTCGCGACCGGCCCGAGCGCCATCCGGAGGATGCCGACGTCGCGCACGTCGAGCGGCACCAGCGCGCCCGCGTTCATGGAGCGGAACACCCGCTCGGCGAGCTCGAGGTGATGTGCGAAGAACTCTTCCCGTCTCGAATAGAAGGCCAGCGACGGCACTCCGCACAGCGGCGCGAGGTACGAGTAGCCGCCGTAGGTGCCGACGAACGCCTTCGCTCCGGCGATCACCGCCGTCTGAACGTCGAGATTGCGCGCCGGCGTCATCAGATCGTCGATGGTGTGGACCGATGCCGGTGGAGCGAGGCCGAAATCCTCGTGATCGTCGATGCGAAATCCGGTGTTGAGCAGCACGACGTTGGTCGATTCGGCCAGCCCGGCCACCGCTGCCTGGACGAACGCACGATTGGCAGGCGTGTCGGGGAAGCACGAACTGAAGTAGAAGCGCACGGCGACGTACTCACTCGGGAGACGCCCGGCGAGCGCCGCGATCGCCGAAGCGCCGAGTCTCTGGTAGCTTGTGTAGGTTTCGATCCGGCGCACGGTGGCCTTCTGCTTCCAGAACGGCGTGAACAAGCGATACATGAGGCCGGGATGCAGCAGCACCGGTCGTCCGAGCCCGGCCCGTTCGATCGCGAGGCGCACGATTTCGCGATCGAACGGGCCCATGGTTCGCTGTTTCTTCCGCTCGGCCGTCTGCGCGCGAAACCGGCCGACGTCGACGCACGACAGGACGTCCAGGTAGCGGCCGTGGAGATGCGCGTACCACGGCTCGGCTCCCCCGCGCGACACGACGACGATCCGATCGCGAGAGATGCCGGTCTCGCGCAGCACCCAGGTCACGAACGGAATCCAGTAGAGGAGCTCGAAGCCGACTTCACCAGTCCACGGGCCGACCAGCACCGGCGCGGTGCTCTTTCTCAGCCGCTCGAGGCGCCGGGCCAGGCGCCGTTCGTCGATGCGGAGTTCCTCGTCCCACGAAGCGAACTTCAGCGCTTGCGACAGCGCCTTGTATTGGCGCGTCGACGCGTCGCGAAGCCCCTCGACGCGGCGGTCGAGGCCGCGCAGATGGCGATCGCGGGCGAGCGTCTCGACCCGCGCCGACACCGCCTCGAGTGCTCGGGTCAGCCGATCGATCTGTTGCTGCTGCGACGCGGCGCTGTGCAAGATCGTGCGCTCGATCTCGTCGAGGCGCGCGCGCTCCTCAGAGTACTGCGGGTGCACGATGCGGTGTGCGGCACCGACGGCGCGACGGAACAGGCCCTGGATCACGTGCGGCTCGGCTCGATCATCACGACGTCTGGTGTCCTGGCGCATGCCCCTTCTTGGCCGCGCGGTGCTCGCGCAATTCGGCCTGGCGAACCGTTTCGCGCGCCGCTTTTTCGGCGATGCGCCC
The DNA here is from genome assembly GCA_035263125.1 of Vicinamibacterales bacterium. Lineage (GTDB taxonomy): Bacteria > Acidobacteriota > Vicinamibacteria > Vicinamibacterales > UBA2999 > Gp6-AA40. Next base: position 60,397 of record DATFRP010000324.1, read on the forward strand.
CTTCTTCCGCTCACGCCGGCGGGCGGCTTTGATCTCGTGTGCCGCGCGCATGCGACGCACGGTATCGAGCTCGCGCTCGGAGTAGACCCATTCCTCCTTGCCCACATCATCGCGCCACGCCGTCGCCGAGGTCAGAATCCGGCGAGCGAGTCCGAGCAGGAACGGCGTGCGAGAAGCGGCGACCGGATGCTGGTGCAGCCGTTCGACGCGCTCCACGAACAACGGCGTCGCTGCCACATCGAGGCCGTGCGGACGCACGAACGCGCGAACGAACGAGCGTACGTCGGTCCGTGGCTCCGCCAGCGCGGCGTCAAGCTGCCGGAAGTGTTCGTCGTAGCCGTCGGCCGAGGTGAGCAGCCCGCCGCCCGCCTCGAACAGATACCGGAAATGCACCGTGCCGAGCTGATTCTCGTGCCACTCCGGTAGCAGGAGGGTGTGCACCGGCCGGCCGATGATCGCGGCTTCGATGAACGCGCTCGTATTGAGGCCGACCACGACTGCGCTGTGATACAGCGAGTCGAAGTAGTCGGTGCGTGACGTCTCGTCGATCGGCGCGCTGCCATGGATGGCGACGTCGCGAACCCGCCGCAGACCGATCCCGTCCCACTCGCGCCGGCGCGAGGGATGCGGACGCACCAGAATCGGCACATCGCGGAGGTGCGGGTGCGAGCTGGCACGGATGCGGCCGATCCAATCGACCACGAACGGCGCTTCCGGTTGACTGCCAATGAAAGGAGCCGAGCAGACGTAGAGGATGAAGGGGCGATCGGGCGGCAACCCGATGTGCCGGCGAAAGGCCTCGGCATCGCGAGACGGCTTCCGATCGAACCACTTGTCGAAGCACTGCGCGCCGGTCACGGCGATCCGCGATTCGGGCACGCGATGCAGCGACATCGCCTCGCGCTTCTGCGTGTCGTTCCACACGAACACGAGATCGGGCAGATCGCGGATCAACGCCTTGCTCGAGAGGTGATCCCAGCTCCACACGCACAACGCCGCGGGCACGCCCCGTGACCGCGCGGCGCGGAGATAGTCGACCTGCGATGATCCCAGTCCGATGAGCGGCGTGATGAGCACGACGTCGGGACGATGATCAGCGAGGAATGCGTGAACCGCCGGCGATTCCGGAAGCGCGCGCTCCAGCCACTGGAGCACCGCCGACACCGGCCGGCGCGTCCACGACGCGTAACGCCGAACCCCCTCGCCAAGGGCGACGAAGGCGCCCGGCGTGCGCTCCCGCGAGCGATCGCGCAGCTTCGGCGTGCCCTCGAACATCCGGTCCTGGTAGCGAAGATGTTCGATGCCGCGCCGCAGCCGGCTGGCCACCCAGGCCCACTCGTCTGCCTCGCGCGGCGGCGCCTCGCCGTAGGTGAGCGTCGGGCACTCGGCGGCGAGCCGCTCGACGACCAGCGTCCCTTCCGTGTTCTCACGCTCCGCGGCTAGATGCACATGGTGCCCGCGCGCCGTCAGCCCGCGCACCACGGAGTCGAAGTTGCGGAAGTCGGTGTAGCGGCGCGCGAGAAAGAGAATTCTCATCGTCGCCGACTCAGCACGTGCTCCGCGTAGTCGAGATCGGCCATCGTGTCGATGTCGATCGAGTCTTCCGGTTCCATGAGCAGCGCGCGGCAGTCGTCGCCGTAGAGCGATCCGCGCTCGAGCACGTCGGCGCGCACGGCAAGGACGGCAGGGCCGTTGCGCGCGAAGACGCGCGGCTTGTCCTGTCGGCGCACGATCACGGGACCGTGAATGAATGGCGTGAGCCGGTCACCGTCGAGCGTCATCACCGAAACCGGATTGAACTGGTGCGGCACTTCGACGACCGATACGACGGAGTCGGCGCCGCTCGCTGCGAGCAGCTCGACAGCCGCATCGATATGGTCGGCTCGCCGCAACGGCGACGTCGGCTGCAGCACGACGACGGCGTCGACCGGCGCGCCGGCGGCGAGGGCGCGAACCGCGTGCTGCAGCACACCGAGCATCGGTGCCTCGTCGGATGCGAGCTCGCGCGGACGAAGGAACGGCACCTCGAGGCCGAGCGCCGCGCCGGTCTCGGCGATTGTCTGATCGTCGGTGCTGAGCACGACGCGGGACAGGCGGCGGCTGGCGCGCGCCGCGTCGGCGGTATAGGCGAGGAGTGGACGGCCGCTCAGCCTCATGAGGTTCTTCCCTGGCAGCCCTTTCGATCCGCCGCGCGCCGGAATGACCCCGATCACGTGCATCAGGCCGGCTGCGTGAAGACCAGGCGCTTCTGGGTACTGAGCGGGGCATGTGCCAGCCGATCGGCAATCCGGGCGCCTGCCTGCCCGTCTCCGTAGAGCGGATCGGATGGATAGCGGCCGTGCGCGAGCTGCCGGCGGATGCTGTCGACGATCTCCGCCGTGTCGTACCCGACATCGATCACGTTGGCACCGCGATCTCGCCCGGCCTGCCGCGTGCCGATGTTCACCGCGGGCACGCCCAGGAACGCGCCCTCGCGGATCGGCGCGCTCGAGTTCCCCACCGCACACGCGCACAAGAGCATCAGGCGCACGTAGGTCTCGATCGGGAAGTTCTTGTGGAAGCGGATGTAGTCGGGCCGGTAGCGCTCGCGGAATGCCCGCATGCCGGTCGCGATGTCGTCGGACCCGGCATCAGCGTTGGGCCAGAGCATGATCGTCGGCATCCGCAGCTCGTGCAGCGCCATCAGCGTCCTGGCAATCTGTTCCTTTCCCTTCCCGTACTCGCTGGTGACCGGATGCTGGCTGACGAGCAGAAACGGCCTGCTGACGTCGACGTGCGCGCCCACGCCTTCGCGCTCGAGCCACTCGGCGTGAGGAATGCCGTTGCCGCTCCGCGCGATCTCGCTCACCAGATCGATGCGAGGACAGCCGACCGCGTGCACGGTGTCGGGCGGCTCTCCCATCCTGATGATCCGCTCGGCAGCGGCGCTGTTGGCGGGGAAGTGCAGATGCGCGAGCTTGGTGACCGCGTGGCGAATGCTCTCGTCGATGGTGCCGCTGATCTCTCCACCCATCGTGTGCGCGAGCGGGATGTTCATGTAGGCGGCTGCAATCGCCGAGGCCATCGTCTCGAAGCGATCGCCGACGCTGACAACGACGTGCGGTTTCAACTGGTCGAACATGGTCGGCAGCTCGAGGAGCCCGAGCCCCGTGGACTTGGCCATCGTCGCCGGTGTCTCGCCCTCGACGATCATCGCCACCCGCGCGTCGGGGGTGAAGCCGTCGGCCTCGATGAGATCGACGACCGAGCCGAAGCGGTCGAGCAATGCCGAGGCGCCGACCACGAGCTGCAGCGTGAGCGCCGGATGCTGCTTGACGGCGCGCATCACCGATTTGATGCTGCTGTAGTTGGCGCGCGACCCGACGAAGACGCAGACCTTACGCACGAAGCATCACCATTGGCGGCATCACCACCTGGCCATCGATTTCTGCCATCGCTTGCCCGCCACCTTCGCCCAGTCGCGGGCGCGTTTCCGCAGCCGCGAGACCAGCGGCGGCTTGCGCAGCCAGTCGACGATCGGAACGGGCGCTGCCGCGGCGAGCACGATCGGCCGCAGCAGGTACGACCACAGCGGCGCGGGCCGCGGCGGCGGCGACGGCGACGATCCCAGCGCTTCGATGCCGCCGGCCAGAATCGGCGTCGCGGCGCGGTCGATGCCGTGAGGACGAACGAACGACGCGACGAAGCGCGCGCTCGCCTGACGCGCCGCATCCGAACGCGTCAACGCGTCACCCAATTGCGCGAGGTGCTCCGGCAGCGTCGAGGCCATCCGCACGCAGCCGCCGTTTTCGAGCTCGAGATGGTGAAAGTGGATCGTGCCGCTCTGCGTACCCGCGAATTCCGGGGCGAGCAGCGAGCACACCGGCGTGCCGACGATCGCCGCTTCGATCATCGCACTGGTGTTGATCCCGACGACCGCCGCCGCGTGCGCCAGCGAGTCGAAGAAGTCGGTTCGGTTCTCGGGGTCGGCGGCGTTATAGCCGCGCCGCGGGTACACGGCGACGCCAAAAAGGTCGGCAAGCGGATCCGATTCCCACGCACTCGCGTTGTAGGGGTGCGGCCGGACCAGCACCGCGACCTCGCGCAACGCCGGCTCCGCCGAGGCGCGGACGGCCCGGATCCATTGGCGCACGAACGCGACTTCGGCGCGGGACTCGGAGATGAACGACGACGAACCGGTGAACAGCAGGAATGGGCGGGCATCCGGCAGTCCGGCGCGGCGGCAGAACTCTTCGCGGGTGCGCGTCACCGTCCGATCGAACCAGCGATCGAAGAGCTGCGCGCCGGTCACCACGATCTTCGACTCCGGTATGTAGTGGTACTCGGCGGCCTCGCGCTTCTGCGCCTCGTTCCACACGACAACGCGATCGGGCTCGATGCGCAGCAGCCCCTTGTTGGTGAGGTTGTCCCAACTGGCGATGCACACCGCGCTGCGGATGCCGCACCGGTGCGCCCCCTTGATCCAATCCACCTGCTCGGACGCAGCGGCGACGAGCGGCGACACCATGAGCACGTCCGGCGAGTGCGCGCGCAGGAAGTCGAGCACCCCGGCGGGCACCGGAATCGCCTGTTCCATCGCGGCCAGCCCCCGCTGCACGACCCGAACGGCGGTCGCGCTCAGGCGAGGAATCGCGTCGATCCACGAGTACGCTCGCGGCAGTACCTTGCGCTTCATCCGCGCTCGCAGCGCGTGCGCATCGGCGAAGCGAGGATGCAGAAACCTCACGAAATCCATCGTCGCGCGAACGCCGCGCGCGACTCCGGCCCAGATTCCCTGCTCGTATGGCACCACGCCGAGCACACGCACGAGATCGGCATAGGCCTGGAGTCCCTCGAGCCCGATCGGTTTCCGGCTGCGGCTGCTGTTGACCGCGATCGACACCGCGTGCCCGCGTGCGGCCAACTCTTCGATCGCCGAATCGTAGAACCGCAAGTACTCGGGAGAGTCCATCAGGAACAGGATCTTCATGCCGCCTGTCCGCGATCGCCCGACCGCACACGCCGAAGCCAGCTCACGGCGTGGCGCTTCAGACGCGTCCGCCAATCGGCGCGGTGGCGCGCGCGAATCCGCGCAGCCTTGCTCTGCCGCTTGAGGCGCTTGAGGCGCGCCTTCTCTTCCACCGCAGACGCCCGCGCCGCCGCCCGAGCGCCGTATGCCGCTTCGCGGTCGGCCTGCTTCCGAGCCCGGCCCAGTGCCTCTTCGCGCTTGTTCCGCTCGAGCGCCCGGCGGCGGGCCAGCCGTTCTCGTCGGTGTGCCTCATGGCGGCGCCGGTGCTCGGTCTCCTTCCGGCTCCAGTCATCGCGAATGAGCTCGGCACCGTAGATCGCCCGCAGCACTCGCAGCACGGGATGCATCGCCCAGCGAAGCACCGTGAAACGAATCGGGGACCGCGCCGGCGCCGGGGCCGGGCTTCGCAGCAGATCCTCGACGGCGTCGCAAAAGATCGGCGTGGCAGGCCGATCGAGTCCCTGCGGTCTGATGAACTCGCGCACGAACTGCTCACCCGGGCGTTCTGGCGGCTGCTGCAGGACGGAGGCAAGCTGCGTGTGATGCGCCTCGAACGAACGGCTCGCACGCAGCACGCCGCCGCCGACCGAGAACAGGTAATGGAAGTGCAGGACCCCTTCCTGGTTCTCCTGGAACTCGGGAAGCAGCACCGTGAACACGGGCTTGCCGACGATGGCGGCCTCGAGGAACGCGCTCGTATTGAGACCGACGACGCCCGCGCTGTAGAACAGCGACTCGAAATAGTCGTCCTTCGACCCGGCGTCGACCGGATTCGAGCCGTACAACGTGACGTGAGGAAACGGCGACAAATCGATGGTCTTCCACTCGGACATCCGCGCCGGGTGCGGCCGGATCAGCACCGCGGCATCGCGCAGCCGCGAATCGCTGCTCGCGCGCAGCCGTTGGACCCACGTGCGCACGAACTCCGCCTCGATCGGGCTGCCCCAGAACAACGCCGAGCAGACGTAGAGGAAGAACGGACGATCGTCCCGAAGGCCGACGCGCGCGCAGAATGCCGCGCGCGAGCGCCCCGGCGTGCGGCCGAACCACTGGTCGTAGCACTGCGCGCCGGTGACGACCACGCGATCCTGCGGAACGCCGTGAAGGCGAACGGCCTCGTCCCTCTGCGTCTGGTTCCAGACCAGGACGCGATGCGGCATGTCACGAATGAGCGCCTTGCTCGAGAGATGGTCCCAACTGCCGACGGCGAACGCGGTCCGGATCCCCTGTGCCAGCGCGGCACGCAACACTTCGAACTGTGAGGAGCCGAGGTAGATCAGCGGCGTGACGAGCACCAGATCGGGACGGCGCTCGCGAAGCTCCTGCTCGATCTCTCGAACGGGAGGCAGCGCGCACTCGAGCGCGCGAAGCCTCGCCAGCAGTCGCCGGCGCTTCTCCGGATCGCGATAGCCGCCCGATTCGCCAATCCGCACCAGCCGCCGAGGCAGCCGCTCGCCGGCGCGCGACTTCAGCTTCGGCGTCCGGTCGTAGTCGGGATGGAAGTAGCGGAGATAGTCGGCCCACAAGCGCAGCGTCTTCGCAACTTCGGCCCAGAAGGCGGCCGATGGCGGCGACAGCCGGCTCCACGTGATCGTCGGATGATCGGCGACCAGGGTGTCGAGCGCCCCGCTCCATCCCAGCGCCTCCGCGCGGCCAAGCGCCAGGTGAAGCTCGTGCCCTCGCGCCGCCAGTTCGCGCAGCACGGGCTCGTACATCCGGAACGAGCCGAGGTGCCACATCGAGACGAAGACCTTCATCGCTCAGCCCACGCCGAAGCGACGCTTCACGAGCGCGACGAGCGCCGCGCGGCGCCTGAACCGGCCACGCCGACGTTTGGCCGCCTCCCTGGCCGCTTTGAGCTCGCGCTTGCGCACCCGATCGGCATCGAGACGCTCGCTCCGCTCCCGCAGCTCGGCCTCGCGCGCGAGCGCGGCGCGGCGCGCCTTCTCCAGTCGCTGTGTGTCGCGCTCGCTGCTCAAACGGCGGTGCGTCTCCTCGCGATCGCGCCGATGTCGATCGCGGCGCCCGGCCTGCTGCAGCTCCGCGACGGTGCGATCGGAGGGGCGGTCGATCCGAGCGACGGCCGACGCCACGGCACCCGCGATCGGGCCGAGCGCCACGCGCATTACCGGCGCCCACCGCGGCTCCCTCGCCGGTGCCGCCACCGGCGATCGCCCGAACGCCTCGATCGCCTCGACGAAGCTGTCGGTCGCGGACCGCCGGATTCCGTGCGGCCGAATGAACGCCTCGACGAAGCGGTTGTGCCGATGCGGGTTGGGCGCTTCCGCCAGCGAGGCGGCCAGTTGCGTGCGATGCTCGTCGAAGTCTCGCGCGGCGCGCACCAGTCCGCCGCCGACCGAGAACAGGTAGGAGAAGTGATACAGGCTCGACTGGCGATCGATGAACTCCGGCAGCACGATCGTATGCACGGGCTTGCCGAGGATCGATGCTTCGAGAAACACGCTGGTCAGCAGCCCGACCACCGCCGCGCTGTGGTACAGCGAATCGAAATAGTCCTCCTTCGAGCGCTCGTCGAGCGGATGCGATCCGTACAGCGTCACATCCGGCAGTTCCGACAGATCGATCGACTTCCACTCGGTGAGCCGCTGCGGATGCGGCCGGATCAGGATCGACGCCGACCGCAGCACCGGATCGGTGCTGGCGCGGATTTCCGTCACCCAGCGGCGCACGAACTCCGCTTCGCAGGGCGCTTCCGGCGTCAGCGTCGAACACGCATACAGCAGCAAGGGCCGATCGGGCGGGAGTCCGACGGCCGCGCAGAACGACTGCCGATCCCGCGCCGGCCGCCGATCGAACCACTGGTCGTAGCACTGTGCGCCGGTCACCGTGACGCGATCGGCCGGAATGCTGTGCAGGTCCACCGCTTCCTGCTGCTGGGTCCGGTTCCAGACGAACACGCGATCGGGAAGCTCCGCCAGCCGCGCCTTGCTCGACAGGTGATCCCAGCTTGCGACGCACACGCCCGTTCGCACACCCATCGCCCGGCCGCTGCGAACGATCTCGATCTGCGAGGAACCGAGCCTGATCACGGGCGTGGCGAGCAGCACATCGGGCTGACGCTCACGAATCAGTCGATCGAGCGCCGGCTCACGCGGCAGCGCGCGCTCGACTGCGCGAAGCGCGCCCGAGAGGAGGCGGCGTCCCGGCGCAGCGCGCACGAGCGGCCAGTCCGTGATCCGCCGCAAGACCGCGGGCATGCGCTCGCCGACCAGCCGCCGCTGCCTCGGCACCTGCGCATACATCGGCGTGCTGTAGCGAAGGTAGTCGAGCCAGATGCGAACCATCGACGCCAGCGCGGTCCACCGCCCGACGTGCACCTCCTCCCAGATCCACCGAATCTGCGGCACGTCCGCGAGGATCCGTTCCGGCGCGCTCGCGGTGCCCGGTACGTCGCGCCTGCGCGCCACGATCTCGATCTCGTGCCCGGCGCGTGCGAGCTGACGAAGCGCCGAGTCGTACATCCGCAGCGAGCCGAGGTGGCGCATCGAGAAGAGCACGCGCATCGCGTCAGGCCGCCTCGTCCGGCTCGTCGCTGCGCGAGGCGAGCATCGAGCCGATCGCCCTCTTCGCGCGATGCAGCGTCCAGCGCGCGGGCCGGATCATCAAGAGCCGTATCCCAGCCCACGCGAACGACAGCACGCGGCGGGGCATCCGCCGGACGACCCGCGCCCCGTAGACCGCCCGCGAGATCACGCCGCGCATCATCAGGCGGGCCGGCCTGATCCAATGCAGAATGACGGCGCGCCGTTTGGCCGGCTCCAGCATCCACAACGTGAAGATCATCGCCACCGGCGCAAGCACGACCCGCACCGCCCGAGCCGACAGCGACGGCGCGGCCGGCGTCACCGGCGGCCCGGCGACGTACCGCTCGATCTCGTCGACCAGACGGGGCGTCGCGACGACGTCGAGCCCGTGAGGGCGCACGAACGCCTGCACGAAGCCCCGCAGCTTCCGCGCCGACGACTCGCGATCGGCACGCACCGCCGTCAATTGCGCGACGTGCGTCGCGAGATCGCCGGACACGTACAGCAGCCCGCCCTCGACGTTCTTGAGATGCTGGAAGTGCAGCGTGCCGTCTTGCGTCGACTGGAACTCGGGCACCTGGACCGCGAAGACGGGCCGGCCGATGATCCCCGACTCGATCATTCCGCTCGTATTCACCCCGACGACGGCCTCGGCGAAGTACATCGAGTCGAAGTAGTCGTGGCGCGCGCCGGCGCCGATCGGGTTCACACCGACCTTCGGCCACAGGGCGACGTTGTCGAACTCGGCACCGAGATCGACGCCGCGCCACTGCTCGGAATTCTGCGGATGCGGACGCACGAGCAGACCGGCCGAGCGCAGCCATGGATCGGACGCACCGCGGATCGCCGCCATCCACGAGCGCACGAATCCGACCTCGTGCGGTGCGATGAAGATCGAGGAGCAGAGATAGAGGATCACCGGACGCGACGGATCGAGCCCGGCACGGGCGCAGAACGCCGCACGACCCAGCGACGGCGTCATCGCGAACCAGTGGTCGTAGGCCTGTGATCCGGTCACGACCACGCGTTCGGGCGGCACGCCGTGCAGCTCCACCGCTTCCTGCTTCTGGGCCTCGTTCCAGACCAGCACCCGGTCCGGCGCCTCGTGAATGAGCCCCTTGGTCGTGAGATGGTCCCAGCTTCCGATGCCGACGATGCTCTTGAGCCCGAGTTGGCGCGCGCAGCGCACGTGATCGACCTGGTGCGATCGGAAGTACAGCAGCGGTGTGAGCAGCAGCAGGTCCGGCTTGACGCTCGAGAACAGCTCGGCGATCTCGGGCGGCGGCGGCAGCGCGCGGTCGACTGCACGAAACAGCTGCTGGAGCAGCGCGAGCCCCGCCCGTGTACCAAATGGCGGAATGCGTGGCAGCACGCGAGCGAAGGCCGGCGCCAGCGATGCGGCGCGCTCGCGAAGCTTGGGCGCGTCGTCCCAGCGCGAGTCGAGATAGCGCCAATAGTCGAGCGAGGCGCGAAGGCCGGTGCCGAGGCCGTACCAGAGCCGGTGCCGCGTCGACGGCAGCAGCCCCCAGGTCACGAGCGTCGGGTGCTCGGCCGCGAGCGCATCGGCCATGATCTGCCCATCGACGGTGTCGCCGCGCTCGGCCAGCAGATGCACGTGGTGCCCGCGCTCGGCCAGCAGCCGCACCGTCGACTGGAAGTTGCGCAGGAATCCGAAGCTGCTGGTCGAGAACAGGATTCTCATCGAGCGGTTCCGGGCGCGAGCCTGCGATCGGGGCAAGGTAGAATCGTTTCGACTAACGCGTGCGAATCCTCTTTTCGGTCCGCAACCCTTCCTACATCCGCCACTACGAATCGGTCCTTCGCCGCCTGATGGAGCGCGGCCACAGCGTTCGGCTCGCCGTAGAGCGCTCGAAGAAGGAAGTGTGGCCCGCGTGGGTATACGCGCTCGCCGACCAATACCCCGCGCTGCAGATCGGCTCGTCGCCGTCGCTGCAGGAGGATCGCTGGTTCGAACTGGCGACGCGCCTGCGCCAGGCGCGCTTCTATTTGCGGTTCCTGGAGCCGAAGTACCGCGGCATGGGCGCGCTGCTTGGGCGCGCACGCAGCCGCGCGCCGCGGCTCGTGATCCTGCTCGCCGAGACTATCGGCATCGGCAGAGCCGGCCGGCGGATGCTCGCTGAGATTCTCGACTTCCTCGATCGCGCGACTCACACGCCGGCGCAGTTCCACGCCCACCTTCGCGAGCAGCGGCCCGACCTCATCGTGCTCACGCCGCTGGTCGTCCTGCGCACGTCGCAGATCGATCTCGCCCGTGCCGCCATCGAGCTCGGCATCCGGAACGTGTTCGCCGTTGCGAGCTGGGACAACCTGTCGAGCAAGGGCGAGCTGACGTTCGCGCCGCAGCAGATCCTGGTCTGGAACGAGGTGCAGCGAGGCGAACTGGCGGAGTTCCATGGCGTCGACTCCGCGCGCGTCGCGGTAACCGGTGCGCAACTCTTCGACGAATGGTTCGAGAAGCGGCCGTCGACCACGCGCGAGGAATTCTGCGCCCGTGTCGGGTTGCGCGCCGACCGCCCGATCGTGCTGTACGTCTGCTCGGCGCTGCTCGAGGGGAGTCCGCCCGAGCCGACGTTCGTCGAGCGATGGGCGCGTCAGCTTCGCGCGTCCGCGCGCCGGTCCGTACGCGACTGCGGCATCCTGATTCGGCCGCACTTCAAACGCGGCGACGAGTGGCGGTCGGTTCGATTCGACGGCCTCGACAACGTCGTGTGCTGGCCGCCGCTCGGCGCGGTACCCGCGGACGCAGGCTCCAAGACCGACTACTTCGACTCGCTCTTTCACGCCGCCGCCATCGTCGGGCTCAATACGAGCGCGATGATCGAGGCGGCGATCCTCGGCCGGCCGGTCCTCACCGTCCTGCTGCCCGAGTTCCGCGACAGCCAGGAAGGGACGGTGCACTTCCATTACTTGCTGCACGGTCCGAATGCGCTCCTGCGATCGACGCGCTCGCTCGATGCCCATACCGGCGATCTGGCCGAGGTGCTCGAACGGCCCGGCATCGACCGCGAACGCGTCGCTCGGTTCGTGCGGACGTTCGTCCGGCCGGCGCCGGTCGATGTGCCGGCGACGACGCGTTTCGTCGACAACCTCGAGGCACTGGCCGCGAGCCCGGCGCCTGAGCCGCAGCCCGAGGCGCGATGGACGCTCGCCCTGCGGCCGATCCTCCGCCCGTTCGCCGACGCGGCGGTGCGCCGCGTGCTGCGGCTCAAGGCCGAGCGGCGACACCGCAAGAACCGCGAACTCGAAGAGCATCGCCGGCAGCGGAAGCGAGCAAACAAAGCGGCAAAGAAGGCCGCCAAGCGTGCCGCGGCGGGATAGGGACCGGCGCGCCTCTGACAGCGCAGTCGTCCCGAGTCGGGCCGCCCTCTCCACTAGACGTCCACCAATGGGAGCCGCAGCCTCTCGACCGCGGCGTAGATGTCGGTGCACACTTCGGCATCCTCGAGATCGGTGCGGCTCCGAAGCGGCTTGAACGCTTCGCGAGGCGTGACGCCTTCAGTCCCGGGCGCCACATCGTCGCGGAGGAAGAATGCGTTGACGCCGGCGTTCTCACACGCCACGAGCCGGTACCCTTTCGTCCGCGCCAGCGCCTCGAGCGCAGCCAGCGACGCGCCGCCATAGCCCTTGGGCGTCGAATCAAGCGATTGATTCGGGGGAATCGTCACGCGGCGTTCAGGTCCGAAGAGCGCGTTGTACTCGAGCACCAGCACTCGCGCGGATACGGCGGTGAGCGCCTCGAGTACCCAATAGTCGTAGCTGTCGATGTCGATCGACAGCAGATCCACGTCCCCGCCGTAGCCGTGGTCCGTGAGGATCGCGTTGACGTTCTGCGGATCGACGCGCTCGCGCACCACCGTGACGCCGCGGTTGCCGGCAAACTTGCGGCGCGCGAGCTCCACCGAGGCCGCCGACAGCTCGATCATCAAGCCCGACCAGCCGCAATCGTGCGCCAGGCTCGCGGCCGTGCCGCCCGACTTGCCCGATCCGATCTCGACGAACCGGCGGCGGCCCCAACCCGCACGCTCGAGCAGCGCGTAGAGAATGCCGTCTTCTTCGTTCTGCGAGCGCAGGCGGAAGCGGCGCGCGTTAAGCGCGTGCGACGGCGGCAGACGATCAAGTGGCAGACACACGTGACGCACGAGCGCCGAGAGCTGGTGGTTGAAGATCTTCCGCCACTTCGACTCCGTCTTCGCGCCGTCGTCGACGCGCGCCATGAGGCGCTCCTGATCGCGCAGCAGCCGCTTGATCTGATCAGCGGTGCGGCGCTGTTGTGCCTCGAGACGCTCGATCGCGTCCAGCAGTGCCTGCACGTCGGTGTGCCGATCGCCATGATCGGGTGCGCGCGAGGCGCCCAGCCAGGTCTTCAGACCCATACGCTGCTCCTCACGAACCGGATCGGCGGCATGTGCCGCTACCAGAGATCACCGTGGTCTCCGGTCAGCACCGCTCGCTGCAGCGAAGTGTGCGCCCCGTTCGCCAGATGAGCAAGAGCGCCTCGCGTGCCATGCGGTGCCACGAATGCAAACGGTGAGAGGTACTGGGCCATCGCGACCAGGCGGGGTCCCGCGCCCGCTCGGACGCGCGAGCCGTAATGAAAACAGCGGCTCGTGTCGACCAGACACATCGTCCCCGGCGGCCCCACGAGCTCGACCGGCGGCTTCACACCACCAATCGCCGCGACCTGCTCGTCGTCGAGCCGATCGATGTAGGTGTAGTGCGTTGCCCGTCGCACCCGATCCGAGGAGGCGGCATCGAGGATCGTCAGCGGTCCGTTGTCGTTCCCGACCTCGCTGCACAGCAAGAAGATCTTCAACTGACGCACGTCGTCGGCGTCACAGTGATAGAGCTGGCTGCTGATCGGCTCGCGATCGACTGCGCCCGAGTAGAACACCTGGAGCGAACGCAGTATCGGGACCGTCCCGATGTACGCAATCACCGCGTCGAGCAGGTCGGGGCGCAGCGCGAGCAGCAGCAGCGGATGATCGGCGGTGAGTGTCGAGAGATCGAGAAGGTTCACGAGGAACTGCTTGTCGGCGTGCGCCTTGCGACGCTCGCGCAGCACGTCCTCGCTTTTGCCGGCCAGGCTCACGCATCGCTGCGCAGCCGCGTCGGCCTCGGGGAACGCGCCCGCGTGAAACAGGCGATAGCCGTCGTCGTCTCGAACGGCGACGCCGGCGGCGGGCGAGACGCTCGTCGCGACTCGGCGCCGCGCCCAGTAGCTCTTCGGCGCCAGAAGACGGCGGCCCACGATGTACGCCCGGCGCGCGCCATCGCCCCGGCCGCGGACGTACTTGGCGAGGCGCGAGGAGAAGGTCGGAGGGCGGCTCGCGCTCACGACTTGTCAGCCGCGTTCCGTTCGGCCCGCGAGAAGAAGAGCAGCCCGGAGATCAGGGTGAACAGCGCCACGCCCCAGGCAGTGAGCAACTGCCGGGAGTCGATGGAGCCGAGGTTGATCAGCCCGATCTTGAAGCTCTCGACCGACGCCGTCATCGGATTGAGCGTGAACGCCCAGCGATATTTCGCGGGCACCGAGTCGAGCGAATAGACCACAGGCGTGAGGAAGAGCCAGAACCCCAGGACGTAGTTCAAGGTGAAACGTACGTCGCGCGCAATCAGCGCCGGCACTGACGTCCACAACGCGATCCCGAGCGACAGGAGCCAGGCCAACGCAAACCCCTGCACGGCCCAGCCGACCTGGAGCGGATGGAAGAACCAGATGCCGCGCGTCCACCGGTAGTAGACGAACGCCACGATGATGACCCCGAGATGGATCACGAACGTCATGAGCGCAGGCGCGACCATCGCGATCGGAAGGATCAGGCGCGGAATGTAGATGCGCGAGAGCATGCCGCGATTCAGCTCGAGGCTGCGCGTGCCCCACATCAGACTGCTCGCGAAGAACTCCCACACGCTGGTGCCGACGGCCAGGAACAGAAAGTACGGAACCTGCCCGCCCGGCGCGACGCCGAGCACGCCGCCGAAGACGAGCGTGCTCACCAGCAACGGGAACAGCGGACGGATGAACAACCAGGCAACACCCAGGACGGTTCGTCGATACAACTTCTGGAATGATCGCAGCGCGAAGAACCGCAACAGGCGCCGGTACTGCCAGACGTCCCTGGCGATGGCGCGCACCCCTTCGCCGCGAGGCTCGATGACCCACTCGTCGCCTGTGAGCGTCTTCGGCATCGGCACCTCGGACATCACGCTGCGCCTCCCGGCTCGGACAGGACCGCCGCCGGCTGGTGCGCTTCCATGTCCCATTCGAGCTTCGGCGAGACCGCGCCGCGCAACTGCCCGCGGTACGTGCCCCGGGCCGACGCTCCGGTGGCCGAGTCGTAGACGTGAAACGCCGTGGCGTTGTCGAGCTCGCAGGTGTAGGCTTCGTCACCTTCGAAGAAGGCGAGCGAGGTGCTGATCGTATAGGTCGTCTCTGAAAGCAGGTGTGCCGGAATCTGCACCTTCGCGACGCCGTCGGCAGGACCATCGACCGGCACCGACGCGGGCATGACGGATCGAAACGCCAACGCCCCACGGGCGAGGACATCGATCTGCGCGCGCACCTCGAGCCGAGGAAGCGTGGTCCGGAAACCGATGTGCACCCACACGGGGTCCTCGACTTTGATCGCCCCGACTTCCTTGCCCTTGGCCGAGACCAGCCGCACGAACACGATCTCGCCCGCTTTGCAGACGTGTCCGCCTGATTTCTTGGTCTGCCGCCGGCGATTGATCGTCGACCACGCCGATGCCTGATACTCGGACACGATCTGCTCCGGCGGACCGATGCCCATCATCTGCCCGGCGTTGATCCAGATCACGCGATCGCACAGCCGCGTGATCGCATCCATATCGTGCGAGACGAACAGCACCGTCATCCCCGCGCGTCCGCTCTCCTGCACGCGCTCGAGGCACCGCTCCTGGAACTCCATGTCGCCGACCGCGAGCACTTCGTCGGCGAGCAGGATGTCGGGCCGCATGTTGATCGCGACCGAGAACGCCAGGCGCAAGTACATCCCGCTCGAATATCGCTTGACGGACGAGTCGAGAAAATCGTCGAGACCGGCGAACTGCACGATGTCGTCGAGACGCGCTTCGACTTCAGCCGCGGAGATGCCGTACATCGCCGCGTTCAAGTAGATGTTGTCGCGCCCTGAGAGGTCCTGCTGAAAACCGGCGCCGAGCGCGAGCAGCGGGACCACCCGGCCGCGCCCGACGACGCGGCCTTCGGTCGGCGGGGTCACGCGCGAGAGCACCTTGAGCAGCGTCGTCTTGCCGGCGCCGTTCGGGCCGATCACGCCGAGGATGGTGCCCGGCTCGACCGTGAACGAAACGTTTCTGAGCGCCCAGAGATCGAACGGGCGTTTGGACCCGACTCGATAACGCTTGCCCAGGTTCTCGACGACGAGCGACTTCATGGAGCGTCCGGCGGCGCGGCGAGCGTGCTCGCAGCCTCGAGTCCGCCGACCGGCTGCAGCATCAGCAGCTTCTCGGGAGGAACCCCGCTTCGCTGGAGCAGCTTCGATGTGCCCGCCGGCCGTTCGAGCACCGCGACGACAAGCACGTCGTAGGCGATGCTGGCATGATCGGCAATCGCATGCACCGGCAGGCCGAGGAAGCGACCGCCTTCTCCATCGGGAGGCCCGAAGACCGCCACGAGCTCGAGCCCCATGTCGCGCACGAGGAGATACACGAGCTCGGCGGCATCGCCCGTTCCGTAGATCGCGACGCGCTTCCGCGTGGCCACCGCAGCGGACAGGCTGCGCCTGAGGTGGCGACGGGCGTCTCGATAGAAATCGAGCGAGTACTTCATGAACTCGTAGGTCAGCCGCGCCTTGCGCGCAACGCCGCGGGGCGTGAGCGAATACACCAGTCGGTTGGGCGATGCCGTGGTGCATTTGACGTAGCCCTTCCGGATCAACCGCTTGAGATAGAGGTTGGTCAGCCCGAGTGCGATGCCGAGGCGCGAGGCCAGCGTGCGCTGTGTGATGGTGGACTCCTGCTCAAGCGCTTCCAGGAGCTGGAGATCGCGGCGAGATTCGACGTCCATGAGCGTGTGAGTGAAGGGAGTGGGCGGAGACGACTCCGCCCCGTCGGTCACAACGCTCGCCGCAGGGGGAGGGGGCGCGCGTTCAACCAATGAACGGGATGTTCACGAAATGAACGCCGAAATCTTCAATGATTTCTGCCGTTGTGTCAACCGACTTAGGGGGAGGACCAGGGATCATGCCAGAAAATGTCGATCTTCCCGTGCTAAGCTCGTTGCGTCCCTGATGTCTTGGCCGGGCCGACTGGCGGCGCTCTTGCTCCTCTCCGCCCACTTGCTGCTCAGTTATTCCCATAATTTCCTGGTCGAGCCCGACGACGACCGTTTGTGGCTCTATGCCGTGGCAATCGACCTCGGACGGAACCAGGCGCCAGCGCTCAACCAGCGCATCCACGCCTCGCTCGAACGCCTCGGGCGTCCGCTCAGCCAGCGAATCCGCTTCTCCCTTCGCGAGCAGTACAAGCGCAACTACACCGCCGCTGCAGGCGTGCAGGGAATCGCCGCTCGCATCGCTGGCGGGCGGGTCGCGAATCTGAGGGTCGACTACCCCGCCTACCTCGGCCGAACGATGTACGCCAGCTTCGTCGCGGTCTACGGCGTGACCTGCCTCGTCGTGGTCCTCATCGCCATGCTGCCGGGCGATCGACGCTGGCTCCTGGCCACGCTATTGGCCGTCACCGCCATCGCCGCCATGGAAACCGCGTTCGATCTCGCCGGCGATCATTGGTCCGGGCTGCCGACGCTGCTCCCCGATGCACAGACGCGAGAGAACTTCGGGCAGAATCTGTGGCCGAACCTGCCGGCGCTGTTCATCAATCCACAGGTTCAGCTCTCGCCGTTCGGCGATACTCCGCGGAATCACTTCATCCTGCTGATGCTCCCGCTGTTCCTCCTGCGCTGGCGGGGCTGGATCACCGCCTCGTATCTCTTCCTCGCCGGGCTCGCCTTCGTGCATCAGAGCCATACCGGGCTCGTGCTCGCGTTCCTGGTCGCGATCGATGCGCTGATGCGCCCCGCGATCTTCCGGACGAAGGCCGCGCTCGTCGTCGCGCTGGTGCTCGTCATGTTCGTCGGACGCGAGTCGCTCGGCGGCGTGATCGGCGTGGCGCGGCCGATCGTGCTCACCGCAGCTGCGGCCGGCGTGCTGTCGATCGCCGTGTGCATCTACTGGGGAATCCGCGGCCGGACGGCCGGTCTCGCCCGTATCCTCGGCGGCATTCGCGATCGACTCGCCATGCGCGGCGACCCGTTCGCCGACCTGGCGATCATCGCCGTCATCCTCGCGGCGACCTTTCCCATCGTCGCCGCCATCAACGCAATAGGCAGTGAGGCGCAGAGCCTCTACTTCTGGACGCAGGTGCACGGCCGGTCGCTGGGCATCTTCAGACCGGCACTCGTGTTGGCGCTCGCGCTCCTCGCCGTCTCCCGGCTGCAGACATCGAGCGGCGAACGGTTCACCGAAGGCCTCGTGCTGATGCTCGCCGCGGCCGCGCTCGTCCCGAGCCTCGTCGAAGCGTCGATGCACGACCGTCATCCGATCGCGCGCATCGAGCGCGAGGCGCGTCCACTCGAGGCGGCGGTCGGTCCGGCCATCGATTGGGGCGCGATCGGTCGCCTGTCGGAGCCTGAGATCTATTACGCGATCGCACGCACGCTAGACACGGGGCGGTGAGGTCCCGACGCCGGCCGTCTCGAACACGAAGAGATGGTTCATCCCGTAA
Source organism: Vicinamibacterales bacterium (assembly GCA_035263125.1). Lineage (GTDB taxonomy): Bacteria > Acidobacteriota > Vicinamibacteria > Vicinamibacterales > UBA2999 > Gp6-AA40. The sequence continues at coordinate 78,736 of DATFRP010000324.1, forward strand.
ACGAATCGGCGGTGCCGGCAAAGAGCGAATCCGGCGCGCGTGCAAAGGTTCACGACATCGCGCGGCCACAAGCCGCCCACTTCGCCTGGCTTCATTCCGCCGCGGTGTCGATCCTCGCCATACCACCAGATCGCATGGCCGATCCCGCCGAGGATCGGATCGATCATGGTGATCGCGAGCGTGCCGCCAGACCGGATCACGCGCCGCGCCTCGACGAGCGCCGCGCCGCGATTCGGGATGTGATTCAGGCACGCGACGAACGTCACCGAGTCGAAGCTCGCGTCCGCAAACGGCAAACGCGCGGCGTCCTCGACGATCCGCGCACCGCCACCCCAGTCGTGGACGTCGACGCCGACGCCGTCGCCGTGCAGACGCACCAGTCGATTCGTTCCGGCGCCGACGTCGAGCACTCGGCCGTGCAGGTGCGGAGCGACGGCCGCGATGCGCTCGTCTTCGAGCGTGGTCCATCCCAAACCGGGCAGCCACGACTGCGGAAACAAGGCGAGCCGGAACGGAATTCCGATCGCATCCCACGCCGACTGTGCTGCCGACTTGCGCGTCATGGCTTCTCCGCCAGAACCCAGTTGGAGATCCCGATCGGCGACTTGTACCTCCACCGTGCGGCAAGGCGGGCCATCCACAACGGACTCCGGTTCGGGAAGATATGGCCGCCCGAAGCGCTTCGAAGCACGCAAAGGCCGGCGGTGCGGCATACGTTCTCGAGAAACCGGCGTGAATAGCGCAGCACCCAGCGGTGCTCACGATCGACGAGCGCGAAGGCGAACTGCGCGGGATGATTGCGATTCGGCTCGATGACGAGAACCAGCCGGCGGCTCACCCGCGCCATTTCGGCGACCACGTGAACGGGGTCGGCGACGTGATGGAGGATCTCCCAGCCGTACACGAGGTCGAAGCTCCGGTCGCGATACGGGAGCGCACCGGCGTCGGCCGACACCACGTGGCCTTCGTTCTTCAATGGGTGGCGCAACAGCATGACGCGCGATCGATCGGTCGCGTGCACGCACTCGATGCGCCTCCGTGCGTAGTAGGTCGAAAATCCGTCGCCGCACCCGACGTCGAGCGCGGTGCGAATGCGGCTGAAGTCGATCCACGTCGCCAACAGATCCAGCCGCTGCTCGGCGAACAGCTTCACGACGGGATGATCGAAGCGCCGGAACCCGTGGTCGCGCTCCCAGTAGTCGCGCTGACGCGCGTCGCTCGTCAGCATCACACCGGAGCCAGGCCGAATCCGCGCAAACTGTTGCCGGCCCGATCGGTAATCACGGTGCCCTCGGGCCGCGCCTGCCGCAACCATTCCGCGAACACTTCGCCTAGGGCCACAAAACCGACGATGGTTCGACGCCATCGCGGTATCGTCCACACCTTCACGTTCGCGCCTCTTCGACCGTCGTCGCGACGGCTTCCCGCGCGAGCTGGACATGCGCGCGTCCGCGCGAGATCGGGATGTGGCGAGCGACGATCCACTTCCGCCGGGTAAGCTGCGCGGCGAGGGCTTCCCCTTCCTCGACCGGCAGCGTGAAGAAGATCGTCTTGAGCGTCTCGAGATCGAGAATGCGCGATGCCCCTCCGAGCACGCCGGCCGCGGACGCCGCTGGGCCGAGGCGCAGGTGGTTGGGCGGCGGCAGATGATGACGCTCCATGGCCTGATCGAGCGAGATCGCGCACACGGCCTGCTTGAACGTCCCTTCCTCCCCCGACGCGCGCTTCACACGCCAGGCCGCCGGCCGCAGCGAGTGGCGCGCTTGGCCGGCCAGGCCGGACGGGTATTTGAGCTCGCCGATGCCGTCGAACTCCGACACGGCAAACGGAAGCGCCAGGACCGACCCGTCACAGCCGTTGAGCCGGACGTTCTCGCACAGATCCTTGAACGCGACATATCCCGGCTCGAATGCCACGACCACGGCACCGTGGTAACGGGCAGCGAGCATCGCGTAGACGCCGACGCCCGCGTCGATGTCATAGATGACGTCGCCAATCCCGATGCACTGGCGCAGCCACTTGACGGTGCTCCTGTCGAGACGAGGCTTCGCGTCGCCCTCGGCGGTGCCCGAAACCTGCACGCGAAGGGCGTAGCCGTACTTCTCCCTCTCGAGACGGACCGCCGAGCGTCCCTCGGCCATCGCGTTGACGCTCTCGATGCGCACGCTTGCGCCGGCGTCAGCTTCTTGTGACGGAGACGCCGGCGCCAGATCGGGTCGACCGCCGCCAAAGGCCGTTTCGATAGCATCGGCGAGCAGCGGCGCGACCGCGCGCCCGATTCCGTGCGGGCGCAGGAAGTCGGTGACGAAGCGACGGAGAAACGTGGCGTCGACCGGCGAGGTCAGCGTTGCATCGAGCTGTGCGGCGTGCTCTCTCAGATCCCGCGCCACGCGTACGCATCCACCGTGCTCCTCGAGCAGATAGTGGAAGTGCAGCGTGCTGCTCTGGCCGTCGGCATCCCCGCCGGCCAAGATCGTGAAGACCGGTCTCCCGACGATAGCCGCCTCGAGCTCCGCGCTCGTATTGAGGCCGATAACGCCGGCGCTGTGATGGAGGCACTCGTAGAATCCCTGCTGGGTGCGATCCGACGTGCGCAGCACGACGGCGCGAACATCATCAAACGGGCGCGACAGAAATGCCTTCGCGCCGCGCAGCGCCGGCCAGCGAAGCTCTTGGGCCGCCTCGTCCGCACCCAGCAGCGATAAATCGGGATGGGGTCGAATGATCAGGTTGGCTTCCCGGAGACGAGGGCTCGCCGAGCCGCGCACCGATTCGACCCACTTGCGCACGAACGCCAGCTCCGCGGACGAGACCAACTGCGACGAGCACACGTAAAGAAAGGTTGGGCGCCCGGAATCGAGGCCAAGAGGCTCGTGGAAATCGGCGCGGCTCAGACGGGACCGCAGCTCGAAGAAGCCGTCGAATCGCGGCGCGCCTACGGCGACCACGCGATCTTCCGGGTACCCGTGCAGCCTCTGCGCTTCGCGGCGCTGTCCCTCGTTCCACACGAAGATCCGATCGGGCCAGCGATGGAGACATCCCTTGGTGCTCAGGTTGTCCCAACTGTACAGCAGCATGGCTACCGGGATGCCGAGGGCGTGCGCGCTGGTCACGACGTCCGCCTGCGCGGCGCCGAAGTGCACGAGCGGAGAGACCAGCACGAGATCGGGGGCCTGCCCGCGCAGAAACTGGTCGTACAACGGATCGATCGGCAACTGCCGCTCCGCGAGCTCGAACACGGCTTCCAGTCGCTGGATCTGCTGCGGCGGCAATTCACGAAGAACCGAGGCAGCACCATGGTCGTCGACGCTCAACCGCAGCTCTTCACGCAGCTTGTGGATCGTCCGCGCCTGCAGCTTGGCGGCATTGTTCAAGGCCGGCTGCTGATAGTGCGCGCAGTCGCGCAGACTGCGAAGCAGCCATGCCACTTCGGCCCATTGATCCGATCGATGAGAGGGACTCCGCACGACCGAGAACCGCGGCGACGGGATCTCGGCGCGATACTCATCGTCGCGCGCGTCGCTCCACTCCTGGACGGCCAGCGCGACCTCGTGCCCGCGATCGACGAGCACTCGAATCATGCCCAGGAACGTTTCGACGTTCTTCTTCTGCTTCAGGACGACAAGGATCTTCATGTATCGATGGCGCGGTGGCGCGACGCCGGGGCCGCGGCGCCCTGACGTCAGCGGCGCGCGCGGCGCCGCTCGCGCGATCGCCGTGTCAGCGGTGGCGTTCGACGATCCTGTATCCCCGCGCGGAGCCTCGCTCAGGCACGCTGCCCGTCAACGACGAGATCGTACCATGTAACGACGTACGGGAAGCTGGCGCGGAGGCGGGCGGCGACGTGCGGCTGCTGCAGCGCCCGTTATGGGTGGGGATGGATGCCGACGCGCCGGGCCAGGTCCTTTCGGCGCTGGCCGCGGCGATGTCAGCCGAATCGAAGCGGTGAGAGGTCGCGACTACGGCGCAAACACGAACGTGCGCTCGGCGTAGGCCTGCCAGGCATTGGCCGTGGCGCCGGTGCTACGAGCCCAGATCGCAATCACGTAGGTGCCTGACTCGCCGGTCACGGTATACGTCGTCGCCGTGCTCCACGACCGCACCAACTGCCATGCGCCCCCATCCTTCTGCACGTACCACTGATATTCATACGGAGCCACGCCGCCGGTGCCGCTGGCGGTGAAGGTCGCACCGCTCGACGTGAGGAACGCCGCGGTCATCGGCGCTCCAGGCGCGGTTGCTGTGCTCGAGACGAAGAACCACTGCTCGGAGTACGCCTGCCACTCGTTCGCGGTCGCGCCAGCGCTCCGCGCCCAGAGGGCGATCTTGTAGAGACCCGCCGCGGACGGCGTCCAATTCAACGTCGTCGTCGAGCTCCAGCTCCGCAGCAAGCTCCACGTGTCGCCCAACAGCACATACCACTGATACTGGTACGGCGCCGTGCCACCGGTGCCGAGCGCCGTGAACGTGATGGTCGTTCCCACGGTCTGCGGGCTCGGGGCATTCGGCGTGAACGACGCACCCGTCATCGGGCCACCCGATGGCGGCGGCGAGGTGCTCGATGAGTAGTTCAGCGTGATCGAGGTCGTGCGCGAATTGCCCGCGCCGTCGGTCGCAACCACATTGAAGGTGTTCGAACCGTTGGCCAGCGTCACGCTGCGGCTCCAGTTCGCCGTGCCCGTGCCGGATGCGCTGCCGCCGTTGGCGGCGACGCCGTTCACAGTCACGCTCGCGATCCCGCTGCCACCGGCACCGCTGTCGGTTGCCGTGCCGCCGAGGGTGATGTTCGGCGCGTTCACCGTTTGACCCGACGCATGGCTCGTGATTGCGACGCTCGGAGGTGTCGCATCCGACGTGGGCGGGGGCGGAACCGTGCCGGCCACCACGAATGCGCTCTCGGCGTATGCCTCCCATTCCCTCACAGTCGAACCCGAGCTGCGCGCCCAGATCGCGACGCTGTAGTTGCCGGGCGCCGGCGGTGTCCAGGTATACGTCGTCGTGGTGCTCCAGGTGCGGAGCAGCGACCAGGCGTTGCCCGACAGCAGATACCACTGATACTCATACGGCGCGGTGCCGCCCGTGCCGCTCGCCGTGAACGTGATCGCTGTGCCGGTGGACGGGCTGACGACACTCGACGACAGCGTCGTGCTCGTCATTGGACCGCTCGATGGCGGCGGTGCGCTCGGTGAATAGGTCAGCGTGATCGACACCGTGCGCGAGTTGCCGGCGCCATCGGTTGCCACGACGTTGAACGTATTCAAACCGGTCGCCAGCGTGATGCTGCGGCTCCAATTCGCCGTGCCTGTGCCGCTCGTGCCGCCGCCGCTGGCCGGTGTGCCGTTGATCGTTACGTTCGAGATGCCGCTGCCGCCCGAGCCGTTGTCGGTTGCCGTGCCGCTCAGCGTGATGTTCGGGGTGGTCACAGTCTGACCCTGTGTATGGCTGGTGATCGCCAGACTCGGGGCCGTGGTATCGGAAGCTGGTGGGGGCGGCGGGACTGGTGCCGCCGTGGTCACCGTAAACGCGTTTTCCGCATACGCCTCCCAGGCGTTGGCGGTGTTGCCGGCACTACGGGCCCAGATGGCGATCGTGTAGCTGCCAGCGGCCTGTGGCGTCCAGGTATAGGTAGTCGTCTGGTTCCACGCGCGGAGCATCGACCACGTCCCGCCGGAGAACAGATACCACTGATATTCGTACGGAGCCGTGCCGCCTGATCCGCTCGCGATGAACGTCACGCTCGTCCCCGCGGCTTGTGGGCTCGCGACGTTCGAAGTCAACGATGCCGCTGACATCTTCGGCGCCGCAGCCGTGTACGTCAGCGTGATCGTCGATGTCCGCACGTTGCTGGCGCCGTCGGTTGCCGTCACAGTGATCGTGTTGCTGCCGTTCGAGAGCGTGAGCGCCTGGCTCCAGTTCGCAGTGTTGTTCCCGGCCGCCGCACCGCCCGATGCCGTCACGCCGTTGACCTTCACGCTGGTGACGCCGTTGCCACCTGCGCCGTTATCGGTCGCGGTGCCACTCAGCGTGATGCTCGCGGATGGGACCGCCTGGCCCGGCGTGTGGCTTGTGATGGTGAGAGATGGAGCTGCCGCATCTGGCGCCGTCACGGAGTACGACCGCTCGGCATATGCCTCCCACCCATTCGCAGTCGAGCCGCTGCTGCGCGCCCAAATCGCGATCGCATACGAGCCCGCTGTTGCCGGCGTCCAGGTGTAGGTCGTCGCGGTATTCCAACTGCGAAGCATCGTCCAGGCGCCGCCATTCAGCTGCACATACCACTGATACTCGTACGGCGCGGTGCCGCCGGTGCCCGAGGCTGTGAACGTGACCGCGGTCCCGGTGGCTTGAGGACTCACGACGTTGGGCGTCAACGACGCGGACGTCATTGGAACAACGTAAGTGATCGCAATCGAGGTCGAGCGAACGTTGCCGGCGCCGTCGGCGGCCGTCACCGGAATGGTATTGCTCCCCGGTGCCAGCGTGATTGCACGGCTCCAATTTGCCGTGTTGCTGCCGGTCGCCGTCCCTCCGGTGGCCGCCGCGCCGTTCACCATCACACCGGTGATCCCGCTGCCGCCCGCGCCGCTGTCGGTGGCGGTTCCGCTGAGGGTGATGCTCGAGGTGGTCACCGTCTGGCCAGCGGTATGGCTGGTGATCGAGACCGTCGGTGCCGTCGTGTCTGGCGCCGTCAGCGTGATTGAGATCGACGATGTGCGCGTGTTCCCGGCACCATCCGTCGCAATCACCGTGATCGTGTTCGAGCCGCTTGCCAACGTCAGAGCGCGGCTCCAGTTCGCCGTGCTACTGCCGGTCGCGGTGGCCCCGGTGGCTCCAACACCGTTGACGGTCACGCCCGTGACGCCATTGCCGCCGGCGCCGCTGTCGGTCGCCGTGCCGCTGAGCGTGATGTTCGGAGTGGTCACGCTCTGGCCGCTGGTGTGGCTCGTGATCGCAAGCGTCGGCGCGGTCGAGTCGCGATTGATTGTGATTTGCACCTGTCGCGCGTTGCCCGAGCCGTCGTTCGCCACGACCGTCAGCACGTTTGCGCCGGCAACAAGCGAGACACTGCGCGACCAGTTCGCGGTGCTGTTCCCGGAGGCGGTGCCGCCGGTCGCCGCGGTACCGTTCACCGTGACACTCGTGATGCCGGTGCCGCCCGATCCGCTGTCAGTCGCGGTCCCCGCGAGGGTGATGGTCGCGGTGTTGACCGTCTGACCGGACGTGTGACTGGTGATCGACAGGGTCGGGGCCGCCGAATCCGGCGCCGTCCTGTTGACCGTGATCAAGGAGGTGCGCGCGTTGCCAGCGCCGTCGGTCGCCACCACTGTGAACAGGTTCCCGCCGGTAACCAGCGTCCCGGTCACGCTCCAGTTTGCGGTGTTGCTTCCCGTGGCCGTCCCGCCACCCGCGGTCGCGCCGTTGACCGTCACCTTCGTGATGCCGCTGCCGCCCGCGCCGTTGTCAGTGGCCGTCCCGGCGAGGGTGATGCTGGCCGTGCTGACGGTCTGACCGTCCGTATGACTCGTGATTGCGAGCGTAGGTGCGGTGGTGTCCGTCGAACCCTGAACCGTCCAGACGAACGACGCTGAGCTCGTCGACAATCCGTCGTTCACGAAAATCGTGACGTTGAACGCCCCCGCTGTCGTCGGCGTTCCGCTGATGACACCGGTCGACTGGTTGAGCGTCAAGCCGAGCGGAAGCCCTGTGTGCGTGAACCTCAGGGTTCCACCATCGGGATCGGTGGCGGACACCGTGAATGGAGAGATCGCCGTATTGAGTGTGCTCGTGCGGTTGGCAATCGTGGCGAGAGCCGGAATCGAGACGGTCACCTCGGGCGAATAGCTGCCCGGGCCCGCGGCACTGACTGCACGGACCGCGACGCGATACAACACGCCAGGATTCGGGGTGAACACGTACGACGTCTGGCTGGCAGGAACCGTGTCGTTCTTGAAGTTGCAACTGAGTGAAGTGGTCCCGATGCAAACCTGGTAGTTCACGACGTTGTCGCTCGCGGGGTTGGGATCCCACACAGCGGTGAGGGTCTGGCTGCGCGCTATCGAAGGTGTAGCCAATAGCACTGCCGCGAGTACGAAAAGCCGTGTACCGGGGGCTCGCATGGTCCAGCTCGCCAGCAAGTTCGCGGCCAGCTGAGGTTTCGTGCATAAACTGTGACCAATCAGGATGTTAATCGTCTACTGCTGAATCTGCGGCGTAGTTTTCATTGCGGTACTATGTGGAGTCTTTACGCTCGTGTATTTCAGGGTTTCACCCTGGGACACTTGAACGAATGCACTTTCGAGCATTCTCGGTTGCATTTCACTGCATCGTTGCGCGTACTGTGAAACGCGATGCCTGCGTAGACCTTCACAGAAAAACGCACGAGTCATGGTGACAATCTCGTGTCGGGTATCCTAGTGGACTGTATGAACTGGAAGAGTACCTCCGACAACGGAGCGCCCGATTCGCGAGGTACGCACCACTAGCGACAGCAGTGCCCACACCCGCCCGCCTCTCGATAGCTATCGCTCAAGTCAATCCGATCGTCGGTGACATAGCAGGCAATGCCGCGATCGTGAGACGCGCACGCGCGGAGGCCGCCGCCCAGGGCGCAGACATCGTGGTCTTCCCGGAACTCGTTCTCGTCGGCTATCCACCCGAAGATCTTGTGTTGCGCCCCGCGCTCGTGAAGGCGGCTGCTGATGTCCTCGGTGAATTGCAGCGCGAGAGCTCCGATGGCGGGCCGGGCATGGTGGTCACGCTGCCGTGGGTGAACGAGGGTCGGCTTCACAACACCGCTGCGCTCGTCGCCGATGGTGCGAGCGCCCTTCGATTCAAGCACGAGCTCCCCAACTACGGCGTCTTCGACGAGAAGCGCGTCTTCGCTCCCGGGCCACTGCCAACACCCATCGATTTCCGAGGCATTCGTATTGGTCTGCCTATTTGCGAAGACATCTGGTTCGAAGGGTGCTCGGTGCACTTGGCACGCGAGGGCGCCGAAGTGCTGCTCGTGCCGAACGGGTCGCCGTTCGAAGTCGAGAAGTTCGGTCAGCGACTCGAGCTCAGTCGGCTGCGCACCGTGCAATCGGGACTGCCGTTGGTGTACGTCAACCAGGTCGGTGGTCAGGATGAACTCGTCTTCGATGGCGGCTCGTTCGTGATGAACCGTGACGGTTCGCTCGCGCACGTCCTTCCCTTCTGGCGCGTCGCGCTGACGATGACCCACTGGGAGCGGGTGGACGGACACCTGCGATGCACCGGATGTACGCAATGGACCGACGAGCCTCGACTGTCATCGATCTACAACGCGATGGTGCTGGGCCTCCGGGACTACGTCCGCAAGAACAGATTCCCGGGCGTCGTGCTCGGACTATCAGGCGGGATCGACTCCGCCCTGACCGTCGCGGTCGCCGTGGACGCCCTCGGGGCGAAGAGCGTCCGCGGAGTGCGACTGCCCTCGCGATTCACAAGTGACGCGAGTCAGAACGATGCCGAGGAGTCGGCCCGGCTGCTGGGCGTGCATCTCGATACGCTGCCGATCGAAGATGCGGTGAAAGCGTTCGAGGGGATTCTCGAACCGGTCTTCAAGGACCGTCCGCGGGACGTCACTGAAGAAAACCTTCAGGCGCGCGCGCGAGGCGTGCTCCTGATGGCGCTGTCGAACAAGTTCTCGGAACTGCTGGTCACCACTGGCAACAAGTCCGAGATGTCGGTCGGCTACGCCACCCTGTACGGAGACATGTGCGGCGGCTACTCGGTGCTCAAGGACATCTACAAGACGGAGGTCTACGCGCTGTCCCGATGGCGGAACGAGCGCGTGCCAGAGGGAGCGCTTGGACCGAGCGGCCGTGTGATTCCGGAGTCATCCATCGAAAAGGCGCCGACCGCCGAGCTGCGGCCGAATCAGAAAGACCAGGACTCGCTCCCTCCGTACGACGAACTCGACGCGATCCTGCAAGGACTGGTCGAAGAGGAACTGAGCGTTCAGGAGATCACCGCGCGGGGCTTCCCGCACGAAACCGTGTCACGCGTGCAGCGTCTGTTATACGCCGCGGAATACAAACGCAGGCAGGCGCCGCCCGGCGTCAAGATCACGAGAAAGAGCTTCGGACGGGACAGGCGTTATCCGCTCACGAACGCCTTCAGAGAGCAGTAGAAGCCAGTCTGGCTGCGAGCAGGACGGCTTCGATCATGCTCGACGGGTTGGCGAGGTTTCGGCCGGCGATGTCGAACGCAGTACCGTGATCGACTGATGTACGCACGATCGGCAGCCCCAGCGTCACATTGACGGCATGGCCGAAGGCCATCAGCTTGACCGGAATCAGTCCCTGATCGTGATAGCAGGCGATCACCGCATCGAAATCACCGGACACGGCTCGCACAAACACGGTGTCAGCGGGAAACGGGCCATCGACGGTAATGCCCCGCGCGCGTGCGGCCGCGATGGCTGGCTGCAGCACATGCAGTTCTTCATCACCGAGGAGGCCAGCCTCCCCTGCGTGCGGATTGAGCCCGGCGACGGCAAGGCGTGGGCGCAGCACGCCGAAACGTGGCAGCCCGCGAGCCGCGAGGTCGATGGTGCTGTCGACGACCTCACGGGTCAGTGCACCGGGGACCGACGCGAGCGGCACGTGCACAGTCGCGAGCACGACCTTGAGCGCATCCGACCAGAACATCATCGCGACGCGCGTACAGCCCGTCAGATGACCGAGCAGGTCGGTATGCCCCCTCCAGGGGAGGCCGGCATGGGCAAACGCCAGCTTGTTGACCGGTGCCGTCGCGATGCCTGCGATGCTGCCTGACAACGCATCCGCGACCGCGGCACAGATCGCGTCGTAGGCCGCTCGACCCGCCTCCGCCGACAACACTCCCGGCTCGAACCGCGTGCCCGCCTTAGGGCCGTAGATGACCGGCTCACACGCGGCGCGCACACGTTCGTCCGCCGCCGCCTTCGCAGCGATCTCGGGGCCGATACCGGCAGGATCACCGACAGTGATCGCGATGCGTGGTTTCAAAGACACCGGTAGCGTCCGGCTTCAGCCGGATGTTACAACTGCAACACGAGCCAGTCCGCGACGACCTTCGGGCTCGCATTCCGTTCGAGCGCCGCGAGCGCTTCATCGACGGCGGCATAGGCACGCATACTGCGCGCCCCGTCAAAGGTACGCGACAGTGTCGTCAACGATGACTCGAGATCGGCGTTGCCGAGCATGCGACGGTCGCCTCCAAGGGCCAGGATGCTGGTGTCTCGCAATAGCGATGCGAGTGCCCGTAGACACGCGCCCAACTGCTCGCGTTCGGCTGCAGCCCCGCCCTTGTTCGACGTCAGGTCCCTGACCGCGTCGATTCGCCGGCCCGGATCGCTGATACGGGCCGCCTGTTCCATCAACCGGCCAGCCTCGTGACGTGCGTCCGCGAGATCGGCGGAATTCGACGCGAGCGCCCGCCCGATGCTGCCGTCGGCATCGGCCGCCGCGGCTCGCGCGTCGGCTTCGCTGTAGTCATGACCCGCGATCAACGCGTTTGCCACTTCCGCGGGGGACAGCGGACCAAATCGCAGTCGCGGACAGCGCGAGATCACGGTCGGCAGCAGCGCATCGGGCATCGACGAGACGAGGATGAAAATCGAGGCGGACGGCGGTTCTTCGAGCGTCTTGAGCAGCGCGTTCTGCGCCGGGACAACCAGCGCATCGGCCTCATCGATGACGACCACCCGCCGCTTGCCTTCAAACGGACGATAGTCGGCCTTGTCGATGACGTCGCGGACCTGTTCGATCTTGATCGACCCGCTGTCCTCGGGGGCGATCGCGATCACATCGAGGTGCACACCGCGCCCGATCCGCTTGCACGACGCGCACTCGCCGCACGCATCCTTCTCGAAATCCGTCGTGCTCGGCGGATTCAGGCAGTTCACCGCTGCCGCAATCGCCATGGCGACGCGGCGCTTGCCGATGCCCGAGGGGCCGGCAAACAACAGCGACGGCGGCAGCGTCCCGCGCGCGCAGGCGCGCGACAACAGCGAGACGAGCCGCCGGTGACCGATGATGTCGCGGAAGGGCATCTCTGGATAGCTTACTCTGCGGTCTCTACCCCTTTGCGATCTCAGCGTTGACGCTCTTCTCTGCGCCCTCGGGCCCTCTGCGGCCGTCCACTATGCAGGTGTCACAGGATTGGCGAGCGGCAGCTTCGATCGCAGCCAGCTGAAGCTGCGCATCACCACGCGCTGCTCACGCGCATCTTCGAACAGCGAATAGGTCACTGGCGTCACCAGCAGTGTCAGCGTCAACACCAGGGTCTGTCCGCCGATCACCACGAATCCGATCGCATGGTTGGTGGCGGATCCGACGCCTTGCGTGATCACGAGTGGAACCATGCCCGCGACGAATGCGAGCGTCGTCATCAGAATCGGCCGCAGCCGATCGCGGCAGGCCTGCACCATCGCATCGCGCGCGCTGAGCCCCGTCTCACGCAACTGATTGGCGTGATCGATCTGCAGGATCGAGTTCTTCTTCACCACGCCGAACAGAACGAGCATCCCGAGCGCCGAGAAGATGTTGAGCGACTGGCCGAAGATCAGAATCGAGATGAGCGCGAAGGGCAGCGTCAGCGGCAGCGAGAGCAGAATCGTGACCGGATGCAGCCACGACTCGAACTGCGCCGCGAGCACCAGATACATGAAGATCAGCGAGAGCGCGAGCGCCTGAAGAAACGCGCTGGCGGTGCGATTCAGCTCGCGCGAGCGGCCCTGATAGCCGGTCCGATATTCCGATCCCAGCGCCAGCTTCGCCGCCGCCTCTGACATCTTCGCCTGCGCCGCAGTCTGCGATGTCCCGGGCAGCAGGTTGGCTGCGACCGTGACCTGTCGTTGCCGATTGAGACGACGGATGTCCGACGGCGCAGCACCGCGCGAGAAGCTGGCGATGTTCTCGAGCGCGACGCTGCCAAGCCGCGACGAGGGCACGGTCAGCTGGCCGACCGCCGATTCCGATCCGCGATCCTGATCCTGCGCCCGCAGGTGGACTTCGTACTGCTCACCACCCTCGTTATAGGTCGTCACCTGATCGCCGCCGACGAGCAGACGCAGCGCTTCAGCCGCGTCGGCAATCTGCACGCCCAGGTCCGCGGCCTTGGGCCGATCGAGCTTGACCGCCATTTCCGGCTTGCCAACACGCAGCGACGTGTCGACATCGACGAGACCAGGAATGGCGCGCGCCGAATCGGCCAGGGCGTTGCTCGCGCGCTCGAGCTCGGCGAGGCTCGGCCCCTGCATGACGAACATGACGTCGCCCTGGGCCTGTCCGCCGCCTCCGCCGCCACCGCCGATACCGGGGGCCGCGAGCGACGTCCGCACGGCCTTGTCTGCCGATGAGGGAAGCACCTCGTTGCGCACGATGTCCATGATCTCGAACTGGTCGCGCGAGCGATCGCCGATTTCCTTGAGCCGCACGTAGATCGACGCGGTGTTGAGCGTGCCGGCCGAATCGCCGGCGACCGTGATCATCGTGTAGCTCACTTCCGGAAGCTTCCGGACCGCGTTGGCGACGCGGTTGGCGATCACCTCGGTCGCCTCGAGGCTGGTGCCCTCGGGCGCGCGGAGGCTGACGTCGAACTCCGATTGATCGTCGGTCGGCGTGAAGTTCACGTTGACGACGCGGAAGATCGGCACGCTCGAAAACAGGACGACCACCGCGAAGACCGCGACCAGCCCGCGGTGCGCCATCGACCACTCGAGCATGCGTGTATAGACACGATCGAGCGGTCCGAAGACCTTCGAATGCTTCGAGTCGTGGATGTGATGAGACTCGTCCTCTTTCCGCGGCTTCACCTTCAGCCAGCGCGCGCACATCGTCGGCGTCAGCGTGAAGCTCACGAGCAGCGACACCATCACCGCGAACGCCATCGTCAGACCAAAGCTCTTCATGAAGCGGCCGACCATGCCGCTCATGAAGCCGACCGGAGCGAAGATCGCGACCAGAGAGAGCGTCGTCGCGAGCACGGCGAGGCCGATCTCTCGCGTCCCCTCGACTGCCGCCTTGATCGGCGGCATCCCTTTCTCTTCAATGAAGCGGTAAATGTTCTCGAGCACGACGATCGCATCGTCGATGACGATGCCGACGGCAAGCGTGAGCGCCAGCATCGTCAGCATGTTGAGCGTGAAGCCCATGTACCAGACGAGCGCGAACGTGGCGATGATCGACGTCGGGATCGCAATCGCGGCGATGACCGTCGACCGCAGGTTGCCGAGGAACAAGAGGACGACGAATGCGGCGAGGAACGAGCCGACGATCAGATGTTCCTCAACGCTGCGGAATGACGCCTCGATGAACTCGGCCTGATTGCGCACGATGCGCAGGTCATAGCCAGGAGGCAGCGCCGCCTGGATGTCCTCGAGCCGTTCCTTGACGTTGTTGACGACTTCGACGGTATTCGTGCCTGACTGCTTCCGGATCTGCAGCAACACGGTCGGATCGCCGTTGATGTTGGCCAGCGTCGTGGCTTCGGCCACACCATCGTCGATGCGTCCCACGTCCGAGACCTTGATCGGGTGGCCATTGACCTGACGCAGCACCAGCTCACCGAATTCATCGGGCGTGTCGACGCGACCGCGCGTACGCATCGTGATCGACTGCGCACCCTGGTCGATGCGCCCGCCCGGCACATCGGCGTTCTGTGCCTGCAGCGCGCGCGACACGTCGTTCACCGTCAGGTTGTACGCACGCAGCCGGTCCGCGTCGACCCAGACGTTGATCTGACGTTTGCGTCCACCCAGGACGAGCACCTGTCCCACACCATCGGCGCTCTCCAAGCGACGGCGGAGCACCTTGTCGGTGTACTCCGTCACTTCGCGGATTGGCTTCTTCGCCGTGACGGCGATCGTGAGGATCGGGGCCGCGTCCGGGTCCTGTTTCTCGATCGTCGGCTGTGTGATCGTTCGTGGCAGGAGGGGCAGGATCCGGTTGATGCGATCACGCACTTCCTGCGCCGCGACGTCGGCGTTCTTCTCGAGCCGGAACGTCACCGTCACCTGCGAGATGCCTTCAGCGGAGTTCGAGCTGAGTTGATCGATCCCGCTGATCGTGTTGACCGCTTCCTCGACCTTGTCGGTGACCTCGCTTTCGACCTGCTCGGGCGCGGCGCCAGGCAGACGGGTCGTGACAGTCACCGTGGGGAAGTCGACTTGAGGCAGTCGGTCGACACCGAGTTGACCGAAGGCAAACGCGCCGACAACGGTCAACGAGAGGATGAGGACCGAAGCGAAGACAGGCCGACGGACGCAGAGCTCAGCGAGCCATTGCATAGTGCACCTTCGGGGTCAGACGCCGGAACGAGTCATCACCGGGGGCTGACCCCCACGCCGTCGACCAGCTGGGTGATGTTGGTGGTGGCGACGCGCTCGTCCTTCTTGACGCCGCTCGTGACTTCAACGAGATCGTCGACCGCCTGTCCGACAGTGACGAGCCGTTCCTCGGCGCGGTTATTGGCAATCACGAACACGCGCGAGGTGCCCGAAATCGTGCGAATCGCCGCTGCCGGCACCAGGATGCCGGGCATCTTCGACTCCTGTTCAATCCGCGCCGTCGCAAACGACCCGGGCTTGAGCGAGCCCTCGTCGTTGGGCACTACCGCTTCGACGATGAGCGTGCGAGAGTCGGCCTGGAGGGCCGGCGAGACGTAGCGCACCTGACCTGTGAAGGTCTTGCCCGGCGCCGTATCCACTTCGAGCGAGACGGCACGACCGACGCCGACCTCCACGCTGTACTGCTGCGGCACGGTCAGTTGAAGTCGAAGCGGGCTGGTCCTCAGCACCGAGGCCACCTTCATGCCTTTCGTCACGTAGTCGCCCACCGAGACCATGCGTTCGCCGACCACTCCGGCAAACGGCGCACGAACGACCGTGTCGGCAAGCGCTTTTTTCGCAAGGCTCACACGCGCACGAGCCGCGAGCAGCGCCTGGTACTGCTGCATCGACGCATTGCGCGCGATGTCGTACTGACGACGGGAGACCTCGGCCTGCGCGCTGGTCTTGTCGAAGTCGGCCTGCGAGAGCAGCTTCTTCTCGAAGAGCATCTTCGCCCGATCGAAATCGCCCTCCGCCAGCGTGACGTTGGCGCGGGCGTTGGCCACTTCCGGCACCCGATCGATATTGAACGTCGCGCCCTCTCCGAGCCCAAGACGCTCTTCGAGCTGCGCGGCGTTGGCCTGAGCCTCCGTCGCCTGCGCCTCGGCTTCGGCGGCGGCGATGCGAATCAGATCCGATCCCTCGCCGACGCGCGTGCCCCGTTCGACGGGGGTCGCAACGACTCGACCCTGGATTTCAGCTGCGACGTCCGCTTGCTCCTGGGCGGCAAGCGTACCGGTGACTCGGATGAAGCGCGTGAGCGGACGCTCGACGGCTGGAGCAGTGGCAACAGTGACAGCAGCCGACGTCGCGGTCGAGGACTTTGCTTCGCCGGTCGTGCTGCGGCAGCCCGCGTTCAGAACAGGAAGAAGGAGTGAGATGAAGACGAAGGGGTACCGTAGGGTCCAGCGAGACATGAATCCCAGTACTCTACTGGACCCAGCAACGCGTTCACAATCCGAGGCAACCTCAGCTCATTCGCTCGCGGCGAGTGCTTTCGCGATCGCGGCGCGAAGCGCGGGGTCTTCCGGCGTCACCTGGCTCTCGAAGAACGCGACGATCTTTCCCTGTTTGTCGACGACGTACTTGCTGAAATTCCATGCTGGCAGTTTGCCCGAGCTTCCGAGGAACGTATACACGGGCGACTGGCCGGGGCCTTTCCTGGTCACGACCTTTTCGAACATCGGAAACGTCACGTCGTAGGTGAGCTTGCAGAAGGTCGCGATCTCCTGCGCGGTCCCGGGCTCCTGGCCGCCGAAGTCGTTGCTCGGGAACCCGAGCACGTTGAAGCCCTTGCTCTTCATCTCGCGCTGCAGCTTCTCGAGACCTTCATATTGGGGAGTGAAGCCGCATTTGCTGGCGACGTTCACCACCAGGCTCACCTTCCCTTTGTACTGGGCGAGGTTGCCGGGCTTCCCGTCGAGGCTCATGGTCTTCAGGTCGTAGAACGAGCTCACAGCACCTCCGCTTCCCTGCTGGGCTGAAGCGGGCCACACGGCGCACAGCGCGGTCGCGGCCAGTGCCACGAACGTCACACGGACAATCGTCAGCATAGGGGGCTCCTTCGCACCCGATTCTACCCGGATAGGGACCGGGGACGGACCGGGGACGGATCAGGGTCTGACCCCGTGTGCCGCGGGTCAGACCCGCGTACAATGCGCGCGGCTTCGTCAACGATCGGGAGGCTCAGATGAGGACGGTCTTCGCGCTGCTCTGCGGTGTTCTCGTTGGAACAGCCTCGGTGGCTGGCCATCATTCCTTCGCCGCTGAGTACGACGGCGACAAACCGGTCACGGTTTCTGGCACGGTTGCCAAGATCGACTGGATGAACCCGCACATCTATTTCTACGTGGACGTCAAGGACGACAAGGGCGGCGTGACGCAGTGGAAGTTCGAGGGGTATCCGCCGAACATGCTCGTGCGGCAAGGCTGGACGCGCAACGTCTCGATGAAAGTCGGCGACAAGGTCACCGTCTTCGGCTGGCGGGCGCGCGTGAACCCGACCCAAGCAGCCTCGCGCAATGTGACCTTCGCCGATGGACACAAGCTGAACTCAGGTCCTCCCGCCGGTACGGGAGGACAGTAGGAGGCG